>DFBO01000067.1:0-2421 GCA_002366675.1 Flavobacteriaceae bacterium UBA3078
TAAATAATGAATATATACAAACTTTTACAACTTAATAGAAAAATTAAAAGCCATAGAATTAAATTTCTAGCGCTTTATTTGTTGCATAAGTTTAACCAACGTTATTTAGCTGTAAATCTGGATCCTGTAATGGCTTGTAATTTACGTTGTAAAATGTGTTATTTTACTGATGCTGATTATGTAAAAACTCTTAAAGGTCAATTTAAGAATGAAGAATTAGAACAAGTAGCAAAAACCATTTTTAAACGCGCTTTAAAACTTCAAATTGGCTGTGGTACAGAACCAACTTTATATAAAGATTTGGTTAATGTTGTTCAATTAGGTAAAGCCTACAAAGTGCCTTATATTTCTATTACAACAAATGCCAATTTACTAGACGAAGAAAAAATTGAAGCCCTTTTAAAATCTGGATTAGATGAGTTTACTATTTCATTACATGGTGTACATAAAGAGAGCTATGAAAATTTTATGAAAAAGGCCAGTTACGAAAAATTTCATAATGCTTTTAAAGCCTTCGAAAAGTTGAAAAAAGAGTATAATTTTAAAGTGCGAATCAATTACACCTTCAACAAAGATAATTTTTATGAATTAGTAGATTTCTTTAAACACTTTAATGGAGAAAGTTTCGATATTCTTCAAATTCGTCCCATTCAGAAAATAGGAAATACAGAATACAACGATTTCGATTTAGATAACATAAGAGACGAGTATCCTCAATTAATTCATGACATAAGAAAAAAATGTAAAGACAATCATATTACATTATTAGCACCAGATGCCATCCCTAAAAATCAAAGTGCGAATGCATCTAGTTTGATTTTCGATTATACCTTTTGTTATGTTTCTCCACAAAAATTCTGGAAAGAAGGTTTCGACTGGAAGGATGAAAATTTTAATAGTTATTCTAAGAAAATAGGTTGGAGCAATCAATTATTTTCAAATATCTTCAAGTCTGAAAAAGAGTTAAAATCCTTGTCAAACAGGCTTAATTACGAAATTGAGTTCAATTAAAAAAGCTATTTTAAAGTCCGTAGAATAATCTTACCTTTACAATCTAAAGTAAAACTTTAGTTTATAGTTTTCACAGTAGTAAAAATTATAAATAAACAGAATTAGTATTAATTTTCTTCTGAAAAATTGTATTTTCAGAATCAATATATCATTAATTTATGGCTTGTAACAGTTGCGCAACTGGGAAAGACGGTCAGCCTAAAGGTTGTAAGAATAATGGAACATGTGGAACAGATAGTTGTAATAAATTAACTGTTTTCGATTGGCTTGCAAATATGTCTCTTCCTAATGATGAAAAACCTTTCGATTGGGTAGAAGTCCGTTTTAAAAACGGAAGAAAACATTATTATAAAAACACTGGAAATTTAACATTAAGTATTGGAGATATTGTAGCAACTCAAGCACCATTTGGTCATGATGTAGGTATGGTTACACTTACAGGCGAACTTGTTAGAGTTCAAATAAAACGCAAAAAATTCTCTATAGAAGAAGATGTTCTAAAAATATATAGAAAAGCAACACAAAAAGATATTGACATTTGGTCAGACTATAGAGATAAAGAAGAACCAATGAAAGTCAAGGCTCGTCAGTTTGCAATAGACATTAATTTGCAAATGAAAATTTCTGACATCGAGTTTCAAGGAGATGGAAGCAAAGCTACTTTTTATTACACAGCAGAAGATCGCGTCGATTTTAGAGAGTTAATTAAGCTCTATGCAAGAGAGTTTAAAACGCGTATCGAAATGAAACAAGTTGGTTTTCGTCAAGAAGCATCTAGACTTGGTGGAATAGGTTCTTGTGGTAGAGAGTTATGCTGTTCAACTTGGTTAACCGATTTTCGTTCAGTAAGTACTTCGGCTGCACGCTACCAACAACTATCACTAAATCCACAAAAACTTGCTGGTCAATGTGGGAAACTTAAATGTTGTTTAAATTACGAGCTTGACACCTATTTAGATGCACTAAAAGATTTTCCAAAAACAGACGAGAAACTTATAACCGAAAAAGGTGTAGCCGTTTGTCAGAAAACAGATATTTTTAAAGGACATCTTTGGTATGCTTATGAAGGAGAGTGGAATAATTGGCATGTAATAACTAAAGCTCAAGCAAGAGAGATTTTAGAACTAAATAAGAAAAAACAAAAAGTAGCTAGTTTAGAAGAATATGCTTCTGAATTAATTGATAATACTAAAACTGAATTTGAAAACGTTGTAGGACAAGACAGTTTAACCAGATTTGATTCTAAAGGAACAAATAGAAAGAAAAAAAATAACAGAAGGAATAAAAGAGGTAGAAAACCACAAAACAAAGCAAAAAATGCGAAATAGTGTCTTGTTCCTGCTTTTAGTTGTTTTATTAGCGTCCTGCGATTCTAATCGTGTATTCGACAAATACAAATCAGTACCAAAT
>DFBO01000067.1:2528-5128 GCA_002366675.1 Flavobacteriaceae bacterium UBA3078
CATGGAAAAACGTTAAAAGATACGTTAGAATATAAAATGGCAAAACCAAATGGCGAATTTTTAGGCACAGGGTTTGCTGAGGTTAAAGAAAACAAATTGTGGTATAAAGAGAACGTTGTTTTTAACGAATCTGGAGAATACATAGTAAAGATTCAACAAGCCATGAGAGAAAACGGAAAAGCAAATGGCGTTGTTAATTTGGAAGGGATTACAGATGTTGGATTTAGAATAGAAGAACCAGCTGCAAAATAAATTTATGGCTAAAGCACAAAAGAAACAAACACAAAAGAATCAAGATTTTTCTAGCTATGTTAGATGGTTCTGGAAATTATTTATAGCAGGCATTTTATTAGTTATTATGCTATTTTTATTAGCATCATGGGGCGTTTTTGGGGATTTACCAGATTATACAGTTTTAGAAAATCCTAAAACAAATCTGGCAACAGAAATTATTTCTTCAGATGGAAAAACATTAGGAAAGTTTTATTTTAATGACAATAGAACTCCTGTAGGTTATAACGATTTGCCAAAACACTTAGTAGATGCTTTAATTGCTACTGAAGATGCACGATATTATGACCATTCAGGAATTGATGCTCGTGGAACTATAAGAGCCTTTGTGTTTTTAGGAAGTAAAGGTGGAGCAAGTACCATTTCGCAGCAATTATCCAGACAATTATTTGTTGGTGTAGCTTCTACAAATACATTAAGCAGAATTACCCAAAAGTTAAAGGAGTGGATTATTGCTATAAAATTAGAACGTCAATATACCAAAGAAGAAATTATTACCATGTATTTTAATATTTACGATTTTGGTAATAATGGCGATGGTATACGTTCGGCTGCAAGTATTTATTTCGATAAAGAACCTAAAGAATTAGACATTAAAGAATCTGCCATGTTGGTTGGGATGTTTAAAAACTCGTCACTTTATAATCCTAGAGATCATAGAAATCCAATAGGTACTAGAAATAGAAGAAATGTGGTTTTATCACAAATGGAGAAGTATGACTATATTTCTGAAAAGGAGATGGACTCTCTTCAAAAAACAGACTTAGACTTACGTTATACACCACAATCGCATCGTGATGGAATAGCAACTTATTTCAGAGCATATTTAGATGGTTATATGAAAGATTGGATAAAAAATAATCCGAAACCAGATGGTGAAAAATATAATCTATATAGAGATGGTTTAAAAGTTTATACAACTATAGACTCTAGAATGCAGAAATATGCCGAAGATGCTATGCTGCAACACATGCCACGACTTCAAGCAGAATTTGACCATCAAAACACACCAGATAGAAACCCAACAGCTCCTTTTTTAGAGTTAGACCAATCTGAAATTGATGCACTTATGAAGCGTTCCATGAAACAAAGCGAACGTTGGAGACACATGAAATACGATTTAAAAATAGACGATGAAGACATTATTGCATCTTTCGATAAGCCTACACAAATGAGCATCTTTTCTTGGAAAGGAGAAATAGATACTATTATGAAACCGATAGATTCTATGCGTTATTACAAATCTTTTCTTCATCCTGGAATGATGTCTATGGATCCCCAAACAGGACACGTAAAAGCTTGGGTTGGTGGCATGAATTACAGACATTTTCAATACGACCATGTAAAGCAAGGACGCAGACAAGTAGGATCTACATTCAAACCATTTGTTTATGCAACTGCCATAGATCAATTACACCTTTCTCCTTGCGATGAGTTACCTGATACGCAAATTACTATTGAAGCAAATAAATATGGAAACCCAGAGCCTTGGACACCAAAAAATGATGGAAATAAATATGGAGGTACTAAAACTTTAAAAGATGCTTTAGCAAACTCTGTTAATACTATTACTGCTAGATTAATGGATAAAGTGGGCCCACAACCTGTTGTGGATTTAGTAAAAAAACTTGGGGTTGAATCTAATATCCCTGTTGTTCCTTCTATTGCATTAGGAACTCCAGATTTAAGTGTCTATGAAATGGTTGCTGCTTATGCGACATTTGCTAACAAAGGTGTTTATACAAAACCCGTTATGGTAACACATATTGAAGATAAAAATGGCACTATATTATACCAGTTTACTCCAGAAGCAAGAGACGTTTTAAGTGAAGAAACGGCTTATGTAACAGTTAAGCTTATGGAAGGTGTAACACAATCAGGTTCTGGAGCACGTTTGAGAGGAACTGGTCGTGAAAAGTATAGAGCAGATTATAGAGAGGTTGTTACAGGATATCCTTACGAATTTAAAAATGCTATTGCTGGTAAAACAGGAACGACTCAAAATCAAAGTGATGGTTGGTTTATGGGAATGGTCCCAAATTTAGTAACTGGTGTTTGGGTTGGAGCAGAGGATAGAGCAGCACACTTTAGAACTATTACTTATGGTCAAGGAGCTGCAATGGCTTTACCAATTTGGGGCGTTTATATGAAAAGTTGCTACGAAGATAAAGATTTAGATATCTCGAAATCTGAATTCGAGAAACCATTAGAACTTTCCATTGAAGTAGATTGCGCTAATTATAATCCAGATGAAAATTCTGAAGGAACCATATTAGAAATAGAAGTTCCCGAAGAATTAGATTTTTAAA
>DFBO01000018.1:0-2303 GCA_002366675.1 Flavobacteriaceae bacterium UBA3078
TTTTCTGTTTGAACTACCTGTTGGATTACTTTTTTATTTTCTGGTACCTTAACGGGTTTTGGAGTAATGCCTTTCGCTTTAAAGTAACTAGCAGGAATTATGAAGTTTTTGCTATTTTTTTTTTCTCCATCAAAAGTGATAGAGGCAAGTTGCATAAGGCATAATTCTACAAGTAGTCTTTGATTCCTACTGGACTTATATTTTAAATCACACTCATTTGCTAGGTCTATTCCTTTGAGTAGGAATGCTTGTGAAGCCTTTTTTGATTGGATAAGATATTTTTCTTTGGTCTCGTCTCCAACTTCTAGTAATTCTATAGTTTCAGAGTTTTTACAAACTAATAAATCTCTAAAGTGAGAGGCTAAACCAGCTATATAATGATGCCCATCGAATCCTTTAGCAATAATATGATTAAATTGAACTAAAAGATTTGGAATGTTATTTTCAAGAATATAATCTGTACTTGAAAAATAAGTTTCGTAATCAAGGACATTTAAATTTTCGGTAACAGCCTGTCTAGTTAAATTTTTACCAGAAAAACTTACCACACGATCAAAAATGGAAAGTGCATCACGCATAGCTCCATCTGCTTTTTGAGCGATAATGTGTAAGGCATCGTCTTCAGCTGTAATGTTTTGTTCTTCAGCAATGTATTTTAAATATTCTTTGGAATCTTTTACTGTAATTCGTTTGAAATCAAATATCTGACAGCGAGATAAAATGGTTGGAATAATTTTATGCTTTTCAGTAGTAGCAAGAATAAAAATGCAATGTTTTGGAGGTTCTTCTAATGTTTTCAAAAACGCATTAAAGGCAGCTTGAGATAACATGTGTACCTCATCAATAATATATACTTTATATTTCCCAACCTGTGGAGGAATCCTTACTTGATCTGTAAGCTCTCTAATCTGGTCAACACCATTGTTTGATGCAGCATCCAGTTCAAAAATATTAAATGCAAAATCTTCATCTTCAACTTCATTTCCATCACTATTAATCATTTTTGCTAGAATACGAGCACATGTTGTTTTACCAACACCACGAGGACCTGTAAATAATAAGGCTTGAGCAAGATGATTATTTTCAATAGCATTCAATAAGGTATTTGTAATAGCCTGCTGACCAACAACATCTTTAAATGTTTGTGGTCTATATTTTCTAGCCGATACTACAAAGTGTTCCATTTTATACTGAACTTGTTTCAGCATCATATTATACTAGCTGAAACGTTAATTAATTAGAATAACAAAGTTAAAAATTCAGTTTAAAATCTTAGAGTCTTTGCCTTGTATTTATTGTTAGTTATTAACAAATATATGCTCTAAGTAATTTGGAAAATGGAAATTGATAATTGTACATTTGCACAAAGCAGATCGCCTTATCGCTGTTCGTTTAGTCGAATGGAGGAAAGTCCGAACACCAAAGTGCAACATAGTGGTTAATGGCCACCAGCCGTGAGGTTAGGAAAAGTGCAACAGAAAGAATGTACAGGTAATGCTGTAGTGAAACCAGGTAAACTCTATGTGGTGCAATGTCATGTAAACCAATGCTTGAGAACTGCACGTTCGATGTTGGAGGGTAGGCAGCTAAAGTGTACTGGTAACATTACACTCAGATAAATGATAAGGGCTCTTTTTGAGTACAGAATTCGGCTTATAGATCTGCTTTTTTTATTATATTTATTCTATGAAGTACGGCATACTTATATTTTCTTTTTTCCTTTCATTTATTGTTTTTTCTCAAAGTGAAGATAAAAAGGCTTATATGTTTGATGAAAACGGAAAAGCTATAGGTGAAAAAGAATTTTTTAGTAAATTAAAATCTGAAACCTATTATAAAAGAGCCATAGTTAATGATACTGCAGTTATAGCTAAAATATATGTAAGAATCTTAGAAGGGAAATTGGATACTTCATCATATACTAATTTTATGTCTTTTTTAGAAAAGACAGTAAACACTAAAATAGACACAACAAAAACAGTAGTTATTTACTTTTTTTATGAAAGTGATAAGCGTTTAGCAAAACACTACGCAAACACTAAAAATTTAAAAGAGCTTAATAATAATCCATCTGTCCAAACTTTTTATATGACAGAAAAAGGGTTCCACTATAAAAATAGAAAACATATTTTTTATGAAGATTCTCTAGATTTAGTAAAACAAACGTTTTTTATTCCAAATGTATGTTGTGGAAGCGCTGTTATTTTAAAACCAAATGGTAATTATTATAAGGAGTTGGGAGAATTTAATTCTTATAAAATTCCGGAGAAAGCCTTGTCTGATTGGTAGCTGTTAAGAAGGGT
>DFBO01000018.1:2354-5885 GCA_002366675.1 Flavobacteriaceae bacterium UBA3078
TCTTCTTCTAATAATTTGTTCTTAAAAACAAGTTCGGGGATTTTAGAAAAATTTTCCAAAGAAAACTCATAAGGAGGATCAGCGAAAATAATAGTAGCTTGTTGCGATGTTTTTTCTAAAAACTTAAAAACGTCGCTTTTAATGGTTTGGATTGGCATTTCGAAACTATTAGCAGTTTCATTTATAAACTTAATACAACCATAATCTTGATCTACACAAGTAATATTGGTAGTGCCACGTGAAGCAAATTCATAGCTTATGTTCCCAGTTCCAGCAAAGAGATCGAGAACAGAAACATCATTAAAATAGTACTGATTATTTAGAATATTGAATAAGGCTTCTTTAGCCATATCTGTTGTAGGACGAACAGGTAGTTTTTTTGGAGCAGTAATTCGTCTGCCTTTAAATTGTCCGGATACGATGCGCATTAAAAGCTTTGTGTTAATACAAAATCTGAATAATTAGATTTAGTTTCGGTTGTGTAATTATATGAGCTAGTTCTTTCACCAAAGCTTAGATGCCTTATGTATTTATAAGTAATTGAATACAAATCAGAGGCCTTATCAATATCTCCTAAAAATATAAGTTGAATTTTTTCAGGGTTTAAATTAAGTTGTTCTGTGGTAAAAAGAATGTAATAAATAAAATCTTCTTTGCTTGAAAAGCTAAACGTGTTGTAAAGTATTAGTTTTCCACTTTTTGTTACAACAATTTCAAAATGATCTTTACTAACATGTATATAGAGCTTCGAATCTGATGCCTGTTTCTCTATTTGCAATATTTTTTCAATTAAAATTGATGAAAAATGGTTGTAAGTAAAGCTTCCAAAAGTATCGTATATGTAGTTGTTTATATTAACATAAGGAACATAGACATTCACACTTTTATTTATTTCTAAAGTATCGTATGCAATAAAATCCGACTTCAAAATTTTACAATTAAATTTCAAATAATCAGCTAAAAAATCTTCATTAAATAAATCTTTTGGTACAAGTGTTGCTAATTCATTGACATAAATAACATGAACGTTCTTAAAATCTTGTTGAAGCTCATTTTCTTTTTCAAAAAGGGTTTTTAAACGATCTAAAACCTCAAAAGGATTAAGATTTTTGTCTTCATTAAAATGCCTTAAATAAGTAATGGTATTAGAATCAGTATCTAGAATACAAAAAGAAAGTCCATTCAAATTTATTTGAATGGACAAATCTAAATAGTTTAATTTATTTTGAGTATTATTCGCTTTCTCCATAAGTTTTTGGCCAATTCCCATTGGTTTTAACTTCGTCCATAGAGCCTACTTTTAATGAGTTTCCATTAACTCCATCAACAGAAACTACTTCATTTTCTTGTGCAATTAAATCCTTATTTTGATCATGTAAAATAACTGCTTTCTTCACGCTAGCTTCAAAAACTGGAATTTGTAAATCATTTTGTTCTAATAATCCAGCTTTCATTTTAAATTGTGCATCTGTATCAGGAACATTCATCATAGTTTTATATCTATCTGAATTCTTGAATAATGAGTCTTTTACAGAAACATATCCTAAAGTATCAATAATAATACTGTCTTTAAGTGTTTCAACACCTCCATAGCGTTTTGTTAATTCCACGTCAATTACAGTTGTATCTCTACGTTGCGTAATAGTATATTTTGCCGAATCTAAAAAGCTAACAAGATTATCGAAACTTGGTGCAAACTGTCCAGTTACTTGCTGATGAGCTAATTGAGAATCTCTAATATCAACTAGTTTTTCAATTACTTTTGCGTAACGTTTGTCCTTTATTTTGTTAAATTGGATAGGTTCGTAAACAGACATGAATGTCAAGTATCCTAAAAAGAAAATTAAAGCCCAAAGTGCAATAGTTATAACTGGCTTCATTTTAGAAGGTACAAATTTGTCAATTAGCCATACTAAACCAATTGTAACTAATATTACAGCAACAGCTATAAGAATTATTTTAAACATAGTGTGAGTTATTAAATTTAATTAAGGTACAACGCAAATCTACAATTTTTTTTTAATCGTAAAAACCAAAGGACGTAAAAATCATTACTATCTTTGATTAAATTTATAAATTTAACATCTTTCATGACCTCTTCTGAATTTTATTCTCTTATAAAACAGCAATTTCCATTCAAACCAACAACAAAACAAGATATTGTTTTATTGCAGTTATCTGAGTTTATTTTTAGCGAGGTTCCAAATGACTTGTATTTGTTAAAAGGATATGCAGGTACAGGTAAAACAACCATTATTGGGACAGTTGTATCTAATTTATGGAAGGCTAAAAAAAGTGCTGTGTTAATGGCTCCAACTGGACGAGCTGCTAAAGTGATCTCTAATTATTCAGGTAAAGAAGCCTTTACAATTCATAAGAAAATATATTTTCCAAAAAAAGAGAAAAGTGGTAATGTAAAATTTGTATTACAACCAAATAAACATAAAAACACCATTTTTATTGTTGATGAAGCTTCAATGATTCCAGATGCACCTAGTGAATCTAAAATTTTTGAAAATGGTTCTTTATTAGACGATTTAATGCAATATGTGTATTCTGGTCATAAATGCAAATTACTTTTAATTGGAGATACAGCTCAATTGCCTCCTGTTAAACTAGATTTAAGTCCTGCATTAGATTCCAACACATTAAGCCTTAATTATAACAAAGTTGTTACTAAAATGGAACTTGATGAGGTTGTAAGACAGGAACAAGATTCTGGAATTTTAGAAAACGCAACCATTCTAAGAGAATCCCTTTCCAATGCGTTCTTCGATACATTTAAATTTAATTTAAAAGATTATAAAGACATTGTTAGACTTATTGATGGTCAAGAAATTATGGACGCTATAAATGATAGCTACAGCCAATTAGGAAACGAAGAAACTGCCATTATTGTTAGAAGTAATAAACGAGCTAACTTATACAACGAGCAAATAAGAAACAGAATATTATTTAATGAAAATGAATTGACATCAGGAGATTATTTGATGGTTGTAAAAAATAATTATTTCTGGATAAAGCCAACAACTGAAGCTGGGTTTATAGCAAATGGAGATATTATTGAAGTATTAGAAATATTTAATATTATTGAACTTTATAATTTTCGTTTTGCTGAAGTTAAAATAAGGATGGTAGATTATCCAAAAATGAGACCTTTTGAAACCGTTTTGCTTCTAGATACTATTTCTGCTGAAACACCTTCTCTTACCTACGAAGATTCAAACAGACTTTATCAAGAAGTTATGAAAGATTATGAAGACGAAACCAGCAACTATAAAAAGTTTTTAAGTGTAAAAAACAACAAACATTTTAATGCGCTTCAAGTTAAGTTCTCTTACGCTATTACATGCCATAAATCTCAAGGAGGTCAGTGGAACACTGTTTTTGTGGAGCAGCCTTATTTGCCTGAAGGAATAACAAAAGACTATTTGCGTTGGTTATACACAGCTGTTACTCGTGCCAAAGAAAAATTGTACCTTATTGGTTTTAAAGATGATTTTTTTGAAGAAGAATTTTAGAAATTTATAA
>DFBO01000159.1 GCA_002366675.1 Flavobacteriaceae bacterium UBA3078
ATACGATTGATGCATATCATGCCAATAAATTAATTATTACCAAGCAAACAGCTGAAGCATTAAAACTAGTTCAAGAAGACTTATTACTACAGAATTTATGCTTAAAAGTTTATGATGGATACAGACCTCAAGAAGCTGTTAATCATTTTATGACATGGGCAAGAAATTTAAACGACACCTTAAATAAGCAAGCATTCTATCCAGATGTAAATAAAAGGCATTTGTTTCAAGAAGGCTATATTGCTTCAAAATCTGGGCATAGTAGAGGTAGTACCTTAGATTTAACCATTATTGATGCAGACACTCAAGAAGCTTTAGATATGGGAAGTCCTTACGATTTTTTTGGTGTAGCATCTTGGGTTGATTTTCAAAACATTTCTGAAAAACAAAAAGCTAATAGACAGCTTTTACAAGCTGTTATGTTAAAACATGGTTTTAGAAATTATCCAAAAGAATGGTGGCATTTTACATTGATAAATGAGCCTTTTCCAGATACTTATTTTAATTTTCCTGTAGAATAGATAGTATATAGACCAGTTATTCATTAAAAGGGAAACATATCAATTTATAACAATATAAACTTGTGCTTCTTCATATTAACTGTATTTTTACAGCCGTAAAATTACCATCATGACAGAGTTTATTAGAAGACGTGCAGTCAATGCAAAAAATGATATTTTATCAGGTTTAACAGTTGCTTTAGCATTAGTTCCAGAAGCAGTTGCCTTTGCTTTTGTTGCAGGTGTAGACCCACTTGTAGGACTATATGCAGCTTTTATGATTGGAATAATTACCTCTATTTTTGGTGGTCGTCCAGGTATGATTAGTGGTGCAACTGGAGCTCTGGCTGTTGTTATGGTTAGCTTGGTTGCCGAAGGAAATGCTATGGGAGCAGTAGGAGAGCAACTTGGATTGTATTACCTGTTTGCTACAGTTATACTTATGGGAATCATACAGATGTTAGCTGGTGTTTTTAAACTCGGAAAATTTGTAAGATTGATTCCTCATCCAGTAATGATGGGTTTTGTTAACGGTTTAGCCATTGTTATTTTCTTATCGCAATTAGGCATGTTTATGACTGTTGAGAATGGTCAAGAAATATGGTTGCAAGGAGCAAAACTTTGGACCATGATTGGTCTTGTGGCTTTAACTATGGGAATCATGTTTGGATTGCCAAAACTTACAAAAAAAATGCCTGAAGCATTGGTTGCTATTTTAGTAGTTTCTGCCATTGTAATTTTTGGAAACCTAGATGTTGCTACTGTTGGTAGTTTTATTCGTGAAGGTGGAGGAGAAGGTTTAAAAGGAGGCTTACCAATATTTCAAGCAGATATTTTTAATAAAGTGCCATTAAATTGGGCAACTTTGAAATTTATTGGTCCTTATGCATTAATTCTAGCAGCAATAGGATTAATTGAATCTTTAATGACACTTAATTTAATTGATGAACTAACCGAAACCAGAGGGAATTCTAATCGAGAATGTTTGGCTCAAGGTGGTGCAAATATCGTGACTGGACTTTTTGGAGGCATGGGAGGATGTGCCATGATTGGGCAATCTATCATCAATATTAAAGGTGGAGGAAGAACTAGGTTATCTGGTATTGTAGCAGCTCTCGCCTTATTAGGATTTATCCTGTTTGCTTCTGGACTTATTGAACAAGTCCCAATTGCAGCCTTAGTAGGTGTCATGTTTATGGTAGTTGTGGGAACCTTTGCCTGGTCTAGTTTTAGAATTATGAATAAGATTCCAAAAACAGATTTGTTTGTGCTTATTCTAGTATCTGGACTAACCGTTCTTTTCGATTTAGCCATAGCTGTTATTGCTGGAGTTATTGTAAGTGCTCTGGTGTTTTCTTGGGAAAATGCCAAACGTATTCGTGCTAGAAAACGTATTAAAGAAGATGGAACCAAAGTATATGAAATCTGGGGACCTTTATTTTTTGGTTCTATAAAAGCGTTTAATGATAAATTTGATGTGAAAAATGATCCTGATAAAGTTGAAATAGATTTTGTTGAATCTCGTATAAGTGATCACTCTGCTTTGGAAGCCATTTCTAATTTAGTTGAAAAATATAAATCTGAAGGTAAAGACGTTAAATTGAAGCACTTAAGTGAAGACTGCAAAGCATTGCTTTATAAGTCAAATCCAAAATTTAGAGGTATTATAGTTGAAGCAATAGACGATCCTAGATATCATTTAGCAGCTAATCCTGAAGAATTCCCAAAGCCACTTTCGGAGTATAAGTTATAAAATGCGATAGCTCTTAAAAAATTATTTCACTCTCACACTTTTAGGAACCAGTTTCGTGTAGTCTCCATTATTTCTAATCACATCACGTACAATAGAAGATGAAATATAAGAGGTATTAGCAGCAGTTAAAAGAAAAACAGTTTCTATTGGAGCTAAATCGCGATTGGTGTGTGCTATGGCTTTTTCGAATTCAAAATCGGCTGGATTACGTAAACCTCTTAATATAAACTTGACGTTGTTTTTTAGACAGAAATCTACAGTTAAGCCTTTATAAGAAACAACTTTTACTTTAGGTTCGTTTTCAAAAGCATCTTTTATAAATTGCATACGTTCTTCTAAAGAGAACATATATTTTTTTTCTGAATTGATACCAATGGCTACTATAACTTCATCAAACAAATGTACACCACGTTTAATAATGTCGTAATGTCCTAAGGTTAGTGGATCAAAAGATCCTGGAAAGATGGCTCGTTTCATAGAATAAAATTACAATTTTTAATTTAAAGCTTCAACTATAGCATTTTCAAATAGCTCAACCAAACTAATTCCAGCTACAGCAGCTTGTTGAGGTAAGATACTTGCTTCCGTTAATCCTGGAACCGTATTCATTTCAATTAAGTGAGGCTCACCATCTTTAAAAATATACTCACTTCTACTAAAACCTGTCATCTTTAAAATATTATAAACCTTTTTTGCTACTTTATTCACTTTGTCTTCCTGCTCTTTTGTAATTCTAGCAGGTGTTATTTCTTGAGACTCACCTAAATATTTAGCTTTATAATCGAAAAAATCATTATCGCTAACAATCTCAGTTATAGGTAAAACGGTTGTTTCACCTTTATACTTAATGACACCAACAGAAACTTCTGTGCCATCTAAAAAGGCTTCAATAATAATTTCGTCGTCTTCTTTAAAAGCAACATCAATAGCTTGCTGTAATTCTTCAGTTTTATAAACTTTGGTAATCCCAAAGCTACTTCCAGCTTTATTTGCTTTAACAAAACATGGTAAACCTACTTTGTTTACAATGGCATTTTCATCAATCTCATCTCCCAGATTTATGTAAAAACTTTCAGCTGTTTTAATACCATAAGGTTTTAGTACACTTAAACAATCTCGTTTATTAAACGTTAGTGCTGCTTGATACATGTTGCAACTTGTTTGTGGAATATTTAAGAGTTTAAAATAAGCTTGCATAAAACCATCTTCTCCTGGAGATCCATGAATGGCATTGAAAACACAGTCGAAAGTTATTTTAGAATTATCAATGCTTATAGAAAAATCATTTTTATCAACCGGAAATTCTTGGTCATTATCATTTACATAAACCCATTTATTTTTAAAAACATGAATTCTGTAAGCAGCATAGTTTTCATTGTTAAGTGTTTGGTAAACAACGTTTCCACTTTTTAATGAGATTTCG
>DFBO01000236.1:0-2603 GCA_002366675.1 Flavobacteriaceae bacterium UBA3078
TTCTACTCTAAGATAGATGGTTTGTGGGACCATAGTATTCTGGTAATTAGAAGCGTTTAAAATTTCATTCGATTCATTTTGTAAATCTTCAAGTGTTTCGAAAAATGATGTCGCCTGTCCATTTGTGTCAATAGAATTTAATTGTGTGCTTAAATCAAAATAAGCTGTATTAAAGCTTTCATCGCAATTTGTTAATGGCTGAAGTGGCGTAAGTGTTATTTCTAATAATTGAACATTTTGGTTCGCTTCGTTGTTAAATTCATTGAACTCGGTGATTACTCCAGTGCCATCTCCAACATCATCTACAGATAATGTTATTGTGAAATTACTAGGCAAATGATCTGGAATAATAACTGTAGCTTGACCACTTAAAGAGCCACCAATGCTAATAGTAGCTGTTGTTAATGTAGTTCCAATTAGTTCATTATTTGCATAAATAGCAATAGGCACATTAGCAGGAAGGACATCATTACAATTTATATTATAAACGGTATAATTAATGATTAAATCTCTACTGCCACAAGCTAGTTGTACGTTGTTTATTTGAATGGTAGGATCTGGCAGTTGGCTATTTAAAACAGTAATGATGTTATTTATAATTATTAAATCTGCTTGCCAGACTCCAGTTGTGTCAAAATCTCCAGTTGTTAATTTAATATCTACTGTAGTGTCTCCAATAGCAATATTATCTTGGATGCTATAGACATCTATATCGCCATTATAAAATGTGTTGCTGTTTGTAAAGGTATTAGTGCCATTAAAAGCATTGTTCGCTGGATTTAATGGTGGATTAGAAATAAGATTATTATTTATAAATAAAGATTCACCATAAGCAAGATTAGAGTCACCTTCCCAAGTTAAAAAACCAATTTTTGCACCTTCATTATCTAAAACATTTACATTGTCTAAAGTAATTGTTTTCTCACCTACATTTTTATTAATTATTTCTAGACCTTGAAATAATTTTACTTGGTTTAGAGGTAAGTTTAAATCTTCATAAATAATGTATATACACCAACCTGCAAAATCTGTTTTATTTCTACAATAGCCTATGTTACTTTCTAAAGTTTCAGTGATATCAAGATTAGATAATGTATATGTAGTTTCGCCAGTATTGGTTATAAAATCTGTTATTTCAGCATAGCATGAAAAATAGGTTAGAGTTCCATAGATTGGATGCCCTGTATCGTAATCAACAAGATATATGTCGTCTGCAATTATAGACGTACCGTTTAAATCTACTTCTTGGTCTCCTTCACCAGAACCTGCCCAATAAAGATAGGCAGCAACAACATTCGTATTAGGTGGTAGTAATAAATCTGCATCAGATTCTGTTAATTTATCACATAAATTTCCATCAGTAGCATTTTCAACAGGATTTAGAGTGTTCCCTATAGCAAGATAATTGTATCTACCATTGAATTGTTGAAACAAATTTATCTCTTGACTAAAAGAATAATTTATAGTCAAAAAAGTGATTAGTAGTAAATATTTTATAGGTTGATTCATTCAATAATAAATATTGAAATAAAAGTACAACTTTTAAACTTATCGTTTTAGGGTAAAATGGCTTTGAAATTCTCTTCCATCTTGAAGTGTTGCAGAAAACCAGTAATCGCTTGAAGGAAGACGTTCTCCATTAAATGTGCCATCCCAACCATCTCCAAGAGGATTTAATTGTTTTACTAGTTTTCCGTATCTATCGAAAATACGAATCATAGTATTTGGTTGAAATAGATTAGAAACACCTTTTACATTCCATGTATCATTATAACCATCTCCATTTGGAGTGAAAAATTTAGGAAAAGCAATTATAGAAACGTCTTGGGTTACAATACCACAATCGTTTTTAACATCCTTTACAGCAACTGTATAAATACCACCATAAACATTGTAAAAAATATTTTCTGTTTGATAAGAAGCATATAAACCATCTTGATCGTATAAAGCATATAGATATTCACCTTCGCCTGAAACAAGAACTGTAATGGTATTGTTTTCTGATGCATCCACTACAATAATATCGTTAAACGTAGCTGTGTTTGAAGGTAGAACGGTTATGGTTCTAGATTTAGAACAACCATGAATGTTTGTTGCTGTTACTGTATAAGTTCCTAGTTCATTAATTTGAGTGGTTTCTGTCAAATCTCCATTAGACCATACATATGTGTAATTATTTGGAGAATCGTTAATTATTCCAGCTGAAATAGGAATGGTTTGTGGGTAAATATTTAGGCAATATAAAATGTCTTCATAATCTTCTAATTCAGGTAATGCATTTATTGTAATATAAACTTCGCTAATACCATAACATGCATTATTGTTTTCTGCTCTTGCAAATAATGTTTGATTATATGCAGCTGTATTATTGTAAGGTGAAACTAGTTCGTTTTGTTCTAATAATGCATCTTGATAAGTTTCATAAAAGGTAATTGGAAAAATAATACCATTTAGGGTTTGCATATCTGAAGCAAAATCGTCTAAGTTAAATGTGTTGATGCCATCTTCAGAATCTAACTCATCACAAACAGGTGGTGCTTGGTAGTCTAAAAGTTGTGTAATACTCACTTCTAGAGTTAACTCTGCAATACTAAAACAACCAG
>DFBO01000236.1:2662-3835 GCA_002366675.1 Flavobacteriaceae bacterium UBA3078
GCTATTCCACCAGTTAAATCTGTATTTGCTTCGTTTAAATTAAAGAATGTACTTCCATCATTAACACCATCTTCATCACATTGTAAAAGAGACGAATCATATGAGGTTGGTGCTGGATCTATTATAATATCGAATGAAGTTGTGTCAAAACACAAAGTATTTAAATTGTTTTCAATTCTTACAAAAACAGTATCTGTAAATGGCGTTAAATTATAATATGGTTCAGAAAGTTCTGAAGAGCCATTTTCAGCATCGGTTTGAGTAGGATGATAAGTTATAGTATATGCTATAGCATCTTGGTTGTCTAAAATTAAACCATTGTAATCATGTAAATAGATGTCTACTTGTCCATTTGTATAATCTCCATCATCATTATTATCACAAACATTTTGAGTACTTACTGTATTTGCTAATGGTGTGTTAAAAACTTCTATAAAAAATGAAGTGGTATCATAACAATCAGGACTTCCTGTTAAATCCACTCTTACAAATATTTCTTGTGGATTAGAAGTGTTTTCGTATAAACCAATAATTTCATTTTGGTATAAATCGGCATCTGTTTGAGATTCAAAATAATGCACACTGTAATGATCTAAATCTTGAGCGCCTAAAATAGAAATATCTTGATTTCTAAAATCAAAATCCCATAAACTATCATTATTATCGTCACAGATATCTGCTTTTGGAGCAGTGTTAGCAACAGGATGAGGAAAATATTCAACAAGTGCTTCTCCTTCTAAAAAGTCGCATCCTCCATTGTTTAAATCTATAAACACTTCATAGAGACCATTTTGATTAATATCTAAAAAATAATCTGTATTAGAAATAGGGTTACCGTTAAAAGACCAAGTATAGATGGCTCCTGGAATATCTTGGGCAGAAAGAGTATAGGTTTCACCGTTACAAAGAGGTAAATAGTTTGTAGATATTGGATTGGTATTGTTTTGTATAATATCAATCTTTTCAATAAAAAAAGAGGAGATAAAAGGAGGTAAACCTTGTGTTGAATTATTACTACCTAGACTAATAGCGTTATTCTCATAATTACATGCTGTTCCAATTTGGTTTGGATTATTAATTACACTTAAAAATGGATATCCTTGATAGTAAGATGCAGCCATGGAACGATAAATTTTTCCATTGGGTCCTAATTGTAAGGCGCTTCTATATAAA
>DFBO01000218.1 GCA_002366675.1 Flavobacteriaceae bacterium UBA3078
AATAACTTTGCTGTGCCTGCCATATAAGCACGTTGTCCATTACCTTCTAATCCATGAAGAATAATGATGAGTTTTTGTTTTTTACCTTCTGAAAGACTCCAATCCAAATCCAGAAAATCGCCATCAGATAAAGTAATACGCTCACGTTTTTGAATTAGGCCATTAACTTTTCTGAATAATCCAGAATATACGGTTGAAACAAAACCATTTCTAAAAAAATATGGAGCTTTGTAGGTTGACTTTATTATGGGCATTTTTTATACTTCAAGATTTGTAAATTGAAACACCTTCCCATCAAACAGCCCTTTATCACTCAACTTTAATGATGGAATTACCAATAAAGCCATAAAACTCAAAGTCATATAAGGTGCTTTTAAAATACTCCCTAACTCCTTTGCCATTTTATCTAATTCAGCGTATTGGTTCCCTATAGTTTCTGCATCTTGATCGCTCATAATTCCAGCTACAGGAAGTGCTACAGTTTTCGTTTCTGAGTCTGAAACTGCACAAATACCTCCTTTGTTTTCAATTAGTAAATTGACAGCTTTACAAATAGCTTCATCGCTCACTCCTACTGCAATAATATTATGAGAATCGTGTCCAACAGAACTAGCAATAGCACCATTTTTGAGTCCGAAATTCTTTATAAATGCTATAGCTGGTTTCTGATTCTGGTATCTATTTACAACCGTCATTTTAAGAATGTCTTTTTCGATATTTGAAATTAGGTTACCATCTTGCAATAAACTTTCTTCAATGAGTTCGTTGGTTACCAATTGTCCTTCCAAAGCTTCAATAACACGGATTTGTTCAGCAGAAGATTCTAATTTAAAGTCTGAAACTTCTTTTTTATCTACATGAAAGTTGTTTAGAATTTCAAAAGGAACAGACTCTATCTTCGAAATACCCATATCGAAAACCAACTCACCATTGATATAGGTTTGTAGCGTTTTAAAGTCTATTAAATCCTCAACTACAATACAATCGGCATAATCTCCAACATTAAGTAAACCAACATCTAAATTGTAATGTTTTACAGGATTCACACAAGCTGCTTGTAACACTTTAAAAACGTCTATATCTTTTGCTGCTGCTCTTGCGCATAAATTGTTTATGTGATGTAACAGTAAATCGTCTGGATGCTTATCATCACTACAAAACATCATGTTTTCAAAATGTTCTGGCAGTAAATCGATAAGTGCTTCAAAATTCTTGGCAGCAGAGCCTTCTCGAATAAGAATTTTCATTCCTTTTTGAAGTTTCTCTAAAGCTTCATCATAACTAAAACACTCGTGATCTGTACTTATTCCTGCTTGAATGTATTTACTAACATCATCACCTCTTAAACCTGGAGCATGGCCATCAATTGGTTTATTATTGTGTTTTGCCCAAGCTATCTTTTTTAAAACTTCATCATCATCAAATAAAACACCAGGATAGTTCATCATTTCGGCTAAATACTTGATGTCTGGATTTGCCATTAAGCTTTTAATCCCTTCGGAATCAATCACTGCTCCAGCAGATTCAAAATTAGTAGCAGGCACACATGATGGTGCTCCGAAATTGAACTTAAAAGGTGTTTTCTTCCCATTATTGATCATAAATTCTACACCTTCAACACCCAAAACATTGGCAATTTCGTGTGGATCTGAAACTGTAGCTACTGTTCCATGTTTAACTGCTATTCTAGCAAACTCACTTGGCACTAACATAGAACTTTCTATATGAATATGTGCATCCACAAAACCTGGAAGAATGTAGTTATTAATATCGTGATGCTTTTCTTCAATACTAAAGATTTTTCCATCTTTAATGGTGATTTCGCCTTTATAAATGCGTTGATTTTGAATGTCTACAATATTTCCTTGAAGCTTCATTAGTGAAATGTTTCATATCTATAGCATGCACTCTAAAATTATAGATTTTATACTAAATAGGTCTAGACTTCTCTAGACCAGATACATTAAAAAGTATTTTTATTTCTTAAAATTCTCTATGCCTTCTTTCAACCACTCGTAATACTCTTTAACATCTGGTGTGTAACCAACGGCTGTGCTAATATCTTCACCTTCTAAATTCTGAATAACATATAGAGGCTGTGCATTGGTGTTATATCTTGTTTGTTGAAATTCTAACCATTTATGACCTATTGTCTTAATGGTATTTTCAGTTAATTCTGATTCATACTGTTGGTCTTTTGGCAATTTGGTTCTATCGTCCACATACAATGAAATAAGTACTACATGATTATCTAACAAGGCGTATATTTCATCTTCTACCCATACTTGCTCTTCCATTTTTCGACAATTAACACAGGTTATGCCTGTAAAATCTAACATGATTGGTTTGTTGACTTTTTTGGCATATGCCATACCTGTATCGTAATCATGAAAAGCAATTAAATCGTTTGGCCCAAAGTGCGCTCCATCTGGCAAATCTTTAGCAATAAATTCTCCAGAAGAGGATAATTGTTTTTTCGTATAACCAACACCATAAGGAGATTCGCTATTGGTACTCATTGGAGGTGGAAAACCACTAATTAATTTTAAAGGCGCTCCCCAAAGTCCTGGAATCAGATAAAGCGTGAATGATAAGGTTAAAATAGCCATACTCAACCTACCAACGGAAATATGCTCTAAAGGTGAATCGTGAGGCAATTTAATTTTGCCTAATAAGTATAAGCCAAGAGTTCCAAAAATAGCTATCCAGATAGCTAAAAACACTTCTCTCTCTAGGAAATGCCATTCTAGAACCAAATCAATCATAGATAAGAATTTGAACGCAAATGCCAATTCTAAAAACCCTAAAACCACTTTTACTGTATTCAACCAACCACCAGATTTTGGCAATGTGTTTAACCAACTAGGGAAGAAGGCAAACAAACCAAATGGTAATGCTATTGCAGATGAAAAACCAAGCATACTAACTATTGGAGCAATACCACCTTTCGTGGCTGCATCTAATAAAGCTGTGCCAGCAATTGGAAAAGTACATGAAAACGAAACTACAGCTAAGGCTAAAGCCATAAAGAAAATTCCTGCTATTCCTCCTCTATTTGCACCACTATCAACTTTATTTACCCAAGAATTTGGCAGCATAATTTCGAATGCTCCTAAAAAAGAAAAAGCAAACACCATTAAAGCTATAAACATAATGGTATTGAAAGTTACTCCTGTTGAGAATTCATACATGGCATTACTTCCAAATATAGCTGAAATTGCTGTTCCTAAAAGTGTATAGATAACGATGATGAAAAACCCATAAAGCAAGGCGTTTTTAATTCCTGCAGCTCTTGTCTTACTTTGTTTGGTAAAGTAACTTACTGTCATAGGAATCATTGGGAACACACAAGGTGTCAATAACACCAAAAACCCTAAGAAAAAAGAGGTGAAAAATATACCTAGTAATCCTTTGCTTTCTTTATCTGCCTTTATTTCATTTACTTCTGTATCTAAAGAATTTTCAGTAACTAATGCGGCATTTGTAAGGTCAAACGTCAGCATCTTATTTTGGTAAACACAACGCTCATCATCACAAGCTTGAAATGAAGCTTCTACTTCAATGGATGCCAACCCTGGATTTAAAACTTCAATTTTTTGAGAGAACGTAGCTTCTTCATCAAAATAGTTTAAATCCATCTCAAACACCTTATCATAAGCCGTTGTATAAGGACTCTCTTTAGTTTTACCAATTAACTTGTAATTATTAATCTGACTTAATGAATCGTAAATAAATTCTGTTGGCAAGGCACCACCTTCTGGCATGTCTTGAGAATATAAATGCCAATGTTCCTTAATTTCTGCTTTAAAAACTAAGTTATATTCTGTGTCAGATATTTTTTGTGTTTCACTAGTCCAAGTGACAGGGTTTAACACCTGAGCTTGAGAAAGAAAAGCAATAAAAAATAACGTAATAAAATAGGCTAGTTTATGTTTCATTATGTAGGGAAATTTTTAAAATATGTTGTGTTGTATTAGTTACTTTAAATCGGTTATCTGCTCGATGATTTATAATCCAAATAATATCATCATTAGAACAGAGCAACCAAATATATTCTTTTTCTAACATGGAGAGCTTTTCATCTTTAAAAAACTTACTCAGCTTCTTTTTGTTTTCCATTCCAAAAGGGTAAAAATAGTCTCCTTTTTGCCATTTTCTTAATGTTAATGGATAATTTAACAAATCCTTATCAACAAAAATAGTCGCATTATTAGAACTAGTAAGTTGCTTCGTTTTCTCGAAAACTAGCTTTCCTAAAAGTGTTTCTACTTGTTTATCATCTTCTAAAACGGTACCAACTTCTTTGTTTTCGACAGTTAACAAATGTGTAAGAATTAATTCATCTCTATTCTTCAACAGACGATGCGTACTTGAAACCACTTGTTTTCCTGACTGAGCATCTAATAGATTATATACATCTTCCCATTCAGTAAACTGATATTCCTTTAAAATCTCATACAAATAGGCTTTAGGCGAAGACAATTCCTTGATTTTAGGAATGCTAAAATGAATTTCATCTGCAGACATTTTTGACACAACAGTTTCAATAACTTTTTCCACTCTATCATTAACAATTGTTTTTG
This sequence comes from Flavobacteriaceae bacterium UBA3078, assembly GCA_002366675.1. GTDB lineage: Bacteria > Bacteroidota > Bacteroidia > Flavobacteriales > Flavobacteriaceae > Xanthomarina. The sequence goes on from DFBO01000218.1 coordinate 4,584, forward strand.
AATCTTGCAAAAAAGATTGAGTCTTTTTAAAATTTTGAAGTAATTGTGGGTTGACATCCTTTAAAACGGGAATCACATCATGCCGTAGTTTGTTTCTTAAATATTTGTTTGATGTATTACTACTATCTTCTCTCCATGCAATTTTATTTTCTAAAGCATAGTTTTCTAAATCTTTTCTAGAGAAATTTAGCAAAGGCCTTACAATATTGCCATTTATTTCTGGAATACCTGTTAAACCATCTAAACCTGTTCCTCTTGACAGATTGATTAAAAAAGTTTCCAAATTATCATCTGCATGATGCCCTGTTAAAATATAATCGAAATGTAG
>DFBO01000034.1 GCA_002366675.1 Flavobacteriaceae bacterium UBA3078
CAGAGGACTCCGGGCTGTCTCTAATCACTGTACTATCGCCCACATTACCGTCCTTCTTATAGCTTTGACTGCTGCTAAGACAGGGAATAAAGATAAGATTCGTTTTGTAAAATCTTTCCTTCCTAATATTTAATTTTTAAAGAGCGAGTTTTCTGAAAGCCTATTCATATTAAATAATATATCTATTTCAAAAGAGTATCTATCTTATGGACTTTTTCCAGAAACACTTTTAAGAGCTCTACTGTATATTTAATATCACCTAAATGGCATAACTGCACCGTCGAATGCATATTCCTAATAGGTGCTCCAATGGTACAGACCAAAGTCCCTGTTTTATTTCTTTGCATAGCTGCAGCGTCAGTTCCTCCTCCAATATTTAACTGATATCCTATATTATTTTCTTCAGCAAGATACTTCAGAAAATTTACAATTTTCTTATCACAAAGAGTTCTATTATCTACAATATATATACCAGTCCCACCACCCAAGAAACAATGTTTATCTTCGTCTTTAACACCAGGAAAATCATAAGCTAAACTGCCATCAATAGCAATACCAATGTCTGGTTCTACACTGAATGAGGCAACCGTTCCTCCCCTTAGTCCTAATTCTTCTTGAACGGTCCCGACAGCATAGATATCTGCATAACAATCTTCTAATCTCTTTAAAGCCTCAATCATAACAAAAACACCCATTCTATCATCAAAATTTCTCGAAGTTACAACCTGTTCATTTAGCTTTATAAAATTTTGATCCAGACTCACTACATTTCCAACGTTTACATATTTTGATACTTCCTCCTTACCCATTCCAACATCAATGTAAAGCTCTTTTACATCTATATATTTTTTGTCGTCCTCTTCGGATAAGAACTTGGGTTTGGGAGAAATTATCCCCTTAATATCTCTTTTACCATGTATAATAACTCTCTGTGCAATCAAAGTTCTTGGATTAAACCCTCCCAATGGTGTTATCCTTAAAAAACCATCTTTATCTATAAACCTTACTAAAAAACCAATTTCATCCATATGGGCAGCTACCATTACTTTAATCGGTTTACCTTGCTTCTCTTTTCTGGCTTTTTTGTAACCTATAATATTACCCAATTTATCTATTTTTACCTCATCCATTATTTTTTTTAACTCATCATCTACAATCTTTCGTACTGGTTCCTCATAACCAGATACTCCAGGGGTTTCACATAATTTTTTGAGTAATTCTATTTGCAGATCCATATTTTCCTCCTTTAATACCATACTTATATTTTATATTTTCATTACATAACATATAAAAAATCAATCTTAGAAAAAATTTAACAAAATTATTTAATAATAGAATATTCGTTATCTCATTCTTGGATCCAAGGCATCACGCAATCCATCGCCTAAAAAGTTAAATGATAACATAGTAAGTGCTAAAATCATACCTGGATATAATGCAAGGTGAGGGTAAGATTGCATAGCTTTATAACCTTCAGAAATCATTATTCCCCAACTGGGAGTCGGTGGGTTAACTCCCAACCCTATAAAACTTAAAAAAGCTTCAGTACCAATAAAACCTGGAATACTTAAAGTTACAGTAACAATACAAGGCCCTATAATATTTGGCAATATATGCCGAAAAATAACTCTAAAAGTATTATTTCCTGTTGCAATGGCTGCTTGAATATATTCTTTCTCCTTTGCAGAAAGAGTTAAACCTCTCGCTATCCTTGCCATACCAACCCAGGATGTAACACTTATACCAATCATAATAAAAAACAATCCACCCCATGCATCATCAATTTTAATTATTGTTTGAATAAAAATATTATTTATTGCAACTTGAAAAATATTAGATTTAAATAGAACCATTAACAAAATTATCAATAATAAAGTTGGAAATGCATAGAAAATATCTACGATACGCATCATAATCTCGTCAACCTGGCCTCCATAAAATCCAGAAATTATTCCATATGTTACACCTAATATAAATGCAATAAATGCTCCTAAAAAGCCAACACTTAAAGAAATACGAGTACCATAAATAAGCCTGCTCAATACATCTCTCCCCATAAAATCTGCACCTAATAAATAATCATCTCCAGGTTTTGCATAATTATCTATAAAATTACCTTCAGAATAATCTTTTGGAGCAATATAAGGTGCAAAAATAGCAATTATTACTAAAAATACAATAAAAATTGCACCCACTACGGCCATTTTATTTTTTGTCAACCGTAAAAATGCATCCATCCAGATATTTTTAGATCTGACTTTATTATTAGTTTCTTTTTGTGTTATTAACTTTTCCCTAAAAGTCAAAGTTAATTCAACCTCCTAATATAAAATAATTATTTTTAGTCCGAGCTTTACTAGGTTATACCCAAATCTTTTTTATCGTAAATAATAAGGTGGTAGTCAAATTATTTCAATGCTATAAATCATTTTTTTGAAAAATAGAGCTTTAGACCTAGCGATTTAAAAGCAAAAAATATATTCTATATATTTCTATTTTTAGATATCCAACTTGTATTAGCTATACTTTATTCGAGGGTCAATCCAAAAATAAATAATATCCACAACTAAATTTGCAATTACTAAAATAACTGCATAAAGTAATACTGTTCCCATTATTACTGGATAATTTCGGTCAGTAACACTTTGTACAAAAAATTTCCCCATTCCAGGAATTGCAAATATTTGTTCTATTACTAACGTTCCTGTAATTAAACCTGCAAAAAGTGGTCCTAAAATAGTTATAACTGGTATTAATGAATTTTTCAGGGCATGGTGGATTACTATATTCTTTTCAGAAACTCCCTTTGAACGAGCAGTTCTTATATAATCTTCACGAATTGTTTCTAACATACTAGCTCTAGTTAGCCTTGCTATTATAGCAGCACTACCAATTCCTAAAGCAAAAGCAGGTAAAATAGCTTGCTGCCATGTCCCCCAACGAGCCACAGGTAATATATCCCACTTTAATGCAAATATCCATATTAAAAGAGGGCCTAAAGTCATGTGGGGAATTGAAACTCCTGATATAGCAAAAAACATACAAATATAATCTATTAATGTATTTTGTTTTAGAGCAGATATTATTCCTAAAGGGATTCCAATAACAATAGCAATTAAAAAAGCTAAGACTCCAAGTTGAAATGAAACAGGAAAGTGTTCTTTGATGATATCATTTACTGTTCTTCCCCTTACTAAATAAGAAGGACCTAGATCACCGTGAAGAACATTCCAGATATAAGTTTTATATTGAACTAAAAAGGGATCATTTAAGTGATAATATTTCTCCAGATTCAAAATAACCTCTTTAGGTAAAGGTTTTTCTGAGGTATCAAATGGACTACCAGGTACTATTTTCATAAGTCCAAATGTTATAAAGGAAATTATTAATAAAACAAGCACAAGCCACATAAATCTTCTGATAATATAACTACTAATACCCAATCTCCATCCCAACCTTTCATACCATAATAAAACTATTTCATAATACTTTATCAAACTTAGTAATTTACATTTTTAATATATTCGTCATCATAATTCCTTTTAATAAACTGTAAAAATATCCGATAAATCAAGCTTATTTTCTATTAGGTTAACCTCGACACTTTACAAAGTCAGGTAGCATTTCGCCAGATTTAATAATAGCATTGCATAACTTTTGGTGCAATTTCTTTTGTAATGATGCAAACTCTTGTAAACCAAAAAGATTCTTCATTTGGAATTTATCAGATTCATTGTCAAATAAAAAACAGAATTCATCGTCTCTTCCTACGCAATATGTATACCGCCTCGTTCTGATAGCACGATAAGGATGGTCTCCAAATCCGAATCTTGTTCTACCGATCCATTGTATTAAGGCTTCGTTTCGCATGGGGCCCCTAATGCCACATAAAGTAGCCGATATGTCTATTCCCTGTACTTGTGACGGAGTAGATATTCCACAAAGTCCTGCACAAGTTGGGAAAATATCGATGCCACTTATAACATTATTATATGTTTCACCTGCGGGGAGCACTCCTGGCATACGCATTATCACTGGAATACGAACGGATTCATCAAACACAACCTGTTTATCATACTTTCCTTGGCTACCTCCCATTTCTCCATGATCGGAAAAAAATACTACCAAGGTATCACTCGCCTCTCCTGTTTGTTCTAACCAATCAAGAATTCGTCCGATATTATCATCAAGATTAGCAATCTGACTATAGTATCCAGCTAACATTTTACGAACTTCAGTCTCTACATCCTCCGGAACATTATCACGAAGTATAATATTTTCAGGATCAAACATTGATACATATTCAGATGGTGCAGGATTACCGATTTTATTGTCTATACCGTATCCTGGATGTGGCGCCTCTACACTCAGACAATGAAACCATGGTTGTTTGTTTTGGCTCGCTGTTTCAGAAAGATACTTTATTGATAAATTTGTCAAAGCATCAGTTTGAAATCCTTTCAGTTCATATGGTTTTACCTGATCACCATGAGAATAGTAAGTTTTATAATAATGATTTGAAATATTAAATCCAAACCAGTCTTCAAATCCACCCCTTAATTTAGGATCAACCCAATAATCTTCACCACCCCAATGACCCGTTACCATATGAATACCATGCTCTCCACCCAAATGCCATTTACCAACCCAAGATGTACGATAACCTGCAGCACGAAAAACATGCGCAATCGTATTACGATCTGGCGAAAGTAAATCCCCGTGTAACCGTACACCATTTACGTGTGCATATTGCCCGGTCATAAGTCCTGCACGAAATGGTATACAAATCGGATATTGGCTAATTGCATTGGTAAACCTTATACCTTCACTAGCTAAACGGTCAATATTTTTAGTTTTTATATTTGGATCCTCATTGCAAGATAGTGCATGATATCGTAGCTGATCACAAAATAACCAGAGAAGATTTGTGCTTTTCTTTTTCACCATTTATTCTCCTCCTTTTCTTGGTTCTATTTTTCTATATTATGTAAAATATCTTTTCTTAATTTACTACCTTTTAAGATAAATAATTGTTAAAGTATAAAAAAGTATAGAACTTAAGGAAATATAAACCTTAAGCTCTATACTTTCTTAATCATTTTTTAAATATGCGTCCTCTCAAAATAAAATAATTTTTTTCAAGCTTATTTCTCTATTTTCCAGTCCTCAAACTGAAAGAGCAAATCCGGAGAAAAAGTACGACTAAGGTAAGGCTTAACTAAAGTATTATATGCATAGTAATACAGTGGAATCAAGGCACAATCTTCTTCAACTATAATTTCTTCTGCTCGTCTATAGAGAGCTTTCCTTTTTTCCGTGTTTGTCTCGACTGCTGCTTCTTCAACTAACTTATCATATTCATTATTTTTCCATCGAAGATTTCTTTCACCATATTCGGAATGGAATATCATATATAGGAAGCCATGTGCATCAGGAAAATCTACGCCATTCCCCATCCTCCACATCTGGTGTGCTCCTTCACATACTGATGACCAGTATACTCTTTCTTCCATGCTCTTCAATTTTACATTTACACCTAGATTATCTTTCCAGACCTTTTGTAAAGCTTGAGCCAGATTTCGGTTAAAATCACTTGAACCAAACGCATATGAGACCTCTGGAAGTCCTTTCCCTCCAGGGTAACCGGCATCAGCCAGATATTTTTTAGCAGCTTCGGGATCAAATGGAATCCCTATACCTTCCTCTACACGACCAAAACATCCAGGAGGTACAACAGTATATGCTGGTTGTTGCCCACCTTTAAGTACATATTTTACAAGGGTTTCTTTATCAATTGCTGCAGCAAAAGCCTTCCTTACTAACGAATTATCAAAAGGTGGATACTCAGAATTAATTTGAATGCTACCCAGAATAGCAAGGGGACCATTATAGTATTCTTTGCTTAATATAGGATCGCTTTTTATCCTTTCCATATCAACGGGTGGAACTTCAACACTGTCCAAATCACCTGCTTTATACATAGACAAGGCAGTAGATTGATCCATTACATAAATGAATCGAGCTTCTTCAATCTGCACTTTATCAGCATCAAAATAATCCTCATTTTTTACCAGAATTATTTCGTTGTAATGAGCCCAACTCTTTAATTTATAAGCACCATTCGTAACAATATTCTCGGGATCGGTCCATTTATCACCATATTCCTCTATAACCCAACTAGGGACAGCAGCAGTAACATGTGCAATTATAGAAAGAAAGTATGCGGCAGAGTATTGCACGGTATATTGGATTGTATAATCATCAATTGCTTTAATTCCAACAGAAGAAAGATCATTAGATTCACCAGTATTAACCTTTTTTGCATTTTTAATTATGTAAAAAAAATTAGCTAATGGTGAAGCAGTAGCTGGATCAATAATTCGTTTAGTTCCATATTCTATATCATGTGCAGTAACAGGATTACCATCGGTCCATTTTACATCTTTTCTAAGATGAAAGGTCCAGACAAGATTATCATCCGATACCTCCCAGGAGGTCGCCAGACAAGGTACAGCCTCCAATTTATTAAGATCAAACCTAATAAGAGGTAAAAATAATTGATCAGATACCCATTTGATTGAAGTACCAAAAACTAATGTTGGATCAACTGTTTTTGGATCAAGACCAATAGGTATCCTTACAACCTTATCGTTTGCAAAAACACTTAATGAAAAAACAACACACATAACTACTACAAGACTAAACACAAGTAACTTACTTTTCATAATGAATCACCTTTTTTTAGATTTTTTTTAAATTATTTTCTGAATTTTTGCAGTTCACTTTGTAAAAAATCATATCTTACTTACTTATTCATATTCACATAATTATCATCTCCCTCCCCAAAATTTATATCTTTATCTTATCTAAAAATAGATAGACCCAGATTTAATAGTTTTCCTTCTTATTTTTATAAAAAAGAAGCAATATGCTCATCATTAGTGAGATTAAGTGTCATTCTAAAGATGCTCTAATATTCCTAATATGTTTGCTCATCCATTCTTTCGCTTGTTCGGCATTTCGTTGTTTAATCGCCTGAACCAAATTCCTGGTAATTTCAATGGTATTTACCCTGGTATCTTTGGATATTTCAATAATCTTCTGAGTTTCTTTATATAACATCTCTCCTATAATTTTCATCAATCCATTCATGATAGGATTATGGGTTGCCTTAGCTATGGTTAAATGAAATTCCAAATCTTTGACGAAAAAGGTATTTAAGTCCTTAGAACTGGCAATTTCATTAAAAATTCTTTCAATCACATCGATTTCTTCCTGGCTTGCATTTAAGGCTGCTAATCGTGCAAACTCACCTTCTAACATAATCCTTGCTTCCATAAGATAATCTAAAGAATAATCAGAGAATTCCGAAAAAAAATTAACGATTTCATCATATTGGGTAGCCATCTCTAAAATATAGGT
>DFBO01000270.1:0-491 GCA_002366675.1 Flavobacteriaceae bacterium UBA3078
GTAGATGTGGTTCTTCCCGTATAAAAGCAGTTTACAACCCATAGGGCCATCTTCCTGCACGCGGCATGGCTGGATCAGGCTCTCGCCCATTGTCCAATATTCCTCACTGCTGCCTCCCGTAGGAGTCTGGTCCGTGTCTCAGTACCAGTGTGGGGGATCCCCCTCTCAGGGCCCCTATCTATCGTTGCCATGGTAAGCCGTTACCTTACCATCTAGCTAATAGAACGCATACTCATCTTTTACCGATAAATCTTTAATATAATCTTGATGCCAAGTCTATATACTATGAGGTATTAATCCAAATTTCTCTGGGCTATCCCCCTGTAAAAGGTAGATTGTATACGCGTTACGCACCCGTGCGCCACTCGTCAGCAAATTAGCAAGCTAATTCCTGTTACCGTTCGACTTGCATGTGTTAAGCCTGCCGCTAGCGTTCATCCTGAGCCAGGATCAAACTCTTCATCGTTAATTCTTAAATATTATTTAACAAC
>DFBO01000270.1:694-3939 GCA_002366675.1 Flavobacteriaceae bacterium UBA3078
TATCACTAACAAACTTTTTTAATCTTTTTTTAATCTTTTTTTTAATTAACTTTTAAATCATTTATTATCTGTGGCTTATATAATTTCTTTTATTGAAAAAACCAGTGTGTTGATATAAAATGAAAGGTTAATAATATACTGCCTTGAATACATTTTGATTGTTTTATTTAAAATAGAACAGGTGTGCTAACTATTATTTGACTCGAAACTTTTATGCTAAATTCTATTATATAGTAACTAGTCCAAGTCTCGCGTTAAGGATTAAGGCATTTGTTGGAGCTCCTTGCAAAGAGCGACTGCCGAAAGCCTGACCCTGATCTAAGGAAGGGTAACGCTAAAGAAAAAATTTGATATACTACAAAAAGAAGTTCCAGACTAAACCGAAACGAATAACAAAGTCACGATAAGGATGGTTTGGCGCAGAATAAAAATCGTAACCAGTCCAAGCAGAATTAATATGTTCTGCTTTAATAAAAATTCTTGCTTGTTGAATTTTTGCGTTTACAAAGAAATCGAATCTTGGGAAGCCTCCATATTCTCTATCTGTTTGAGTATAGAATTCTGCTAATAATGGATCGTAACCATTCATATAATAACTTGAGAAGTAATTAAATGTGATCCCTGTTTGCAAGAAAAGGGCTTTCTTAAAAAAATGATTTGAATAATATAGTGTATTTCTTGTGACAATTTCTGGGACATTAAATACTTGATTATCATCCTGAGTTGTTTGATATACAATAGTATTGTCTAAAGCAAACTTCTTATACTTAATTTCTTTTTCTAATTTAATAGTTAAATAGCTAATTGAATCATCATTCTGAAAGGGCTTAACAAGACCAGAAACTGATTCTTTTTTAAAATACAAATAATCATTTATTGAGGTTAAACTAAATGACACATTTGCTATTTTATTTGATTTTAATGCAAATTCAATATTCTGAGTTTCTGTATTATTAAAATTTGATTTCCAATTATAATTCTTATAGACACTTTGATATAATAAATAATTATAATTAGGTGCTTTCGAATTGTGGTCTATTTGGGCACTAAAAGTTAAATCATCGGTAAATTGATAAGAGGCTCTACCTTTAATAAAGTTTCCTTCAAAATCTCCAGAAACATTTATTCCAAATTCACCTTCTACATTGAATTTTTTAATGTTTTTATAATATGCTCCACCAATGGATATAACTCCTCCTTTTAGCCTATTGGTAATTAAACTATTGTCTATATAAGTCACCTTATCATATCCATAATTATAATTATTATAACCTGCATTAAATTGTATGCTTCCAATTATGTTGTTACTGTAATCTACATATAACTGGGTGTTGAAATCTTCTAACGTAACTCTATCTCTTAAATCTTCATCTTGAAATGCTTCCCCAAAATAATCGGTTTGATCTTCCTGATTGTATTCGTAATATCTATCCTCAAAAGATATAATTTGTCCAACACTCAATTTATTTTTAGTTAATGAATCTATCTTTTTATTGATAACATATTTATGATTCAAATAGAATCGCTTCCCTTTTAATATATTCTCAGCATCTTCAAAATTAACAGCTAACAGCTCTCTATCTTTAAATTCTGGATTCCCATTTTCAAAATATGTAACATTAGTATCTTGCAAACCTCCATTTTCTTCATTTAATAAATCTTGCATAACTATGTGCCCATTTGCTATATATCTATTATTCTTAGTCTTATAACTTGAAGTAAATCTAAAATTCCCTGTACTGGTTAACGCATGTTGATACTTGCCTAAAGATCTTAATCCTTTATAAGCAATTGAAAAATTAAACTGTTTGGATGTATTTGCTGTAAAAAAGGCGTCTACTTGTTGTCCTTGCTCGAAGGCTGTTTTATAATATAGATCTGTGAAAGGCGTAGGCACATGATAATAATTTATATCTTCTATTTCCATATAATTAAAATGCCTTGCTCTTGCACCAAAAGAGGGCATTAAATTATTATCATTAAAATTATAGACTAACGTATTATAAGATTGACCAACATTTGAAAAAGGCATGAGGTTAAAATTATCTTTTCGTAAATAATTAAACTTATACTCTTTTCTAACTGTAAGTGTTGTATCTACATAAGTTGTATCACTTTTATGAGATACAATTAAATACATGTCTATTTTCGCCTCTTTATTCTTAATATTTTTATTACTAGTGCTTTTTGTTGAACCCTTACTTAAATCGTTTTGATAGTCATCATTTTTTATTAAACCATCTTGATTTTGATCTTTATTTACAGTAGGCGTAATTTGAGAAAACCCAATATTAACAATACAAAATAAAAAAAATGCTAAAAATATTTTCCTCATAATTATTTTTTAGACCTTGCAACTTGTCTATGTCAGATTTTGAATTTATTTTTTAATACAAATAAATATAATAATGTAATTTTCGTCAAAAATAGAAAATATCTTATTGGAATTAATTTATTAATAGGCAATATTACAATTTAAAATAACGTCTTAATCTTAAGATTTATATAAATGCTTAAATTTAACTACTCAAACAACATGCTGGAATGTGGCACAGACGAAGCTGGCAGAGGCTGTTTATGTGGCCCTGTAACAGCTGCTGCAGTTATTCTTCCAGAAGGATTTAAAAATTCCATTTTGAATGATTCTAAGCAATTATCAGAGAAAAAGCGTAATCAATTAAGACCTTATATCGAAGAACACGCTTTAGCTTTTAGTGTTGCACATGTGTTTCCAGATAAAATTGATGAAATAAATATTCTTAACGCGTCAATTTTAGCCATGCATAAAGCCATAGAAAAATTAAAAACTACTCCTGAATTTATAATTGTAGATGGCAACAGGTTTAAACAATTCTTAAATATTCCACATCAAACTATTATTAAAGGAGATAGTAAATACCTTTCTATTGCAGCTGCATCCATACTAGCAAAAACCTATAGAGATGATTATATGGAAGCGTTAGATGCTAGTTTCCCAATGTATAATTGGAAGAAAAATAAAGGATACCCAACAAAAGAACACAGAAATGCTATAAAAAAGTATGGAATTACTGAGTATCATAGAAAAACATTTAGACTCTTACCAGAACAGCTAAAATTAAAACTATAACTTATTATATTTGCATTAAACCCTCAAACTAAATGAAAGGAATTTTTTATTTCATAAGTATATTATTATTAGTTAGCAGTTGTAGTAAAGACAATAAATTAAGTAGCCCTTCAGATTACATTCCAGAAAACAGCTC
>DFBO01000270.1:4069-5232 GCA_002366675.1 Flavobacteriaceae bacterium UBA3078
ATTCCTAATCATTCAGTTGAAACAATAAAGACTGAAACCCTTACTTATAAAAAAGTCACTATCAATAAAGAAACAGTTTATAGCAGTATAAAAGACAGTTTATTGATTGGCGCTTCGACTCTTGATTTACTAACGCAATCAATCAACAAAGAGCATCAAGACCCAGAAATTCTTGATCTTTTAAAAACAGCCAATGAAAATAATCAGCTTTCTATTTTAATAAACGAAAAAAAGGAAAACCTATTTAATGCCATTTTTATAAAAGATTCAACATCAAAAATTAATTTGACAAACAAATTATTGGTTGATGTTGACTTAAAACAAGATGAAATTATATTTAACGGAATTACCATTGCCTCAGATTCTACTAATAGTATTATAAATGTATTTAAAAACAACATTCCTCAAGAAAATTTATTAGCTAAAATAACACCAGCAGAAAGCGATGGCTTTTTAAGTTTTACATTTAATAATTATGCGAATTTTAAAAAGAATCTGAGTAAATTCAACCAAAAAGACTCTCTCTTAATAGAAACCACTTTATTTGATAACATTAGTGAAGTAGGTGTTATTTTTGAAGGCAACCAAAAAGCTATAGTTTTAAATTCTTTAGACGAAACATCAACCGATAATGCCTTGTCTAATGAGCAATCTTTAATTGAAACCTACCGACAAATAAATATTTACAGCTTTAGTCAATCTGATTTATTTAATAGCGCATTTTCGCCTTTAATTACTTTTTCAAACGCAAACATGTATTGTATAGTCGATAATTTCTTTGTTTTTTCAAATTCAATTGAAACTCTGCAAAGCATCATTGCCAATTACCAAAATAATACCACATTAAGCGATAGATCTTATTTTGAAAGTATTAAAGAAAACTTGAGCGACGAAGCTTCATTGATGTTTGTTACTAATCCTAATAAGCTAAGCAACATTTTACAAAATACGCTTCAAGAAGACCTAAATTTAAATTTAGATAAATATAAATCTTCAGCTATTCAGTTTATTTACGACAACCATTTTGCTCATGTAAATGCCATTTTAAAAAAGAGCAAAACTAAAGCCTTAGAAAATTCTGTTACAGAAGAATTTAATTTCAGTTTAAATGAAGATTTACTAAACACGCCACAATTAGTAACAAACCATCTTACTAATCAGAA
>DFBO01000179.1 GCA_002366675.1 Flavobacteriaceae bacterium UBA3078
GTTTTAGAGTCTGTATAAATTATTCTATCACTATTATTTTGTTTCAAAAATGCCAAACCATGAACAATGGCTAAAAACTCACCAATATTATTTGTGCCCTCTTCAAAAGGACCTTGTTTAAAAAGCTGCTTTTTTGATTTAGTGTCCACACCACGATATTCCATTTTCCCTGGATTACCACTAGATGCAGCATCAACAGAAATAGAATTGTAGTTAGGTTGACCTATTTTTTTAAGCTTTTCTTCAGAAAGTTCGCTGTTAAATTTCTTGCTCTTACCAATATAATCTCTATAGTTTCCTTTTAAAGCTTTTTTTGCAGCATCAAAAGTTTCAAAAGATTTGTATTGAGCACCTTGAAAATCTTTTATTTGCGCTTTGCAATCGTCCCAAGACTCAAAAACACCAGTATGATGTCCTTTCCAGACTGTGTAATATTTTTTCTTTTTTTTACTCATTTAATAATGCCTCAACCACTTTCGGGAAATGTTCCATTTCTAATTCATGGATCTTTTTTGCTACATCTTCAGCAGAATCACTTGTTTCAACAGCACATTTTGCTTGAAAAATTATGGCGCCTTCATCATAATGTTTATTAACATAATGAATAGTGATACCAGTTTCTTTTTCTTTATTTTTCACGACAGCATCATGAACATGATGTCCATACATGCCTTTTCCTCCATATTTTGGTAATAAAGCAGGATGAATATTAATGACTTTTTTAGGGAATTCATTTAAAATAACTTCAGGAAATTTCCATAAAAATCCAGCAAGAATAATTAAATCAGGATTATTAACTTTTAGGATATTTAATACATCATGTGTTTCAGTAAAAGCTATTTTGTTGAATGATAGAGCACTAACATCTAGTTTTTTTGCTCTGTCTAAAACTTTGGCATGAGGATTGTTAGTCAATACCTGAATAACAGACGCATTATCTCTGTTGTGAAAAAACTTTATTAAATTTTCAGCATTAGTACCACTTCCGGACGCAAAAATTACAACTCGTTTCATCTGTTGGTTTTTAATTTAAAATTAATGTCAGATGTAATTCGAAAATTGAATTTACAACAATGTTCAGCAAAATTACCAAGCTCATTTCATTTTACAGATAATAATGTTCTTATATTCGAACAAAAAAAAGAATAAAAATTAACAATTAGAAGGCAAAATTGAAATACTTCAGGGTTATTTTAGTAAATTACCTGCACATTTTTAAACGAAAGGTGTGTTTTAAAAATAAAGTTTTTTATTTTTGCCAACTAATTAAAACTTAAAATTAAAAGATTATGTCAGACATTGCATCAAGAGTAAAAGCGATTATCGTAGACAAATTAGGTGTTGATGAAAACGAGGTTGTAACTGAAGCTAGCTTCACAAACGATTTAGGAGCAGATTCATTAGACACTGTAGAATTAATAATGGAATTCGAAAAAGAATTTGATATTCAAATTCCAGACGATCAAGCTGAAAATATTGCAACAGTTGGTCAAGCTATCTCTTACATAGAAGCAGCAAAATAATTCACACAAATTTATGGAATTAAAGCGAGTTGTAATTACTGGTTTAGGAGCATTAACACCTATTGGTAATACCAAAGATGAATTTTGGGATGCCTTATTGAGTGGGAAAAGTGGTGCTGCACCAATAACTTATTTTGATACTGAAAAGTTCAAAACAAAATTCGCTTGTGAATTAAAAAACTTTAATGCCACCGATTTTCTTGATAGAAAAGAAGCACGTAAAATGGATCGATTTACACAGTATGCAATGGTAGCTTCAGATGAAGCTATTGCAGACTCTAAATTAGATTTAGATGCTATTAATAAATTAAGAGTTGGTGTCATTTGGGGAGCAGGAATTGGAGGATTGGAAACATTTCAAGATGAAGTTTTAAACTTTGCAGCTGGAGATGGAACACCAAGATTTAATCCGTTTTTTATTCCTAAAATGATTGCAGATATTGCTCCAGGAAACATTTCTATTAAACATGGTTTTATGGGTCCTAATTATACGACTGTATCTGCATGTGCTTCATCAGCAAACGCTATGATTGATGCTTTAAACTATATACGTTTAGGACATTGCGATGTAGTTGTAACTGGTGGAAGTGAAGCAGCAGTAACTATAGCTGGTATGGGTGGTTTTAATGCCATGCATGCCTTGTCAACAAGAAATGAAAGCCCAGAAACAGCCTCAAGGCCTTTTGACGCAACCAGAGATGGTTTTGTATTAGGTGAAGGTGCTGGAGCAATAATTCTTGAAGATTATGAGCATGCTAAAGCAAGAGGAGCAAAAATTTATGCTGAAGTACTTGGAGGAGGTTTATCTTCTGATGCTCACCATATGACTGCACCACATCCTGATGGTATTGGCGTTATTGCTGTAATGAAAAATTGTTTAGAAAATGCTGGAGTTAAACCTGAAGAAGTTGATCATATCAACACGCATGGCACATCAACACCTCTAGGAGATGTTGCTGAATTAAAAGCTATTTCTGAAGTTTTTGGTGACCACGCAAAAAATATTAATATTAATTCAACAAAATCTATGACTGGACATTTGTTGGGAGCTGCTGGAGCTATAGAATCTATAGCTGCTATTTTAGCTATGGAACATGGTATTGTTCCTCCTACAATTAACCATAAGGTTGTTGATGAAAATATTGATCCTGAACTAAATTTAACATTAAACAAAGCACAAAAACGAGACGTTAAAGTTGCTATGAGTAATACATTTGGTTTTGGTGGACACAACGCCTGTGTATTATTTAAAAAATTAGATTAGACTAACGAATGAAAAACATTCGAAACATATTAAATTCCCGTTCTAAAAAAGACGGGAATTTTTTTGTGTCCATTAATAAAATTCTAGGGTTTAAACCAAAATCTTTAAATTTCTATAAAACGGCATTCACACATCGTTCTATGAATATTAGAGATAAAGAAGGTCATATTATTAATTATGAGAGGTTGGAGTTTCTGGGAGATGCTATGCTTGGAGCTGTTATTGCTTCGCATTTATATATTGAAGTTCCAAGTGGAGACGAAGGCTATTTAACAAAAATGCGATCTAAGATTGTAAGTCGTGAGCACTTAAACGAACTCGGTAAAGACTTAAACTTAATAAGCCTTGTGAAAAGTAAAATACCTAAAGGGCAATTTGGAGACAATATTCATGGCAATTTGTTTGAAGCACTTGTAGGAGCTATTTTTCTTGATAAAGGCTATAAATACTGTGAAAAATTTATTTACAAAAAGGTGATTATTCCTTATGTAGATATTGAAAAATTAGAAGGCAAAGTAATAAGCTATAAAAGTTTGTTGATAGAATGGTGCCAAAAAGAAAAGAAAACCTTCAACTACGATGTTTATGAAGATACCGGAAATGATGATGTAAGACATTTTTCTGTTAAACTTTCTATAGAAGAGAAAGTAGTTTCAAAAGCAAGAGCTACCTCTAAAAAGAAAGCAGAAGAGAAAGCATCAAAACGAGCTTTTTTTGTGTTTCAAAGTCAAATTTCTAGAGAAATATAATTCGTTACAACTATAACGATTTCGTAACAAATTCCTTTTAAGATTACCTTTTACTTAACAGAATTAATCGTTTTTAATATTATATTTACAAATCAAAGTAAGTTATGGCTGTTAAGAAACTTAGTCTAGAAGATTTTTTTGATGAAACGTCTTTCACTCTTATTGGTATTCATACATCTATTGAAGATTATAGGCTTGCTTATTTATTAAACACGAAGTTAAATCTCAATCTTAAACGAAGAGAAAAAGACTTAGATTTTAGTAACTCTTCACAGTATTCGATATTTGAATGGGAAGACGATAAACAGCTTATAATTTGGAATCTAGTTTC
The DNA here is from genome assembly GCA_002366675.1 of Flavobacteriaceae bacterium UBA3078. Taxonomy (GTDB): domain Bacteria; phylum Bacteroidota; class Bacteroidia; order Flavobacteriales; family Flavobacteriaceae; genus Xanthomarina. Next base: position 3,868 of record DFBO01000179.1, read on the forward strand.
TAATATGTGTAAAATAGAAACCCTTAATTCTGCTATTGGTAATAGTTTATTTAATGACACAGGAAAAGTAACTGAAGCGTTCTATTTGCTTCCAGAATTTAAAAAAGTAAACTATATATTAAAGATTAACGACGACCAATTAAGCACTAAAAAAAGCCAGAGAATTGTAAGTTACATTCAAGATATTGCTCACATTGTGACAGCTTATTTAATAGATGTAAATCAACTTAAATCAAAAAATAATTTAATTTTCAATTAATGTTAAAAAGAAAAAAAACCAAAATTGTTGCCACATTAGGACCAGCCACAAGTACGAAAGAAATACTAAAAGGTATGCTTGATGAAGGAGTTAATGTGTTTAGAATTAATTTTTCTCATGCTCATTATAAAGATGTAGAAGAACGTATTAAAATGATACGTGAATTAAATGAAGAGTTTGATTATAATGCTGCAATTCTAGCAGATTTACAAGGGCCGAAATTGCGTGTAGGCACAATGAAAGGAGAGGTTTTTGTTAATGAAGGAGATGAAATTATTTTTGCGACAGGAAAACGTTTTGAAGGCACAAAAAAACGTGTCTACATGACTTACGATAAGTTCCCTCAAGACGCAAAACCTGGTGAAAGAATTCTTTTAGACGATGGAAAGTTAATCTTTGAAGTGGTTTCTACAGACTCAAAAAGCGAAGTAAAAGCAAGAGTTATTCAAGGAGGACCATTACGTTCAAAAAAGGGAGTAAATTTACCAAACACGAATATTTCGCAACCTGCGCTTACAGAAAAAGACATAGAAGATGCTTTATTTGCTATAGAACAAAAAGTAGATTGGATGGCATTATCCTTTGTTCGTAATGCAGAAGATTTAATGCAACTTGCAGAGTTAATAAATAATAATAGCGTTCATAAAATACCCATTATTGCTAAAATTGAAAAGCCAGAAGCTGTAGAAAACATTGATAAAATCGTCGCATATTGCGATGGATTAATGGTAGCTCGAGGAGATTTAGGTGTAGAAATTCCTGCAGAAGAAGTTCCATTGATTCAAAAGAAATTAGTATTAAGAGCTAAACAAGCAAGAATACCTGTTATTATAGCAACCCAAATGATGGAGACTATGATTTCCAGTTTAACTCCAACACGTGCAGAAGTAAATGATGTAGCAAATTCGGTTATGGATGGAGCAGATGCCGTTATGTTATCCGGCGAAACTTCAGTTGGGAGCTATCCTGTACAGGTTATTAAGCAAATGTCTAACATTATTAAAAGTGTTGAAGATTCTTCCTTAATAAAAGTACCTCAAATACCTCCACATATTCGTACCAAGAGATACATTACAAAATCTATTTGTTATCACGCTGCAAATATGGCTAACGAGATTGATGCTAAAGCTATTTCAACATTAACAAATAGTGGTTATACAGCATTTCAAATATCAGCTTGGAGACCAAGTGCTCATATTTTAGTGTTTACTTCTAATAAACGTATTCTAACTCAACTAAATTTACTTTGGGGAGTTAAAGCTTTCTTCTATGATAAGTTTGTAAGCACAGACGAAACTATTGAAGACGTTAATACTATTGCTTGTAAAAAAGGATATTTAGAAGTTGGAGATATGCTTGTTAGTTTGGCAGCTATGCCAATTCAAGCAAAAGGAATGGTTAATACCTTAAGAGTTACCGAAATTACTAGCTGTAATTTATAAGGAAAAAAGAATGTTTAAAAATTGTTGAAATCCATTATAATCAACATAGAATATTCAATATCTTTAAACCATGTATGCTCTTGTAGATTGCAATAATTTTTACGCTTCTTGCGAACGGGTTTTTAATCCAAGTTTGCAAGAACAACCTATTGCTATTTTAAGTAATAACGATGGTTGTGTTATTTCTATGAGCGATGAAGCCAAGGCCTTAGAACTCCCTTTTGGAGCTCCAATTTTTAAATGGGAAAGCTTTTGTAAAAAGAATAATATAAAGGTTCTATCATCAAATTATCCATTGTATGGAGACATGAGTAATCGAGTGATGTCTATTTTACAACAATTTTCCCCTGATGTAGAAGTTTACAGTATAGACGAAGCTTTCTTGGAGTTTAAAGGATTTGATGCCTATAATTTTGATAATTACGGCTCACAAATAAGAAAACGTATTTTAAAATGGACAGGTATTCCAACAAGTGTTGGTGTTGCACCAACAAAAGCGCTTAGCAAAGTAGCCAATAAAATTGCAAGGAAATTTCCAGATGAAACAAATGGAGTTTATGTTATAGATTCAGAAGAAAAACGTTTAAAAGCTCTAAAGTGGATTGCGTTAGAAGATGTTTGGGGAATTGGACGTGGATTGAAAAGGCGATTAGCTGAAAAAGGATGTAAAAAAGCATTCGATTTCACACAACTATCAGATGATTGGGTTCGAAAGAATTTTTCAATTACAGAATGGAAACTTAAAAAAGATTTAGAAGGTATCCCAAAAATTGCATTAGACGAAGTCAAATCTAAAAAAGTCATAGCTACAACACGAAGCTTTGAATATACTTTTTCTGATATTGAAAATATAAAAGAACGCATATCAACATTTGCAACAAGTTGCGCTGAAAAATTGCGTAAGCAAGAGTCTAGTTGTTACATGATAATAGTTCTATTAAGTAGCGATAGACACAAAAAAGACTTAGAGCAACACCGTGTTAGTAAAACAGTAAAATTGTCCTATCCCACAGATTCAACATTAACTATTTGCAAGTATGCGGTAGAAGCTGTTACATCAATTTTTAAGAAAGGCATAAAATATAAACGAGCTGGAGTTATTGTTACAGGTTTGGTACCAACTTACAGCCATCAATTAAATATATTTGAGCAGGAAAACCAGAAACACAAACCATTAATGACTGCCATTGATGGTATAAACAAAAAGTATAAGGATTATAAAATAAAACTTGGGAATCAAGATTTAGAACGTACGTGGAAAATGCGTCAAGAACGCTTGTCTCCAAGATATACAACGAATATTAATGATATTTTAAAAGTAAAATAATATGCTACTACACAAATCTAAAACACTAACTTTTTTTACTCCTGATTTTTCAGAGCATTCTGGAGCTACTTTTTTCGACACAGGAATTTCAGCTGGGTTTCCATCTCCAGCAGAAGATTTTAAGGAAGAAAGACTCTCTTTAGACAACATACTTGTAAAAAATAAGTTAGCGACATTTTATGCTCGTGTTAGTGGACAATCTATGATAGGAGCAGGATTAGACGATAACGATTTACTAGTAATTGACAGAAGCTTAGAACCATCACACAACAAAATAGCAGTCTGTTTTTTAGATGGAGAATTTACAGTTAAACGCTTGAAGGTAGATACAGAAGGTGTTTGGTTACAACCTGAAAACCCTAATTATCCTATTATAAGAATTACAGATACAAACGATTTTGTAATTTGGGGAATTGTAACTAATGTCATTAAAAAGGTGTAATTTAAAATAATGATTAACACAAAGTACTTATGGTAAATCTATCTACACTAGATATTTCACTTATTGTGATCTTTTTTGCAATCACACTCTTTATAGGAATTTACGTTTCCAAACAATCAGGAAAATCTGCAGCTGAATATTTTTTATCAGGAAGAAACATGCCTTGGTGGTTATTAGGAGTTTCTATGGTTGCAACCACGTTCTCTACAGACACACCGAATTTGGTAACAGATATTGTAAGAACAAATGGTGTTTCTGGAAATTGGGTATGGTGGGCTTTCTTGCTAACAGGGTTACTTACTGTTTTTGTGTATGCTAAGTTATGGCGAAAATCTAATGTAAATACAGATATTGAATTTTACGAGTTACGTTATGGTGGTGCTCCTGCTCGATTTTTAAGAGGCTTTCGAGCTATTTATTTGGGAATTATATTTAACATTCTTGCTATGTCTGCTGTGACTTTGGCAGCTATAAAAATTGGCGCTATTATGTTGGGTTTACAACCTTGGGAAACGGTTGTTTATGCAGGAACTATAACAGTTATATTTAGTGCTTTGGGTGGCTTTAAAGGCGTAGTTTATACCGATTTTATTTTATTTTTTACTGCAATGGCAGGAGCACTTGGAGCTGCTTATTATGTAGTTGGATTACCAGAAGTAGGAGGTTTAGACGCCTTACTTCAACATGAAAACGTAGTTGATAAATTAAACATTTTACCAGATTTTAGTAATACTGAAGCACTTATTACCTTATTAATTATTCCATTAGCAGTACAATGGTGGAGTTCGTGGTATCCAGGAGCCGAACCAGGAGGAGGAGGTTATATTGCACAACGTATGTTAGCTGCAAAAAACGAAAATCATGCTATTGGAGCCACTTTCTTCTTTAATATCATGCATTATGCATTACGTCCTTGGCCTTGGATTATTGTGGCTTTGGCTTCGTTAGTTATATTTCCAGACATTGCTAGTATTCAAGAAGCATTTCCATTAGTTTCTGAAGATAAA
>DFBO01000037.1:0-3154 GCA_002366675.1 Flavobacteriaceae bacterium UBA3078
ACTTTCCAAGCATCAGATCCAGACTCACGTCCTCCTCCTGTTTCTTTTTCACCACCAAAAGCTCCACCAATTTCAGCACCTGAAGTACCGATGTTTACATTGGCAATTCCACAATCTGATCCAGCATAAGACAGGAATTTTTCAGCTTCTTTCATTTCGTTTGTCATGATTGCTGAAGATAATCCTTGAGCCACACCATTTTGTTTTGCAATAGCATTCTCTACTTCCCCAGAATATTTCATTAAATATAAAATTGGAGCAAAGGTTTCATGCTGTACAATTTCAAAATGATTTTCTGCTTCAATAATAGCTGGTTTCACGTAGCATCCGCTTTCGTAACCTTCGCCTTTTAAAACACCACCTTCAACTAGTACATTTCCGCCTTCAGCTGTTGCTTTTTCAATAGCAGCTAAATACGTATTTACAGCATCATGATCAATAAGTGGACCAATATGATTTTTTTCATCTAAAGGATTCCCAATCGTTAATTGCCCATAAGCACCAACAATTGCGTCTCTTACTTTATCATAAACAGATTCGTGAATAATCAATCTTCTTGTTGATGTACAACGTTGTCCACAAGTTCCAACAGCGCCAAAAACAGCACCAGGAACAACCACTTTTAAATCGGCAGTTGGTGTAATAATAATCGCATTGTTTCCGCCTAATTCTAATAAAGATTTCCCAAAACGTTCAGCAACTGTTGCACCAACTATTCGTCCCATTCTAGTAGAGCCTGTAGCAGAAACTAAAGGGATTCTAGAATCAGTCGTCATCATTTCACCAACTTTATAATCGCCATTGATGATACAAGAAATACCTTCTGGTAAGTTGTTTTCTTTTAAAACATCAGCTATGATATTCTGACAAGCGATAGAACATAAAGGCGCTTTTTCAGACCCTTTCCAAACACAAACATCACCACAAATCCAAGCTAAAGCAGTATTCCAAGCCCAAACAGCTACTGGAAAGTTAAATGCTGAAATAATTCCAACAACACCTATTGGATGCCATTGTTCTCTCATCACGTGTCCTGGACGTTCAGACGGAATTGTTTGGCCGTTTAATTGTCTTGATAATCCAACAGCAAAATCACAGATATCAATCATTTCTTGAACTTCGCCATAACCTTCTTGTAAAGATTTTCCCATTTCGTAAGAAACCAATTTTCCTAATGGTTCTTTTAAGTCTCTTAATTTGTTTCCAAACTGACGTACAATTTCTCCACGTTGAGGCGCAGGAACATCTCTCCAAGATTTGAATGCTTTGGTTGCTGCGTTCATCACTTTGTCGTAATCAGCTCTTGTTGTTGTTTTTACTTTTCCAATTAACCTCCCATCAACTGGAGAATAACTTTCAATAATGTCTCCATTTGAAAAGTTATTAGAACCTGTAGAAGTTCCTTCATTTATATCTTTAACTCCTAATTGTTTTAGGGCTTTTTCTATTCCGAAATCGGTAGCTATGGCTTCCATATTACTTGTTTTTTTACTGATTATTAAATTTAGTTGCAAAGATAGGAATAAAAAGTCGTTTTTTCTTGAAGCTTTATTTCTAAAAAACTAACTTTAAACCACTCATATTAACATAATCAGACATGAAAAATTACATTCATTTTTTAGCCATATTAGTTGTTTTTTCAAGTTGTAAAAATGAAGAAGAACTTAAAACTCTAACAAATAGTAGAGAAGCAACTAAAGACACGATGGTTGAGTTAAAAGAAAAAGTTGATCTAAAAATCAATCAATTTGCTATAGTGATTCATGGAGGAGCAGGTAATATTTCACGAGAATATATGTCAGCCGAAGCTGAAGAAGCATATAAATTAAAATTAGAAGAAGCCATTCGTGTAGGATATAACATTTTAAAAAATGGAGGAAGCAGTATAGATGCTGTTCAAGAAACTATTAATATCATGGAAGATTCGCCGTTGTTTAATGCTGGAAAAGGTGCTGTTTTTACAAATGCTGAAACAAATGAACTAGATGCTTCTATTATGGATGGTAAAACCTTAAATGCAGGAGCCTCTGCTGGAACACGAACCGTAAAAAACCCAATTGATTTGGCAAGAGCAGTCATGGAAAACTCACCACATGTTATGTTGGCTGGATATGGAGCAGATACTTTTGCTAAAGAACAAGACTTAGAAATTGTAGATACAACCTATTTTTATACTGAAAAGAGTATGAATTCTTTAAAGCGTGTTAAAGAATATGAAGAAAAATCATCTTCTGTTAAAGCTCCAGATGATATAGAGAAAGCAGATAATAAAATAGTTTTTTATGATGCAGCTATAAAAAACTCCAAGTTTGGAACCGTTGGTTGTGCAGCTTTAGATAAAGATGGAAACCTTGCAGCTGGAACCTCAACAGGAGGAATGACAAACAAACGTTGGGGACGCGTTGGCGATGCACCAATTATTGGAGCTGGAACTTATGCAAACAACAACACATGTGCTGTTTCAAGTACTGGTTGGGGAGAATTTTTTATTCGTGCTATGGTAGCCCACGATATTTCTGCTTTAATGGAATATAAAGGGCTAACATTATCAGAAGCTGCTAAGGAAGTGATTCAGAAAAAAGTGCCAGAACTTGGTGGAGATGGAGGCATTATTGCAGTCGATAAGAATGGGAATATGGTTACAGAGTTTAATACTTCTGGCATGTTTAGAGCGACTATGAATGATAAAGGCGAACTTAATATTGGTATTTACAATGACTAAAACAACACCTTATTACGCAGTTATTTTTACCTCAACCCAAAATGAAAACATAGAAGGCTATTCTGAAATGGCCGAAAAAATGGAAACTCTTGCCAGACAACAAAAAGGATTTCTAGGCATTGAATCTGCTAGGAATCAAGTAGGAATTACCGTAAGTTATTGGGAAAGTCTAGAGGCTATAAAAAACTGGAAACAGCATTCTGAACATCTTTTAGCACAACAAAAGGGCAGAACGCAATGGTACAATTGGTATCATGTTAGAATTTGTAAAGTAGAACGTGAATACGATTTTAAATCATCTTAAAGAATACCCTTTCGCACACCACCAAGGATGCACTTCAATAACCAACCTTCCAGCTTTAACCATAGGATCTAGATTAGCTAAGCTATCTGCCATTTTAAGTGTTGGTACGTTGTAAACTGTAATGCCTC
>DFBO01000037.1:3257-7735 GCA_002366675.1 Flavobacteriaceae bacterium UBA3078
GCCATAAAATATTGTTGCATTAAAATGGTGTCTTGTGTTTTCGCATCTACATAATCGAATGTTTGATAGCCTTTCGCTGTTAATTCTTCTTTTAATTCTTTGGTTGTTTTTTCAACTTCTATAGGAGCAACCTCTTCTATAATCGTGTCTGCTTCTTTTTCAAAATTTTCAGACGAAGCATTATTGTTCTCTTGTTTACAAGCAATAAAAGTTAGGATATAAAAGAATAAGTATGTGATATTTTTTAAAGTTTTCATTTTACCAAGTTTTAAATGGGTGTTTGCTTAATTGTGAGTTATAATATTTGATATTTCCAGTAACTTCTTCACCTAGCCATTCTGGTTTTATAAATGTTTCTGTGGTATGATTTAATTCAATTTCGGCAATTACTAATCCTTCATTATCGCCAAAAAAATCATCTACTTCAAAGGTGTGATTTCCTGATTTTATAAGGTATCTGGTTTTTTCAATCATGCCTTTTTCACACAACTTAAAAAGCGCTTCAGCATCTGTTTTGGAAATTCCTTTTTCCCATTCAAACCTAGTTAAACCATCCTTAGAAGACAAACCTTTTACTGTTAAAAGCCCTTGATTGTTAGTCAATCTAACACGAACTGTTCTTTCTTTATCTGAATTTAAAAAGCCTTGTTTAATGTTTATTTTTTTATAAGCTTCGTCTTTAAAAGCATCACTTATTATTAAAAATTTACGTTCTATTTCAATCATTATTTTTTACTATTTTTTTTATCTTATTAGAAACAATTCTTCCAGAAGGATGAGAACTATTCACTAAAATAACCATTGATTTTGCTATGGTTATTGGATGTATGGATTTGTATTTAGAAAGTGAGCCGAATAATAAAGGGTTTAGAATTTTAATAAACACTTTAGCTATAGATTCTCCTAATCTTTTCTCGTTTCTGTTTCCTCCAATTAATGAGGGTTGTAAAATATACGTATTTGGAATTTTCTCCATGAATACAGCTTCTTCCATTCTGCCTTTAGTTCTGTTGTAAAAAATGGTACTATGTTTATCTGCACCTAAAGCTGAAACAACTAAAAAAGTATTGATATCATTCTCTTTGCATAGTTGAGCAGCCATAACCGGAATGCCAAAATCTATTTCAAGATACTGTTCTTCGTTTGGTGTTTTGGCCTTAGTAGTACCAATACAACAAAACACCTCATCTGCAATGAAGAGACCTTTATAAGTTGTCAAGTTTAATAAATCAACTAGATGTTCTTCAATTTTATCATGTTTTATATTACAAGTCGTTCTTGAAAAGAGGATTATTTTACTGTATCTGCTATCAATAAGAAGTTGTTCTAGTAACAAACCTCCAGTAAGTCCAGTAGCTCCTAAAATGATTGCTGTTTTACCCATTTTGACACGTCATTTTTGATAAAGATATTATAAATTTACATGATGCCAGACAATTTACCAATTCGAAAAATTATTCATGTGGATATGGATGCCTTTTATGCGTCTGTAGAGCAAATGGACAATCCTGAATTAAAAGGAAAACCAGTAGCTGTTGGTGGAGGAGGAACACGAGGTGTTGTTAGCGCTGCTAGTTATGAGGCTAGAAAATTTGGAGTACGAAGTGCTTTAAGTGGCGCACAAGCCAGACGAAATTGTCCAGAGCTTATTTTTGTGAAACCTCGATTTGATAGATATCACGAAATTTCAAAACAGGTTAAGAAGATATTTTACGATTATACAGATAAGGTAGAACCATTATCTTTAGATGAAGCTTATTTAGATGTTACTGAAAACAAAAAAGGTAATCCTAGTGCTAGTTTGATTGCTAAGGAGATAAGAGAACGTATTTTTAAGGAAGTTGGTTTAACAGCTTCAGCAGGTATTTCAATTAATAAGTTTGTTGCTAAAGTAGCAAGCGATTACAACAAACCTAATGGGCAAAAAACGGTTAACCCAGAAGAAGTTATAAGTTTTCTTGAAGCTTTGGACATTAGAAAGTTTTATGGTGTTGGGAAGGTGACTGCCGAAAAAATGTATCAATTAGGAATTTTTACTGGAAAAGACTTAAAGTCTAAAACATTAGAGTATTTAGATATTAATTTCGGGAAATCTGGAAGATTCTATTATCACATCGTTCGAGGGATTCATACGTCTGAAGTGAAGCCACACAGAGCTAGAAAATCTTTAGCAGCTGAACGCACCTTTCATGAAAACTTATCGAGTGAAATCTTTATGCTTGAGAAATTAGATCACATCGCTCAAGAGGTTTCCAAACGATTATCTAAAAGCAAGGTGTCTGGAAAAACAGTGACTTTAAAAATTAAGTATAGCGATTTCACACTTCAAACCAGAAGCAAAACCTTGCCGTATTTTATTAGTGATAAAGATGTTATTCTTGAAACTGCCAAAGACTTGCTATATCAAGACAGGCTAAACAACTCTGTGAGGCTACTTGGAATCTCACTATCTAATTTGAATACTGAAAAATCTAAAAAGTCAATTGTTGCTAAATCAAAAGAAGTTAGTGTACAATTAAAGTTTGATTTTTAAGTTTATTTCTTTGCCTGCAACCAGTTTTCTCTTTGTGTTTTTAAGTTTTTATCTAAAGGTGTTTTATCACTTTCCATTAAAGAAATTGTATAAGATGTATCTGCTTGAAGGATAAGCGTGGTTGTTTTTGTTTCACCAAAACGTTCAAAAACCACTTCAACGTCATCGTTCACTTTATAGGATTTAAGAAGCTCGTTTAAATCCATGTTTTCAGTTAATTCAGTAGCAGCAATTTTTTGTAGTTTATCGCCTTTTTGGAGTTCTGCATGATAAGCAGATGAATTTATTCTAGGGTTATTCATTAATTTCCCATGCCTTACATAAACACCTAAATCTACATTCGGATTTTTGTTACTCAAATGAACACCAACGGTTTCAAAAAGATGTTTAAAATCTGGCATGCCACTCTTATATATATAATTGTTAAAGAAGTTGTTTCCAAAGTCTTTTCCAGCATAGTTATTTAGGGCGTCGTTTAAGTTTTCAATTGTGTAAAAAGTATTAGTTTTTCCATAGGTTTGCCAAACGAGTTTCATGTAATCATCTAGATTTAATCCGTTTTCTCTTAAGGATAAATCCAATGCTAAGCCTAACATACTTCCATAAGAATAATAAGAAATAAATGTGTTTTCTCGATTGGTTTCATCAACCGATTTGGCTGCGTCTACAAAAGGTGCTTGGTAGCTCATTTCAATCGGATTAAAATAATCACGTCCTGGAGAATTCCACACATAATTAAAAGACCCTGTTAATTCTGTAATGTATTTTGATTGCGAAATTATGCCTGCACGACACAAGGTTAAATCGTCGTAATAACTTGTAAAACCTTCAGCAAACCACAATTCACCACTCATATTGGCTTCTTCAAAATTGAAAGGCTCTAAACTTTTCGGACGAATACGTTCCACATTCCAACAGTGAAAAAATTCATGTGATGCTGTCCCAATATTTTGATCGATACCTCCTTTTGATAAACTTCGAGTGCTTACCAAATAAGTGGAATTTCTATGTTCCATACCATCTCCATTAGCATTTGGCATATAACAGGCAAGAAACGTGTATTCGCCATAATCGAATTCTGGTAATTCGCCATAAATAGCTTTTTGTTGAAGGACTACTTTTTTAATATGTTCGAAATATGTATCTAAATCTTCTTCTGATGCTGCATCATCATGAAGTATCAATCTAACAGTTTGACTTTCTACTTCAAAAAAACGAATTTTATAATTAGCAATTTCAGTTGGGCTATCCATAAAGTATTGCAGGTTTTTTGCATAGTATGTATCGCCTTCAAGATGTTTTAATTGCGTAGCTACTTTCCAGTTTAAATCTTCACGAACATTAAAGGTTATTTCCATGTCTTTTTCAGATAATTCTGGAACATACATAAATGTAGCTGGCATGTTTAAGTGTGCATGAGTTTCATCCACTTGCGCATAGGTGCCATCTCCATGATTTGCAAACAAGGTGTAACTAACTCTTATAGTTCCATCATGTCCAGAAACGTGCCATGCATACGGATTTGGACGAGTAGTTTTCAAGAGGTTTCCTTTACCATCAGTTACTTTTACGTTATAAACGTTTTTTGCAAATTCGTGTATAGCATAACGACCAGGAGACGACCGACTTATTCTAAATTCGACATTATCAGATTTTAAATCTGTAAAAATGACTTGAATGTTGGCTTCATGATGTACAGCATTTTCAAATGAAATAGTATATTTTGAAGACACTTGAGCATTCACTAAAATTGATAAAAGGAATATGAATAAGAGTAATAGAAACTTTTGCATAAAAGTAAATTTTAAGGCTCTAAGATACAATGTTTTTATTTCTGAAATTTGAGCCAATAGGTTTTAAAAACCATAAAGTGCTTTTGTATCTTTGATTTATGTTTCCTAAAAAACTTCAAGAAAAAATTAATCAACGGAAAGCTCAAAACATG
>DFBO01000089.1:0-252 GCA_002366675.1 Flavobacteriaceae bacterium UBA3078
TAAAAATCAATAATATCGATAGAAAGAATATCTTGATGTGAATTCAAGGTTGAATCTAGGTAAACAAGTAGAATGAAACTGCAAAACTAACTATTTAGATAATATTCTTTAGTAATATCATCATTAATAAAATTTTTAAAATACTATCTGTTCGTTCGCTTTTAGTTAAGATCAAATCAATATTCCAAAGATTACAAGAATAATTTTGCAAATAGCGTATTTTAGTTACTTACCTGTTTTATTTTTCTCCAT
>DFBO01000089.1:269-4551 GCA_002366675.1 Flavobacteriaceae bacterium UBA3078
CCAATTGGCAGCATTTTTGTTAAATAATTTAGTTTTTGCTTAAGGTGGTATTAATTTCTATAGTAACATCTTCCCAGGTTTTACTAACACCATCAGTCCCTTTGTGCAAATCAAAACAAACTTTATTTAAAGCCTCTAAAGCTTCTAAAGCATTCCAATCCTTTAAATTCATAGTAGCGTTTATAATGACATGTCTTTCTTCAGTAACATTTACTTCAAGAGGTAAATCATTCGTAATACCATTCATTGTAAGACTAGCTACATAAGCGTTATTAGCATAAGTAATTGTTCCTTTTAGAAAAGACGTATCTAACATAACTCCAAAAAAGAAGGTTTTTATTTTTTCATCTCGAGTATTAGTAGCGTCATTAGTAAATAAACTACTTATAGGAATGGAAAAACTTAAATTATTTAAGGCCTCTTGAACTGTAGAGCCAGATTTTTCTTCAAAATTTAAGGTTTTAAACTCTCCGCCAACACCTATTTTTTCTGTGGTTTTATACGCAGTCCATGTTACAGATGTTGCTTCAGGTTTTATAACATAAACATTTTCAACTTCTGTACTTTTTACTACCTCAGTTTCAGTTACAGTTTCTTTTTTTTCTTTTTTACATCCAATAGCAAAACTTAAAGTTAGTAATAGCGCAAATAATATTAATTTCTTCATTATAAAATATTGTTTAATGTTTACTCAAAGTTACACAATAATTAAGTGCTTTTAAAATTTTGCAGTTCCTAATATGATAAAAGTCATGTTTTAAAAACGGTCTAAAATTTACTTTTGTAACTGAATTTGAAATGAATGAGAAATTCTTTGGTGAATAAATACAATGTTGCCGGTCCACGTTATACCAGTTATCCTACTGTGCCTTATTGGAACGAAGATACATTTTCTTTTGAAAAGTGGAAGAAAACCTTAATTCAATCTTTTAAAGAGAGTAATACTTCTGAAGGATTAAGTCTGTATTTGCATTTACCATTTTGCGAAAGTTTATGCACGTTTTGTGGTTGCAATAAACGTATTACTAAAAGACATGAAGTAGAGTCACCATATATAAAAGCTATATTGAAAGAATGGGATTTGTACTGTAATTTATTTGACACAAAACCAAATATTAAAGAAATACATTTAGGAGGTGGAACACCAACTTTTTTTTCAACTAATAATTTAAAGCGTTTGATTAATGGTTTGTTAGATAAAGCCACTTTAGCTGAAGGTTACGAGTTTAGTTTTGAAGGCCATCCAAACAATACAACTAAAGCCCATTTACAAACTCTATATGATTTAGGTTTTAGACGTGTTAGTTTTGGTGTTCAAGATTATAATATAAGCGTTCAAATAGCTATTCATAGAATTCAGCCTTTTGTAAACGTTAAAAGAGTAACAGAGCAAGCCAGAGAGATTGGTTATACTTCTGTAGGACATGATATTATTTTTGGATTACCATTCCAGACTGAAGAGCATGTTGCTGAGACCATTAAAAAAACTAAGGAACTTATGCCAGATCGTTTGGCATTTTATAGTTATGCGCATGTACCATGGATAAAAGGGAATGGACAAAGAGGTTTTAAAGAAGAAAATTTGCCATCACCAGAATCTAAAAGAAGACAATATGAGCTTGGAAAAGAATTACTTGCAGAAGCTGGATATGTTGAGATTGGTATGGATCATTTTGCTTTAAAAACAGATTCACTCTATAGGTCAATAGAACAAAATAAATTGCATAGAAATTTTATGGGTTACACAGCTTCTAAAACTCAAGCCATGATAGGGTTAGGAGTTTCTTCAATTAGCGATAGTTGGTATGGCTTTGCTCAAAATGTAAAAAGTTTAGAAGATTATTATCAATTAATTGAAGACAACCAGATACCAATATATAGAGGTCATATTTTAAACCATATAGACTTAATTATAAGAAAGCACATATTAAACCTTATGTGTCAATTTAAAACAACTTGGAATAGCAATCATAATTATTTTAATGAACTTCCAGATGTGCTTATTAACCTTAAAGAAATGGAGCTAGATGGCTTGTTAGAAATTGAATCTAACAAAATTCAGGTTACAGAAAAAGGAAAGCCATTTGTAAGAAACATATGCATGGCATTCGATTTGTTATTGCAAGAAAAAAAGGCAGAAACACAATTGTTTTCTATGACCATTTAAAAAACACAACCAAATGAAAAAAATTATTGTACCTATAGATTTCTCTGAACAATCTGAGTATGCTCTAGAAGCTGCTACGATGATTGCTAAAAAAAATAAAGCCGAAATACTAGCGTTGCACATGTTAGAAATTTCAAATGCCGTTATTAATAAGGCAGAGAATATGAAACAGATGGAATCTATTTTCTTTTTAAAACTGGCAGAGAAAAAATTCGAAGAGTTTTTAGATAGAGAATATTTAAAAGGGGTTAAGGTAACACCTATAGTTAAGCATTTTAAAGTATTTAGCGAGGTTAACGAAGTTGCTAAAGAGAATAATGCCGATTTGATTATTATGGGCTCACAAGGAGCTAGTGGAATAAAAGAAGCATTAATTGGCTCAAATACAGAAAAGGTTGTAAGGCATTCAGAGATCCCTGTTTTAGTTATTAAACATAACCCTATTTTAATGGATTTCGAAAACGTGGTTTTTGCTTGCGATTTTTCAGAAGAAGCCATTGGGCAATATTTAAAAGCAAAAGATGTGTTTGAAAAACTAGATTCTAAAATGCATTTAGTGTATGTTAATTTGCCAGGATCTAGGTTTAAAAGTTCTTCAGAAATCGAAAAATTAGTTGCCTCATTTTTAAGAAAAACCGAAGGAAATATTGAAAAAATGCAAGAAGTTAATTATGTAAACGATTATACGATAGAGCAAGGCATTCTTAACTTCTCTAATCTTATTGGAGCAGATTTAATTGCAGTAGCAACACACGGAAGAAAAGGAATTTCTCATTTCTTTGAAGGTAGTATCTCTGAAGACATTGCGAATCATTCAACATTACCAGTTATGACATTTAAAATATAATTTTCTTAAAGTTTAGAAGAGTTGAGCTAAGGTTCAGCTCTTTTTTTTGAAAATAAATTTCAAAAAAGGATAAAATTATCCTAAATATGATTAATGTCATGTTTTTTTGCACAGTAAGACTTTAAATTTGCACTATTAATTAAACTATATCATGAAAATAACACTAAAGATTATTACCGTATTATTTGTATCACTTCTTATTAGTTGTGGTGGAAAAGAGGAAAAGAAAGAAGAAGCAGTTACTTACAAGAAAAAGGAGCCAACTGAAAAGAAAGTAACTCCTAAAGTTGAATCTGTAAAGGCTTCCGAGAAAGTAGATTTAACCAATAAAGGGGTTGGGCCTATTACTTCTTTAGAATTACCTGCTGAAATAGATGATGCTATGGTAACTAAAGGAGCAGACATTTTTAAGAAAATGTGTACAGCTTGTCATAGAGAGGGCAAAAAATTTATTGGTCCTGCACCAAATGGCGTTCTTGAACGTAGAACACCAGAATGGGTAATGAACATGATTTTAAACCCAGAAGAAATGACTCAAACAGATCCTTTAGCAAAAGAATTATTAATTGAATTTAATGGTTCACCGATGGCAAACCAAAATTTAACTGAAGAAGAAGCAAGAGCTGTATTAGAGTATTTTAGAACACTTAAATAATTCAATATGAAAACAACTAACCTTAAATTTTTATTTACATCTCTTTTAGTTGTTCTATTTATTAGTTGCAAAAATGAAACTAATAATACAGAACAAGTAGAAGAAGCAACAGAAGCTGTTTCAACAGAAACAACTGAAAGACAAGGGCAAGCATTTATCGAAGATGATGAAGCTACACCTAATGTACTACAAATAGCAATAGGTTCTCCAGACCACACAACACTAGTTGCAGCAGTTCAGGCTGCGCAATTAGAAAATGCGTTGGTTAATGCTGGACCATTAATGGTATTTGCACCAACAAATGAAGCGTTTGCTGCTTTACCAGAAGGAACAGTAGATAATTTGCTAAAGCCAGAAAACAAAGGAACTCTTGCAGATATCTTAAAGTATCATGTGACTCCTGGAAATTATTCAAAAGACTTTCTTAAAAAGTTTAAAAAATTAGGACAAGCAAATAACCAATATGTGACTGTTGAAGTTAAAGGTGATGACGTATATATTGGAGGGGCAAAAATAATTGCTAGTGTACCAGCAGGAAACGGAATTGTTCATGTAATTGATAAAGTATTATTGCCACCTGCAAAAGAATAAAAACACTAATTAAATTTTTATA
>DFBO01000089.1:4680-11505 GCA_002366675.1 Flavobacteriaceae bacterium UBA3078
GGTTTTAGTGGTAACTTAACAGTTTATGGTTTGCCATCTGGAAGAATGTTTAAGGAAATTCCTGTATTCTCGCAATTTCCAACATCTGGATATGGTTATTCTGAAGAGACAAAACCTATGTTAAATACATCTCACGGATTTATTCCATGGGGAGATTCTCACCACCCAGATATTTCTCAAACTGCTGGTGAAATAGACGGTCGCTTTATTTTTATTAACGAAAATAATACACCACGTATTGCAAAAATTGATTTAAAAACGTTTGAAACTACAGAGATTATTGAAGTACCAAACAGTGCTGGAAATCACAGTTCTTCTTTTGTTACTGAAAACACAGAATATGTAGTAGCAGGAACACGTTTTTCGGTGCCTATTCCACAACGTGATATGCCTATAAAAGATTACAAAGGTAATTTTCAAGGAGCTTTATCTTTTATTAGTGTTGCTCCAGAAACTGGAAATATGGATATTAAGTTCCAAGTACTTATGCCAGGTTTTAACTACGATTTATCGCATCCTGGTCGTGGAAAATCACATGGTTGGTTCTTCTTCACAACTTATAATACTGAAGAAGCAAGCACATTGTTAGAAGTAAACGCATCTCAAAACGATAAAGATTTTATTGCAGCTGTAAACTGGAAAAAAATTGAAGAGTATGTAAATAATGGTGGTGGTACTATGATGCCAGCAGATTATGCACATAATGTGTATGATGAGCATACTCATACAGCAACTTCAACTATGATAAAAGAAGTTCGTGTAGTTAATCCAATAGATGTGCCTGGAGCAGTATATTTCTTACCAACTCCAAAATCTCCTCATGGTTGTGATGTAGATCCTTCTGGAGAATACATTGTTGGTAATGGTAAACTTTCAGCTAATTTAACAGTACATTCATTTACAAAAATGTTAGCAGCTATCGAAGGAGAGAAATTTGATGGTGAAGCTTATGGTATTCCAATTTTAAAATTCGAAGATGTTTTAGCAGGTTCAGTAGAACAACCAGGATTAGGACCTTTACATACAGAATTTGATGGACAAGGAAATGCGTATACTACATTCTTTATTTCTTCTGAAGTTGTAAAATGGAAATTAGGAACTTGGGAAGTGATAGATAGAAAACCTACGTATTACTCTGTTGGTCACTTAACAATTCCTGGAGGAAACTCTGCAAAACCACAAGGTAAATACATGTTTGCAATGAACAAAATTACCAAAGATAGATATTTGCCTACTGGTCCAGAAATGGAACATAGTGCTCAATTGTATGATATTTCAGGAGATAAAATGGAACTGCTTTTAGATTTCCCAACACATGGAGAGCCGCATTATGCTGCTGCAATGGAAGCTGATTTGATTAAGAAACGTTCTCAGAAAATATACGATTTAGAAGATAATAAACACCCTTATGCAGCATTCTCTGATACAGATACTAAAGTGGTAAGAAAAGGCAACGAAGTTCATATTTATATGACTACTATAAGAAGTCACTTCTCACCAGACAATATTGAAGGTATAAAAATTGGTGACAAAGTATTTTTTCATGTCACTAATTTAGAGCAAGATTTTGATGTTCCTCATGGGTTTGCAGTACTTGGACAGAACACGTCTGAATTGCTAATCATGCCAGGACAAACAAAAACGTCTATTTGGGAGCCAACAAAAGTAGGTGTATGGCCATTTTATTGTACGGATTTTTGTTCTGCATTACATCAAGAAATGCAAGGTTACATAAGAGTATCTCCAGCTAGTGCTAGCACGCCATTAAAATGGTCTATGGGAGAAGATATTGAATAATAAGAATTGGGAAAATTTTGTTTTAGTGTTTATTTTCCTATAATAAGGCGAGAGTTGATTTGTCGCTCTCGCCTTTCTTTTTAAAACGCTGAAATTTCCACAATAAGTGGAAATCTAAACCACTAATTTTATTAAGATGAAAAAGTCAAATATTATCATGCTTTTGGCAGCTTTATTACCTTTAGGTTTGTTTTTGTTTCCACTCTGGAAAATTACGCTTGAAGCTCCACAATATCCAACTCCTTTAGGAATGTATATTCATATAAACGATTTCTCTGATGCGAATCCTCATGATATTAAAAATATCAACTTAATGAACCATTATGTAGGTATGAAATATATACCAGATGCTATTCCTGAATTTAAAATATTTCCTATTGGAATAATTATTACAGTTATCATAGGGTTAATTGTAGCTCTTAAAGGAAACTACAAATGGTTTTTATATTGGTTTATTTTAATGATAGCATTAAGTGCAGCAGGTATGTACGATTTTTATCTTTGGGAACATGATTATGGTCATAATCTAGATCCAAAAGCTATTTTAAAATTTACGAATTCAGATGGGACTCAAATGGGTTTTCAACCACCAATGTTTGGTTCAAAAGATATTCTTAACTTTAAAGCACACTCTTATCCAAGATTAGGAGCCTTATTTTTAACTTTAGGTATTGGATCTTCATTTATTGCTTATCTTGTTGGTAAAAAAAATAATAAGAAAGTAGTAGCTTCTGAATAGAGAAACGTCTTTTTTTTCAAAAACACTAAAATTATGCAAAGATTGAAACAATTTTCCTTTGTAGCATGGCTATTGGTATTAACCAGTTGTCAAGTTGGTCCTCAGGCAATTGACTATGGTAATGATGGCTGTCATTTTTGTAAGATGACTATTGTAGACAAAGTTCATGCAGCAGAAATAGTCACTCAAAAAGGGAAGGTTTATAAGTTTGATGCTTCAGAATGTATGATAAATTTTAAAAAGGAATTTGATGCATCAGAAATTAAACTATATTTAACTAATATCTATACAGAACCAGAAACACTTGTAGATGCTACTCAAGCCATGTTTTTAATAAGTAAAAATGTTCCAAGTCCTATGGGAGCTTTTTTAACAGCATTCAAAACAAAAGAGGATGCCAAAAAGGTTCAAACTCAAAAAGAAGGAACACTTTATACTTGGAATGAATTATTGATTCATTTTAAAGAACAGTAGCATGAAAATTAAAATGCTTTCTTTTATTGCTTTGTTCTTAGTGTCATTACTGCATGCTCAAACTGTTGAGGTTTGTGAAGGATGTATGTATAAAACTTTAAATGAAGGAATACAAGCAGCCAAAGACTTCGATACCATTTTTGTAAAAAAAGGCACCTATAAAGAGTACAATATTTTAGTAGATAAGCCATTAACCATTATTGGAGAAAATTATCCTGTAATTGATGGCGAAATGAAAGGCGAAATAATTACTATCGTATCAGATAGCGTCACTGTAGATGGGTTATTTATCATTAATGTAGGTACAAGTTATACGGAAGATTATGCAGCCATTCGTGTTAAACGAAGCAAGTATTTTGTAATTCAAAATCTAGTTTTAGAAAAATTATTTTTCGGTATCTATCTTGAAAAAGCACAGCATGGCAAGGTATTTCATAATAAAATAATTGGAGATGCTGTAGAAGAGTACAATTCAGGAAATGGTATACAGTTATGGTACAGTAAAGATATTGAAATTGAACATAATTATGTAGAACATGTTCGAGATGGTATTTACTTAGAATTTTCAGATCATTGCCTTATTAAGAATAATGTGAGTGCTAATAACTTACGCTATGGCTTGCATTTTATGTTCTCAAACGACGATATATATCAAGACAATACCTTCGAAAATAATGGAGCAGGAGTTGCAGTCATGTTTTCAAAAAAAATTAAGATGTACAATAACATTTTTACAGAAAATTGGGGAACTGCTTCTTACGGATTACTATTAAAAGAAATCAATGATGCCGAAATACAAGGCAATACTTTTATAAAAAATACAATTGGTATTAACATTGAAGGATCTAATAGAATAAATTATTTAAATAATAATTTTATTAATAACGGTTGGGCTATTAAAGTTCGTGGAGCTTGTTATACAAACCATTTTACAGGTAATAATTTTCTGTATAACTCGTTCGATATTTCTTATAATAGCAACATTAACGATAATGTGTTCGATAAAAACTATTGGAGTAATTACACAGGTTACGATTTAAACAAAAATGGCATTGGAGACATTCCTTACAGACCAGTAAAGCTGTTTTCATATATTGTAAACCGTACACCAGAAACCATTATTTTATTACGTAGTTTGTTTATTGATATTATTGATTTCTCTGAAAAAGTATCTCCTGTTTTTACACCAGATAACTTATTAGATTATAACCCAAAAATGAAAAGAATAGAATGGTAAGCATTCAAGATTTACATAAAAAATTCAGCAAGAACCAGGTTTTAAGTGGCCTTAATCTAGAAATAGGTGAAGGAGGTATTTTTGCTGTTCTAGGACCAAATGGTTCAGGAAAAACAACCCTTATTAAATGTTTGCTGGGTATGGTAATACCAAATAAAGGGCAAATCTCTGTACTTGGGAGAAATGTTAAAAACAGTTCAGCTTATAGGCATAAAATAGATTATTTACCACAAATTGCTAATTTTCCGAGTAATTTAAAAGTCAAGGAATTAATAAGAATGATTAAAGATTTACGTGGTAATACAACCTTAGACCAAGGTTTAATCGACCTCTTTAAATTAAAACCATTTTTAGATAAAAAACTAGGCAACTTGTCTGGAGGTACAAAACAAAAAGTAAACCTTGTTTTAACTTTTATGTTTGATAGCCCATTAATTATTCTAGATGAACCAACTACTGGGTTAGATCCAATTTCTTTAATAAGGTTAAAAGATTTAATTCAGAAAGAAAAAGCAAAAGGTAAAACCATATTAATTACCTCGCATATTATGAGTTTTGTTGAAGAGGTTTCAGACGAGATTGTGTTTCTCTTAGAAGGAAAAATTTATTTTAAAGGAAGTATAACTGAACTTAAAAGTAAAACCAATCAACCAGATTTCGAACATGCTATCGCATCTATATTAACAGAAAATCATGCATAGATCTCGACTGCGCTCGACCAGACAAAAAAATAAAAATGTCACCTCGAGCGTAGTCGAGAGGTTGTAAATAAAATAATAAAATGCTTAAAATATTAAAATATAGTTTTTACGATTTAATGCGAAGCCGTTGGAGTTACGTGTATTTTGCATTCTATTTATTGCTTGGTGTGGTACTATTGTTTTTAAATAACGACCTCTCCAAAGCAGTTATTACCTTAATGAATGTTATTATTGTTTTAGTACCATTAATTGGAACCATATTTGGCGTCATGTACTATTACAATTCTAAAGAATTTACAGAGCTTTTGTTGGCACAACCCTTAAAACGTTCATCCATTTTCTTGGGTCAATATTTAGGAGTTGCCATTTCTTTGTCTATGAGTTTAATTCTAGGATTAGGAATACCATTTATTTTTTATGGCTTGTTTAAATCTACTGCCATTTGGGATTTCTCACTTTTATTAATAACAGGTACTTTCCTAACTTTTATTTTTACAGCCTTAGCATTTAATATCGCCTTATCTAACGAAAATAAGATTAAAGGATTTGGTTATGCTATATTATTGTGGCTATTTTTAGCCATTATTTACGACGGGATCTTTTTAATGTCTTTAATCATGTTTGAAGACTACCCACTTGATAAATTATCATTAATTGGAACCATGTTAAACCCAATCGATTTATCACGAACACTCATTTTGTTAAAGTTAGATATATCAGCTTTATTGGGTTATACAGGAGCTATTTTTAAACAGTTTTTCGGAACTAATTTTGGTTTAATAGTCTCAATCTGTATGTTGACAGTTTGGGTTGTTTTACCAGTTTTTAGAATTATTTTTAAAGCTAAAAAGAAAGATTTTTAGAAAATCAAATCCTTTTCTAATGGGTTTAATTTGAAATTGACCTTTGTTTTGTGCTTATAAAATCGTATTTTTTTATACTTTTATAAAATTGAAACAAATCATTAAAATATCATTCAGATGAAAAAAATAATAGTCCCAATAGATTTTTCAGAACATTCAGAATTTGCATTAGAAGCAGCAGTTAAATTAGCTAAAAGCAATGATACTGAAATTATAGCTTTACATATGCTAGAAATGTCTGATTCTGTTCTTAATTCAACAGATTCAGAACAATATCAAAAAGCTGTTTTCTTTTTAAAACTTGCAGAGAAAAGATTCACAGAGTTTTTAGATAAACCATATTTAAAAGAAGCCAATATAACACCATTAGTTAAACATTTTAAAGTGTTTAGTGAAGTTAATGATGTAGCCAAAGAACAGGCTGCCGATTTAATTATTATGGGTTCTCATGGTTCTAGTGGACTTTCAGAAATATTTGTTGGTTCTAATACAGAAAAGGTTGTAAGACATGCAGATATTCCTGTTTTAGTTTTAAAACATAAGTTTGATAAAAACGATTTAAATGATGTCGTTTTTGCTAGTGATTTTTCTTTAGACTCTGTAGGTGTGTATCTTAAAGCTGTAAGCCTTTTTAAAGCTTTTAATGCTAAGTTACACTTACTTTACGTTAACTTACCTTCAGATAGATTTAGAAGCACTAACGAGATTGATGAGATTGTAAGTAACTTTTTAATGAAAGCTGATGGAAATTTAGATAACTTAGAGCACATTAGTTTTGTGTCTGATTATACAGTTGAAAGAGGCGTATTAAACTTTGCAAATAAAATTGGAGCAGATTTAATTGCAGTGTCTACTCATGGAAGAACTGGTATTGCTCATTTCTTTGAAGGAAGTATCTCAGAAGACATTGCAAACCATGCAGTGTTACCAGTTATGACATTTAAAATGTAATACAATCACTTAATATAAAAAAAAGTTGAATGTATTATTCAACTTTTTTTATGCGTTTTTTTT
>DFBO01000089.1:11517-17403 GCA_002366675.1 Flavobacteriaceae bacterium UBA3078
AATAGCTCATAAATTAACAGCCTTTGTCCTCGTATTTATATTATTTGCACATAATATAAATACACTTGTTATTGTTGGAGATTTTCTTGTAAATCAAGATTTTATTGCTAAAACATTGTGTATCCAAAAAGAAAATCAGCAAGGTTGTAATGGTAAATGTCATTTAAAAAAGCAATTGTCTAAAAACAACTCAGATTCTAATAGCAAAATTCCAGCTCAGGAGAGCAAAAGAAAGACTCTAGATGTATATTGTGTGTCAAGTATTAATATCATAAATTCGCAATTTATTGAATTCAAATTACCTCAAGTTTCCCTAAATCATAAGTCACCTAAAATATTGAAAACGTGTTTAGAGATCGACACACCTCCACCTATTTTTAGTTAAATTTTCTTAGTAAAAAACTCGAAGAGTTTAAGCATTATCTGACTTATCTATTTAAGCTAGACTAAGATGCTATTTGAAATTTTAAAACTAAAAATATAAAAATGAAACTAAAATATATATTACCAATTCTATTTATAGCCTTATTATCAACTGCATGTTCATCAGACGATGATAACAACATCGATACACCTCCAACAGTAAACGAAGTTGAAGGACTAATAAAAATACAAGATATAGAAAACAACAATCACACGATTGAGCTTTACTCTAAATCTGGATATTTTAATACAGGATATAACGAAATAAGTCTTAGAATTAAAGAGAACACAAACAATACTTTTTTTGAAGATTTCACAATCAATTGGATGCCAATGATGCAGATGCCAACCATGCAACATTCTTGTCCTAACTCAGCTATTACCAAAGCTCCAGGTAGAGATACAGTTTATCAAGGTTTTGTTATTTATCAAATGACAAATACAGATGGTTCCGGTTGGTCTTTAACATTTAATTACACCATAGATGGTGTTGATTATAGCATAACGGATACCATTTCTGTTATGCAAAACGAAAATCAAAATGTTACAAGTTTTATGGGAAGCGATAGCGAACGCTATATTTTAGCTTTAATAGAACCTAAAGATCCAAGAATTGCGATTAATAACATGAAAGTTGGCTTATTTAAAATGGAAACCATGATGTCTTTTCCAGTTGTAGAAGATTATACAATAACACTTGATCCTAGAATGCCTGGAATGGGAAACCATAGCTCACCAAACAATACAGATTTAACCTATAGTTCTGTAAATAGCAATTATCAAGGCAATTTATCTTTAACCATGACAGGTTATTGGGTTTTAAACTTAAAACTTATGGATGACATGGATACAGTTTTAAAAGGTGAAGATGTTACTGAAGAAGAGCAGCAGAGTAGTCTTTATTTAGAACTTGAATTTTAAAACAACAAGTCTACCTTAAACTTATAGACAGGTTAAAGTAATATCTAATCTGTCTATAAGTTTTCTAAAATTATCTTCATGAAAAAGTATATAATATGCTGTGTAGGCCTGCTGTTTAGCGCCTTAACTTTTGCGCAAGAATTAGAAGCCACAGTAGAAAAAGACACAACCCAATTAGATGAGGTTATTTTAATTGGCCAAAGAAAACTTAGTAATTATCGTCAGGAAAAAACACTCTCAAGTATTGATAACTATTTAGAAAAATCGAACAGAATAACCATGATAAAACGTGGTAATTATGCTTGGGAACCAACCATGAATAACATGGCAAGTCAAAGATTAGTAGTCACTATAGATGGCATGCAAGTTTTTGGAGCTTGTACAGATAAAATGGACCCAATTACATCTTATGTAGATGTGTCAAACTTAGAAAAAGTAAGTTTGGATTCTGGGCAAGAAGGTACCGAAAATGGCCATTGTGTTGGTGGAGGAATCGATTTACAAATGCCTCAATCTAAATTCTATGGCTCAGGATTAAAATCTAGTGTCGATTTAGGATATGAAACAAACGGAAATTATAAATCTGCTGGATTAGATTTAGAATATGTAGGCAATAAATTTTATATTAATGCCGATGGTATTTTTAGGAAATCAGATAATTATGATGCTGGAGATAATAATGAAATATTATACTCTCAATTTCAAAAATACAATCTGTCTTTACAAAGTGGTTACAAACTTTCAGATAATCATGTGCTAGATGCAAACATCATTTACGATAAAGCTACAGATGTTGGCTATCCAGCTTTACCAATGGACGTGTCTTTAGCAGAAGCTTTTATTACATCTTTAACACATACCTATAAAAACGATTCTACCAGAATTAAATCTTGGGAATCTAAATTATATTTTAATACCATTACACATATTATGGACGATTCTAAACGTCCAGATGTGCCTATTAGAATGGATATGCCAGGATGGAGTGATACCTATGGGTTTTACACCAAAGCCACTTTAAAAGAAAGCAAGCACAGTCTATTAGTTAATTTAAATGGTTTTTACAACCGTTCTTTAGCCGAAATGACGATGTATCCAAACGATTCTAATCAGCCAGCTATGTTTATGTACACATGGCCAGACATTAGAACATTGTACACAGGGATTTATGTAAAAGATGGGTTTGCTTTAACTGAAAATAAAACGGTTTCAGTATCTGCTCGTTTTGGGTATCATAATAATACCATTGCTGAAGAAGTAGGTCTAGAAAGTTTACAAATTTTTTATCCAGGATTAGAAGACACTAAATCTCGTTTTTTAATGAGTCTTTCAGCAGATTATACCATTAAAAAAGATGAATACGATGCTGCTTTTGGAATAGGTTATGGAGAAAGAGCGCCATCTGTTAGCGAAGGTTATGGCTTTTTCTTATTTAATAGTTTCGATAATTTCGATTACATAGGAAACCCAAATTTAAAGAACGAAAAAGCGCTAGAAGCAAACTTGGCTGCTAACTATTATGTCAATAAATTTAAAATTGGTTTTGAAACGTCTTATTTCTATTTAACAGATTATATTATTGGTGAAGTGGACACATCTTTAAGTGCCATGACTATTGGAGCAAATGGCGTTAAAATTTACAATGCCTTATCTCATGCAAGCATTTTCGATTTTTATGTGAATTCTACTTACGAGATTTCTGATGCGTTTTCTATAAACGGAACCGTTGGTTATAATTATGGAAAAGGAAGTAATGATGAATATTTACCATTTATAAAGCCATTTTCTTATCTAGCTGAAATTAATTATTCCAGAAACTTATTTAATGCTGCTCTGCAATTACATGGAAACGGAAATCAAACAAATTACAGCAGTTTTTATGGTGAAAATGAAACAGCCTCGTTTGCTATTTTAAATTTAAATTTCGGGAATATGTTTTATTTAAAGCAGAATAAATTGGTATTGAAATATGGTATAGAAAATCTCTTAGACACAAAATATTCAACATATTCTGACTGGAATAATATTCCACGACAAGGACGTAATTTTTATATGAATGTGTCTTTTGTAATTAACTAATGTAAATAAGTAACAGTTTTTATCTCGATGTTTTGAACCAGAAACGAGTATATTAGTGTTTGTATAACTTAGGTAATAATATGAAATTCATCGGTAAAATTTATAAACCGAATAAAACAAAATCCAAAATTATTTTGGAGGAAAAATTATTTTGGTATGGAACAGGAATCTGCATTTTATCATGTATCATTTTAATTTTAAATGATGAAACCTTAAATTTTGATTGGTTAGATACAATTTTTAAAACAATTGGAATTTTATCGATTATTGTAGCACTGCTTGGTAAGATTTCTGCAATGTTTAGAAATGAACCTTTAAATGGAAATTTTGATGGTCTACTGGTAATAACAAGCGATTATATTAAAATTAAAGAATTCCATTATAACCTGAAAGATATTTTAAATCTTGAAATAAATCTAGTAGATTATTATGGGAAAATGTATGCAAAATATAATTATCCTGGTCCTTGGGGTTCAAATGGTATTGATAATAAAATCAGTTTTAAGTACCAGAATTTGAAAATTGAAAAGCAATTTATTATAGAAAATAAAACTGATTTCAATAAATTAGAAAAAATAAAACTGAATATAAAAAATACTCTTATCAGCGACGTGTATAATTAATTCAAGTTCAAGCATGCTTTTGAAATCATTCACAGATTTTCAATTCGGTTTGTATTTGCTAAATTAGTTGCTTAAATACGCAACGAAATCATACACAAAACCGTTGTTCACATGCTGAAAAATGAAAAACATCGCAAAACTTTATGATTTAAGTCTTTTGGAAATAAATGAACTTCTGATTTTAGAAATAATTAAATCAATTTCTGCAAAAAGAGAATTTGTTATAACACCTTTAAGCATTTTGGGAGCAAGTGGCTTTCCAATTGCTAATCAAACTGAAGTATTGAATAACAAAGCAAAAACTAGAAAAATAAAGCAAATATTAATTGACTTAAAAGACAAAGGAATAATTGAACAGAGAAAGTCTAAACAAGATTATTTAGGAATTAAAGAAGCAGCATATAACTTGATTTGAACTGTATGAATAAAAGCAAAAACATTGGTGAGAAAATTGCACTAATAAACGGAATGACATTCGGATTAGGATTTTTGTTAATTATGACATTTATAGGATTGCTCATTTCGGATGGGTTACTCGGATTAATCGGAATTGGAGCTTTATTAACACATAACTACTTATTCATTTCTTTAGCTCTATTATATTTGACTTTACCATTTGCGCTCTGGATTTTCGGAAAAAGGAATTCTAAAAGTCTAAATCAAGGAAAAAGTATTTTAAAAACATCAGCAGAATTTTCGTTTGGCGTGAATTTGATAATCTGGCTTGTGTTTTTATTTTCTCAATTGGTACTTGGCGGATTTGAAAATTATTTATACCTAAATTTAATAGTTGTCGGAATTATACTCGTTTTGGGTTTCTTAACGACCTATACTTTCGGATTTTATATTGTAAAACTGACAAAAGAAAAATTAAAAGCCAGTGTACAACAAAGAACTGAGTTATAAAACAAGTCACTTTTTTGCAATGGCAAGAGCTTCTTTTAATAAGTAGGGATTCTTACTCACAATCCATCTCACCTTCAACCATTTCAACCACTGGAGCAGGAGAGAGGTAAGGAATTCCTAAACCCAAACCACGAATAATAAAAAGCAACCCAATAATAACCACAAAAACAGGAATCGCTTTTTGGATGCGTTTCTTAATGTTTGCATTTAAAAACTTTCCTAAATAGATTGCTGTTGTCATTAATGGAATAGTGCCTAAACCAAATAAAAACATATATAAGCTACCTTGTAAAGCACTAGCTGAAGCTAAAGAACCAAACACAGCCATATACACTAAGCCACATGGTAAAAAGCCGTTTAAAAAGCCAATAGTTAAAAAGGTGTCTGCTGTTTTTTTCTTTAAGGCTTGACCTAAAGCAGATTTTACTTTAGAAATCAATTTATAAATAGGTTTCGAGAAATTATATTTATTAAATATTCGTGTTGGAATAAGAACAATTACAATCATTAAAACACCAATAGCAATAGATAGTTGTTGTTGAATGCCAAACAGATATAGTCCTTTGCCAACAAACCCAAAAGCAAGTCCAATAAGGCTATAAGCTAATAACCTTCCAAAATGATAGGTGAATATTTGAACTATTTTTTTTAAAGAATGACTCCTGTCTACAGGAAGCATAAAGGCAATAGGTCCACACATGCCAACACAATGAAAACTACCTAGAAGACCTAATAAAATAGCAGACCAAAGCATGTTTTAATAATTGTTTGATTAGTGTGTCAGGTCGAGCGCAGTCGAGACCTCTTTTTAATTAAATATTTAAATAATCTCTCAAGAAACTACGTTCATTACTTTCAATAAAATTATGTCTTTATTTCAGTAATGCTTGAGGAGACATAAAATTTAATACATAATCTCTCTTTTGTATAAATA
>DFBO01000113.1 GCA_002366675.1 Flavobacteriaceae bacterium UBA3078
TAAATCTTTATGCTGATAAGGGGAGAGTGCACCAACAAAATGAATATTCTGATCTACATTTTTTAGATTTTTCTTGGAGTTATTTCCCTGATCAAATACTAAGGTGATATTCTCCAGTGAACCGGCAATAGCCTTAAATCTGGCCAGTATCTTCTGGAAATTATCTTTAAAGACCACCTTATCGGAAAGGTTGCCTTGATAAACCTGGTGAAAAAGGGGAATCTGATCCCAGGATACCAGTAATAATAACCCGAATTGTCTTAGATCCATCCTCTGCCCTTCGGTTTGATAAACAAGCCATAAGGAGTAGGTATAATTTTATTATCACACCAAAAGTCTGGGGCTAACGCTTTGAATCTTTAAAAACAATCTATTATAAACTTGTAAATATTTCACTATCCCTATTATTTACTAGGAAAATACTAAAAGTTTGCTGAAAAGATTTTTTTTACATGGATTAAGTTAATTTTGATAAAATTCATCTCATAAGTAATCCACCATTTACATCGATAGTTGCACCTGTTATATAATCAGACAATGGTGATAATAAAAAGTAAACAGCTCGAGCAATATCTTCTGGTGTTCCTAATCGACCTATCGGTACTGATTTAGGATCATCCCTTCCTTTTGTCATATCAGTTTCAATAAAACCAGGAGAAACAGCATTTACATTTATTCCATACTTTGCACCATATCTTGCATATGATTTAGTAAGACCAATAACTCCAGCTTTTGCTGCAGTATAGTCCGGCCCAACCTTTAGTCCTCCAATTTGACCAGCAAGAGATGCAATATTAACTATTTTTCCAAACTTATTTTTTATCATTTCTTTTATTATAGCTTTACTACAAAGATGAGTTCCTCGAAGATTGATGTTTATAATCTTATTCCATTCTTCAATTTTTATCTCATTAATATCTGTGTTATTATTCACCCCCGCATTATTTACAAGAAAATCAATTTTACCATATTTTTCTAAAGTAAAATTCACCATTTTATTTATTGACGCTTCATTAACTATATCTACTTCTGTACACACTGCAATGTAACCTTCATTAGTAATTTTCTGTTCCATTTTACCAGCACCAATTAAATTTATATCAGCAATAACAATAAATGCTCCATGCCTTGCCAATAATTGTGCAATAGCTGCCCCAATCCCTCTAGAAGCTCCAGTTATTATAGTAACTCTATTTGACAAATCCATTTTATTAACCTCTATCAATATTGTTTATTTATTTAATTATTTATATTCTAATAAGAAATCTTTTAATTTTACAGATAATTTCTTTGCCTGTTTAAAGGTTGGTGTTGATGTCATTAATAGTATTCCTTTATTGCCAAAATAATTAATCAAGTCTTTGGAGTATTGAAATAAATCTTCCTTCTGATCCGCATGATCATAAAAATAATGTCGCAAGTTTATGGCCACTTTCCCCTTAACAGTTTCTCTTACTAAATTCCATTTGTTTTGTGTTATTACTATATCAATACCGCGTAATCCCTTAATTTTTAAAACAATCGGCAAAACATGTTCAATAGATCCACAAGAATGCCATATTAATCCCCCAAAAGCTTCAGAAATCTGATTAATATAAGGTAATCCAAATTCTTTATATGTATCAGGAGACATAATTGCTGCTGTATCATCACTAATACGAATTCCTACATCTTTTGGTATATACCATGGCTCATGTCCCATAGTAAATAGATTTTTAATTTTATTTAATTGTATATTAACAAATTCTATAGTTGTTTGCGTAATCATCTCGAGTAAAATATGTATTTCTTTTTTATTTAGTAATGTACTTTCAATAAAAGAAGTATAATCCCAGATCAAAGAAGCGGTAACAAGAGGAGAAGGTATATTAATAAGGCGTAATGGTAGCTTACTATGTAACTCTAAATTTTTTATACGAGAATATGCTCCTCTATAGATTTTATTATTTTCAAGATTAGGTTTTTTTATAGAATACACATCTTTAATATTACCACGGGTAATGATTGCTTTTATCCATGGGTCTGCTTCATTATTTAGTATATAATTACAACCAAAAGCAGCAGCAATAATACCAATTCCAAGATTTGGTTTATTATTAGGTATATTAAAATCATCAATCTTTTTATGTGCTTTATGATAATTTTCATTCCATTCCAATTCTTTTATATCATTATCAAAAAATTCCTTAGTCGCTGCATGAAAAGGACCTACTTCAATGATAAAAGGAATCATGGGAGTTTTTTTTAGAAACCATGTATTGTGTATAATTTCACGTTTTTGTTTATCTGTTAACCACATAATGCAATCATCCTTCCATAATATTTTTCAGAAATAATTATTTCATTACTCAATTTGCAATTTTCTAGTAATTTTAATCCATTGAACAAGTTTTTTTATATCTTCTTTAGCTCCTAAAAGAGTAGACATACCACTTGATCTAAGCACATATTTTTTAATTTTTCTTTTTTTAAGTTCTTCAATAATTCCCCTCATATATATTTCTACTTCTTTACTATTTGCATTTTGTATATGCTTTTGAGCCAAAATTCTACATTCAATTGATATCTCTTTATCGAGTTTATCCAAACCTTTTTTCTTATTTTCCATTGACACGCCAAAATCAAGGAGTTCAATACTTTTTAATTTAATTATCTCTGGGATATGCTGGGTAATATCTCCACATGAATGCCAATAGTAAATGCCATTATAAAAATCACACAATTCCTCTTCATATGGAAAAATAAAATTCCTATACTCCTTCGGACTAATCAAAGGAATATCGTCATTAAAAAGATCGCCCTTCTTTATTGGTTCCTCCAAATAATTTGATCTCCATTGTGCATAAGCTTTCTGAGCGTCTGTTACATATCTCATAATTTTATGAGCAAATTTTGGATTTAAAAAAATATCAATTAGAAATTTTTCAAACCCACGAGTATAGAGAGCAACTCCTTGTGGACCTCTGTAGCAATATGGAAAAATAACATTAAATGAAGGCCCAACTAGTTTTTTTATTTTTTCATAGAAATTTTTTGTAAAATGTAAAAAATTACTATTCTTAAAATCAAATTGGTTGGGTAATTCGGTTGTTTCTGAAATTATAGATTCCTTTGCGAAGGTTGGCTCTTCATTTTTATTAAAGTATATTTTTTGTCCTAATAGAGCAGCTTCAAACACAACACCGAACCATAAAGGAATGTTAAGATCAATAGGAGTATCATCTGGAAATTCTTGGAATTTCTTAATTTTCATTTTTAAATAATATTCAAGATAATATTCTGGTTCTTTATAATATCTATCTAAAGTAAAACCCAATATTTCCGTCCAAATTGCATTTAAACACTCAACTGTAACTGGCATTATATCATCTTTATTTGCAAAACCAATTGGAATTCCATGCCATTGTATTTCACCTCTAATTTGAGGCTCTTTGTTTTCCCATAATTTTTTCCTTCGTCTATTCTCACTTGTTTCACACAAATTAATTACAGTATCTAAAAGATTAGTTATTTTGCTCATTTTATCCCCCCTTTCTTTTTTACCCAATATTTACTAATAAAAAGGTATTAAATAAATCTTGTATAATATTATAATAGATCTTCTCTCTAACTAAAAAAAATAGGACCATTCACTCTCTGATTCCTTTCTATTAAATGTATTAAGATAGATTAACAAGGTAAAAAGTCCTTACTAAAATTGATAAGGTAATTTCACTCCCAATTTATCGATGATTAACTTTTAATGAGGTAATAATTCATCGAGGACTATATTTACTCTTCTATTGCGAATCTCATATATGGCATATTCAATCCAAGGTTTCATAAAGTGAATCTTCATAGAAATGCTTTATCCCCAACACCTCTTCTACTGCCTCATCCTTTAACCAAGAAACCAGATGTAATCTTGAACCCTGCGTGAGTATGCTTCCTATTATCAGTAGAAGGCAACCGCCCTTTACTTAATCTACTTAGAGGCACTAATACCCCTAATCTTTTAAAGATCTCATAGAGGATAATTAGTCCTCCGCAAGACTTATCCTGTTTAAGTCTTAAATTTTTTAATTTAGTGATGCTACTACCTTTCGGTAATAACTTAAATTTCTCTATCAGTTCAGACCAGGAAGACAAATTTGATATGGTACGATGCCTTACTTTATCATCTTCCATATAACTAATAAGTTGGAAGTATATATTTTATTTTTTTGCTATACTCTCTTGGTACTCTTTACTGCATACATTGTAACAATTAATATAAAATATTGTTATCTAACTTGTTAAGGGTTATATCTTATATATTTGTGTCGGCAGCTTTTAAGGATAAAATTCTTCCTCTTGCTTTAATGTCTATTATTTTGGAAAGTTTTTATCTAAAACCTGAAAAAAATCTAATATAAAGGTGCAAAAAATAAACCATACACCATCATCTATCGTAATAAATTATCCCTTAACACCACCAGCGGTAAGTCCTTGAACGATATATTTCTGAAATAAGAATACAAAAATTAATGCAGGTATAATGCTAATCATGCTCGCAGCTGATATTTGATTCCATCTAACAAATACATCACCTACAAAATCCGACATTCCAACAGAAACTGTTTTCGCCGCTTTAGTCTGAGAAAAAGTAAGAGCAAAAAGATATTCGTTCCAAGTAAACAAAAAAGTTACAATAGATGCTGCTGATAATCCGGGAGCAGCAATAGGTATAACAATTTTCCATAATGATTCTAGGCGACTACATCCATCGATTAGCCCAGCTTCTTCAAATTCTCTTGGGATTTCTTTTATAAAACCCCAAGATATCCAAATAAAAAAAGGAAGATTTAACATAAAATTCACCATGATAAGGGAAAACAGTGAATCCACAAGCCTTAAAAAACGAATTAGAATAAAAAACGGAACAATTAAACTGATTGGCGGAATCAATCGAATTGATATGATAAAAAAAAGAATACTTTTTTTAAATGAAAATTTATATCTTGCTAAAGCATAAGCAGACGGAATACCAAAAAAGGCACACAATATTACAACTGATAAAGAAACAATTAACGTATTTAAGGTATACTTTCCATATGCACTTCCAAATATGACTTGATAGTAACTATCAAATGATGTTTTAAAAGAAAAGTAATTCACAGGATATTTGATAATTTCATTTATTGGTTTTAGTGAAGTTAAAAAGGCAAAGAAAAAAGGAATAAATATAGAAAATATATAAATGAACATAACAATCCATGCAATTATCATTCCTTTATCTAAAAATCGTTTTTTTTTCAATTTAATTAAACCTCAATTTTTAAAGATTTCCAATATATCAATGAAGAGAAAATACAGATTACAATCATAACAATAGATACCGCTGATGCTATTCCAAATTGATAGTCCTTGAAAGCACTATCAAGTACATATTTTACTAAAAGTTCTGTTTCTCTACCTGGCCCACCGCCAGTTAAAATTGCAAGTATATCATAAGTGCGGAAAGCGAACATTGTTTGAAGGATAAGAACAATAGAAATGGGGTATTTTAAATTTGGAAGTGTAATGTATGTAAATTTTTGAATTGGGCCAGCTCCATCTATAGAAGCACTTTCATAAATATCTTGTGGGATTGTTTTTAGTCCAGCAAGCAGTATTAGTGCTGTAAAAGGTATACGAATCCAGGCATCTACAAAGATTAAAGTAATCATTGTAATATTCCCACCTGTAATCCATCTTATTGGTTCACTTATAATACACAATCTTTGTAATATATCATTTACAATGCCGTATTGACTATTCAAAGACCATCTCCACATCGTAGCAGCTGTCACAGGTGGAATTGCCCAAGGTAAAAGGCTAATGCCTGTCAAAATAGCATTGAATCGATTTATTTTGTGTAATGATAAAGCAACTGCGAAGCCAGAAATAAAAAATATCATTACTGATCCAAACACATAAATAAGTGATCTCCTCAGATCTTGCCAAAACAACTGATCAGAAAAAACTAAATTATAATTTTTTAAACCACTAAAACTATGAACAAGAATGTTATCATAGCTTAATAAACTTGTCGTAATGAGATTAATAAATGGGTAAAATATAATAATAAGCAGTAAAATAAGAGTTGGTAAAATTAGCATTATAGCAAATTTTGAATCCGATAATTTTTTAATTTCTTTAAACATGTAATTTACTCTTTTCTGGGTAATAACTTATATGGGAAAAACCCTTTTTAAACTCTTTCCAAATAAGTTATTATTTAACTTAAATAAAGACATGGGTGTTGATTGCTTTTATATCAATTATTTATTTTGCCATCTTTTTGTCTATAGCTTTCTGAGCATCCAATAAAACTTGATCAATTGACTTTTCTTGAGTAAGTGCTATACGAACTGCACCTCCTATAATATCAACAATCGCTGACATATTTTCATAATTTTCGCGCCTAGATTTATCTGCCAATAGTACATGTGTTTTCAAATATAGAGGATCCACATTAGCCTTTGCTTGTGTAAGAACATACACAGATTTAACTAAAGTATTATTCCCTTCGACTAAGAATTCATTTGTGTGTGCTTGTTTACTTCTCATATAATCACAGAATAATTTACATGCCCCAATATTTTTGCTAAATTTATTAATAGCTAAAATCTCATAATCAGCTAGTGTTTTACCTTCAGTAGTACTATCCCAAGAAGGAGGAACTGTAAATCCTACATCATCTGATACATTTGATACCTCAGGATTTATGGCACGTTTGTATTGATAATCCCATTGTCCCATCATTGCTAATTTACCACCTACGAACATGTCTCCTAGTTCAGATTCTTTGAACTCAACACAAGACATAGGAACAACCTTATATTTATAAATCATATCTACAAGAAACTGTAACGCCTTTTTAGTTTGAGCTGTGTTAACTTCAACTTTTCCATTATTAAGAAGTCTTCCATCTTGCATATATAAAATAGAAAGAAAACTCTCGTATGCTGAAAAGTTATCTCCTGCAGCAAATCCATAACCATAAATATCCTCATGAGTTAAAGCTTGGGCTATTTTAATAAGTTCATCTTTTGTTTTAGGTGGATTATTATATCCCGCAGCTTTCAACAAAGAAGGACGATAGTAAAATGCCCATTGTTGACCAAGCTGAGGAACAGCATAATAATGGCCATCAACATCTATATCTTCTTTAACCCAATTTGCATACTGAGACCATAATTCATCTGTCCATAAATCATCTAAATTCACAAACATACCCGCTTTAGCTAGTTCTACATAATTTCTTTCAATTTGAAACATATCTGGATTTGGAGATTTACTGAGAATTGTAGTTGTTATTTTTTGTGCCATATCATCAAAAGCTACAACGAGTTGATTTACCCTTATTCCAGTTAGATCTTCAAAAATTTGTCCATTCATTACTGTAGCTGGATCATAACTAAGAGCTCCATAGTTAAAATGGCTTATTTCTTTAGTGCCATCAACAAGAGTTTCCCAATTATCGGGCAAAAAATAATTTACGCCCATAAGCCGATTTACATCTGTAAACTTAACCTGATTACTTTCTCCAAAAGCTACTACACTGAATACCATTAAAAATATACTCAAAACAATTAATATCTTTTTATTCATTTTATACACCTCTATTTGAATTTAAATTTTTTTAATATATTAGTAGCCAACTCCCACGTCTTTAAAAGGATAGACTTTCAAAACTAAAACTTTAATTATCCTATTTCCTAACCTCCTTCCCTTGTGATTCTATATATTACGTAAACAACTATCCATTCGCTTATTATTACTATGGACATAAAATAACTAATCTATTTTTATCCCCAAATCTAATGGTTTATTAGTTATTGGTTAACCAGTTTGATATTATAATAAAAAATATCTCTTGTCAAATATTCTTTTAATTTTGTCATTTAAAAATCAAAAGTGGACTAAACTAAAATGGTAAAAAAGATGTAAT
>DFBO01000035.1 GCA_002366675.1 Flavobacteriaceae bacterium UBA3078
ACAATAATTCCAATAGCAATTGCAGCAATACCAATTTTTATAATTGGTGCCGAAACACTACTTTTATACGCTTTACTATCAATAATGCGTTTAGCTATAAAATATTCGAATTTCAAATGAAGCAAATAAAAATTATTCACCTCAAAAATACAGTTTTATTATTTGTTTTGATACTCATTTCTTGTGGAAACTTTTCGAATGCAGAAAGTGAAAAATTGGCTAAACAAAATGATGTTGAGATTCTTCGGCAAGCTCAGAATGACACTAACCGTAAAATGGTAAAAAATATTATAGTTGGAGCAAATCAAACTGAGAAATATTTGCCTTTGTTAGAAGGTAAACGTGTTGGAATTCTTGCCAACCAAACCAGTGTTATTTTTAAAGAGATTGCCACATCGTCTAAGACTCCTAGCAATGACAATTATACGCATCTAGTAGATTCTTTAATAGCATTAAATATAGATGTTACAAAAGTGTTTTCACCCGAACATGGATTTAGAGGTGCTGTTGATGCTGGAGAAATAGTTGCTAATGGTAAAGATACTAAAACTGGATTACCAATTATTTCACTTTATGGGAAAAACAAAAAAGTGACACAAGAAGCTTTAGAGAATCTGGATATCATAATTTTCGATATCCAAGATGTTGGAGTTCGTTTCTACACCTATATTTCTACTTTGCATTATTTGATGGAAACTTGTACTGAAGTAAATATTCCGTTACTTATTTTAGATAGACCAAACCCAAATGGACATTATATTGATGGACCAACTCTTGAAATAGAAAACAAAAGCTTTTTAGGCATGCATCCAATTCCTTTAGTTCATGGTTTGACCATAGGTGAATTTGCGCAAATGCTTAATGGTGAAAAATGGCTAGAAAACGAAGATCAATGCGATATAACTGTTATTCCAGTTGGAAATTATACACATAAAACCTCGTATAGCATACCTATTAGACCTTCACCAAACTTACCTAGCGATCAAGCTATAAAATTGTATCCAAGTTTGGGTCTTTTTGAAGGTACTAATATAAATGCTGGTCGTGGAACGGAATTTCAATTTCAACGTTATGGAGCGCCTTTTCTAGATAAAAATGTATTTCATTTTTCCTACATGCCTAAAGAAAATTTTGGCGCAAAAAATCCGAAACATAAAGATGTTCTTTGTTATGGTGAAGATTTACAAAAAGACAGCTTGCATGGTCAAGTATCTTTAAAATGGTTGATGAAAGCTTATAATAACGCCACAGATAAAAGCAAAGTATTTAATACAGTTAATTTCACTAAACATGCTGGAACAGCTAAATTACAACAACAAATAGAAGCTGGTTTAAGCGAAAAAGCCATTAAAGAAACTTGGCAAAAAGATCTTGAAGCGTTTAAAAAAATAAGATCAAAATATTTGATTTACAAATAACTAATCGTAGCTTTTTCCATTTGGTCTTACATTATTTCTTCTATAATCTGCTCTAGATTGAATGTTATGATTTCTATACCTAATATCAGTTAGATTGTAAGCTTTAAATTTTATAGGCTCTTCTTTAATTATTTCGTTTGTAGTTTTTATATTCTTTAAATTATCAAATACTTGAGTTTGATTGTTAGAAATGGTATTTCCACTAATTGAGTTCAACCTGTTAGTTTCATCAATATGACTTGCAAGATGATCTGGTTTTTTTAACTTTTTTATAATTTTATTTTCACTAAGATCCAGAATTGCAATTTGATCTCCATTTAAATCCATATTAGTTGGCAAAACATTCATATCCATTTGAGTTTCCAGTTCAATTGGTATGAGTCTTGAAACTTTAAAAACAATGGTCTTTCTATATATATAAGTGTCATCATGACCTTCTGTTAGCATGACAGCTATGGTGTAATCACCAAGGGGTAAATCGTTTAAAGGAATTTGTAGGTTCTTAGTTTCATCGTTTATGGCAAATTCTTTAAGATTAGAATCTCCAATAATTTCAATTTTATTTAGAGCAAATTTACTTTCTAGAAAAAGGGTGTCTCCAGAAGTGTTTAAATCATGATTTAAACTTTTTGCAATCTTATTTACATTTTTAAAAATTGATGAATAAACAACATCTTGACTGTAAGATGGCTTAATAAAAACAATTAATAAAAACATAAACATGGTCGATTTTAGGGTCTTCATAATGTCTATAATTTTGTACAACAAATATCACTTTGCAAGAATTTAATCCTAGCTTAGGTATTTAAATTAAAATAAAATCATAATCAAATCTATAAATAGAGTAAATATTCGTTAATTCAAATTATTATTAGACAAACTGTTTAACCATAAACGTTTCAACGATTATTTCTACATATTAAATTAAAGAAATTAGAACGAAATTTAATTTATTTGAATTTTGCTAAAACAAGAAAATAGCATTTTAATGCTCAATAGAAACCATTGGAAAAGGACCATAAACATAAATTACAAAAATGATTTTTTTAGGTGCTTGTTCGACAACCATAACATGTTTTCCTCTTGATAAATTAGTAAGTGGAATTTGTAAATCTGTTTCACTTAAATAAACATCTAACTCTCTTTTATAAACAGAATTAATGGAATATACATGCGCTATCTTAGATTCACTTTTTAATAATAAAGTGTCTTTAGAAGTATTAAGATCGTGAAATAATGTACTAGCGTTTTTATTTCTATTTTTCTCAATTTTTGCAAAAGCAGTTTGTGAAAAAACTGAATTGGAAAATATGCTAATACTAAGTGTAAGTAAAATTGATTTCAAATAAATATAGTTTAATTCAACAATTATCGAAATCAACAGTAACTAATTAATCCTCAGGATAAAACTAGATGTATTTCTAATTTTAGCTATAAAAACCCTACAAACTACCTAAAAAAAAGACGAATTGTACAAAATCTGTTAACAACCTGTTGAAAACCTCTAAAAATCATGAAGTTAGAGAATATCTTTCTCTGGAATAATGGTCGGCTTTTGGTATTTTTGAAATGGTTGTTTAAGTAATTCTTTAATGTTTCCATTTTTTATTTCATCAGGAAAAACATCAACGCCATAAATCAGTTTATCTCTATCTAATTCCATATATGTACCAAAGAGCCTATCCCAAATGGAAAAAATATTTCCATAATTAGAATCAGTATAAGGTAATACATAATGATGATGAGTTTTATGCATGTCTGGAGATACAATAATAAAACTCAATAGTTTATCTAGTTTTTTAGGCAACTTGATATTTGCATGTGTTAATTGCGTAAAAACTATAGACAAAGATTGATATAAAAACACAATAGCTATTGGAGTTCCTACAACAAACACTCCAAATAAGGTGAATACAAATCGGATAACACTTTCTAATGGATGGTGTCTATTAGCAGTAGTTGTATCTACATTATGGTCTGTATGATGCACCAAATGTATCATCCATAAAGGTTTTATTTTATGCTCTACATAGTGTGCTAAATAGGCTCCAAAAAAATCAAGTAAAAACACTCCTAGCAAAACAT
The DNA here is from genome assembly GCA_002366675.1 of Flavobacteriaceae bacterium UBA3078. GTDB lineage: Bacteria > Bacteroidota > Bacteroidia > Flavobacteriales > Flavobacteriaceae > Xanthomarina. Next base: position 3,504 of record DFBO01000035.1, read on the forward strand.
ATAACCAAAGTGACATTTCTGGTAACCAATTTATAATTCCAAAATCATTAACCTTTACCCAATCAGCTGTTTGAAGCAAAAGAAAAGCCAAACCAAAATTAATAAAGATGGTAGTAAGTGTAAAAAACAGATTTGGCAAAGCATGCTGCCATTTTTTATAATTGAATTTAAAAAGAGGAAAAGCGCCTTCAAGTAACCAGAAAAAAGTAATCCCTCCAGAAAGAATTAATCCTCTATGAAGTGAAGGAATAGTTTCGAAATAATTAATGATAGATTCCAATAACAAATATTTTTATAAATATAGTAAAATGTATTAGTACTTGACACGCTTTTTCATGGCTTCTACAATATTTAATGCAGCTGGACAAATAGCTACATTTTTAAGTGTTAAGTTAGAAATTTGTTGAAATTTTTTTCTGTCTGTATGTGGAAATTCGCTACAAGCTTTTGGTCTTACATCGTATATGGAACAATAATTATCAGCTCCCAAAAATGTACAAGGCACAGATTGTAAAACATAATCGTTGTCTTCGTCTATTCTTAAATAGGTGTCAATAAACTGTTGCTGCTTCATTTTAAAATACTTAGAAATGCGTTGCACATCTTTATCTGTAAATAAAGGACCTGTTGTTTTACAACAATTTGCACATTCTAAACAATCCGTTCTATTAAATTCTTCTTCGTGCAATTCCTGCATGATATAATCTAACTGTTTTGGTGG
>DFBO01000205.1 GCA_002366675.1 Flavobacteriaceae bacterium UBA3078
AATTAATAATAAAATAATTGTTTAACGTGTAAAAAATAATAAGTAAAACAACCCAAACTACCAAAAAAAAGAGCCTATTACGGAAAAACCGTAACGGGAAAATGGAAAAAACGTGTTTTTAACATAATTTTAACATTTTGATCTTTTAGCATACTGAGTTCTCACATACATTTGAGGTATTAATTAATTAAATCCCTTAAATTATGAAAACTAAAAAGTATGTAATTGCAATTGCAATTTTCGGTGGCATGTTGTTTACAGCACAAGCAACAAATTTATTTCAAGCAAATGAAGACGCACCAAAAATTGAAAGAAGAGCTTACCCAATTCCAGCAAACGGATAAGAAAAGCCTTATTATAGGGAGTATAGTAGCTACACTTTTAGCTATTACTCCTTATTTATTCTATTTGTATGAAAGTGTTCCAAACACACAAGTTTGGGACACTTTTTTATTTTCATATGATGCTGGTAAATTAGAAAGTGCCAACTATGTCATGTGGCTAATTACTGGAAAGGCAATACCATTAATGTTTTTATTAATCTGGTTCTTTACTTGCAGACATTGGTGGTATCATGTTATTTTAGTACCAATGGCTATGTACATATACCAAATATTTGGAATCTTTTTTAATACATTAAATAATGTTGATGAATCTCAACTTATGTATTTAGTTCCAATAATGGCAATAGTTATTCCAACAATTTATTTAATTAGAGCTAGAATGTTCGATAAGATAAATACTGCAAATAAAAGTATGGAAGAGCTAGAAGAGGAGTTTAAAATGAAACCAAAAAACGTTTGGGATCAAATAAAACAGTATTTTTAAAAACCCTATATTCTTTTAAAAATTTATTCGTAATTTGACTAGAAATTTAATTAGTCTTCTGTATGTCTAAATCTTTAACACCTTTTACCAAGCAACAATTACTTCCTCAAGAAGAAACTCTAGAGATTTTAAAACGTAAAGGGAAACTATTTATAGGCATCCCAAAAGAAACAGCTTACCAGGAAAAACGGGTTTGTTTAACACCAGATGCAGTTTCTGCACTAGTTAATAATGGACATCGCGTATTACTTGAGTCAGGAGCTGGTAAAGGTGCACATTTTAGTGATAAAGAATATAGTGAAGCTGGAGCAGAGATTACAAAAGATCCTGCAAAAGTATATTCTTGTCCTATGATTTTAAAAGTAGAACCTCCTACTCTAGACCAGTTAAAACTAATTAATCCACAAACTATATTAATTTCTGCAGTACAGCTTAAAACTCAAACCAAGAAATATTTTGAAACCTTAGCTTCTAAACGCATTACTGCATTAGCATTCGAATTTATAAAAGATGACACTGGAGCTTATCCAGCAGTTCGTTCATTAAGCGAAATTGCTGGAACTGCATCTGTTTTAATTGCATCCGAGCTCTTAAGCAACGTTAACGATGGCAATGGCCTCATGTTTGGTAATATATGTGGTGTTCCTCCATTAGAAGTAGTTATACTTGGAGCAGGAACGGTTGGTGAATTTGCTGCAAGAAGCGCCATAGGACTTGGTGCAAATGTAAAAGTATTTGATAATTCAATTACCAAACTAAGAACCATACAGGTTAATTTAGGGAAAACCATTTATACTTCAACCTTACAGCCTAAAAACTTAAGTAAAGCCTTAAAACGATGCGATGTTGTTATTGGTGCAGTAAGAGGAAAAAATAGGTCTCCAATTTTAGTTACTGAAGACATGGTTACTAACATGAAAAATGGCTCAGTAATTATAGATGTTAGTATTGATATGGGAGGATGTTTTGAAACCAGTGAAGTAACAACACATAAAACTCCCACTTTTAAAAAACATGGAGTTATACATTATTGTGTACCAAATATTCCAGCACGATATTCCAGAACAGCCTCAATATCAATAAGTAATATTTTTACACCTTATCTTTTAAAAATAGGCGAAGATGGTGGCTTAGAAAATTCTTTGCGATTTGATAAAGGTTTAAAAAATGGATTGTACTTTTACCACGGAATTTTAACCAACAAATCTGTTGGAGAATGGTTTGATTTAAAACCTAGTGATATTAATTTGCTTATATTCTAAATAGGGATTTTAGTAATCGCTAATTAAAATTTCATATTTAATAAATTAAAACTACATGAAATTAATTCATAGAATAGGCTATTATTTAGGAGGTTTTTCAATCGGTCTAGTTTTATTAGCATTTTTTTTAAATGGCAAGAAAGTGTCTTGCGATTATGGACCTGATGCACGTGTCTTAAAAAACATAAATTTAAAACACATTAAATATTCAGAGAATGTTAATTCCTCTATTTTAAAGAATGAAATCGATTCAATATCAATTAGAGAATTGTTATTGCATGGAGATATTGATTTTAATAAAAGTGATACTCGAAAAGAACCTTGTAGTATTTATGCGATTGAAGGAGAATTAAATGATAAAGACCTTTATTTATTTGTAGAAAACTGCGATAGTATTGCAACTATACAAAATATAAAATGGGAATAAAAAAAAGCCTGAATTAATTAATTCAGGCTTTTTTGTTTGATTGAATTTCCCTAATTCAAAATAATTCGTTTTGTTACCGAACCATTATTTTCTGTGATGAATGATAATAAGTATACACCTCCTGGTAAACTAGATAAGTTTAAACTTTTCTCGTTTGAATCCATCTCTTCTGTTCTTATTGTTCTTCCAAGCACATCATTTACTTGAATCGATTTTACAGCAATACTTTCATTTAGTTTAATATTTACTAAACCATCTCTTGAAGGGTTTGGGTAAACTTTTATTTGGCTTTTATTGATGCTTTCGCTTTCAACACTTAAACTGTTGTTTGGTGCTTGTACAATAAAAGTTGGCGCATAATCACCTGTAAAAGTATCATCATAATTACTTGCAAACATAACTTTACTACCATCTCTATTAGGAACAGCATGAGCTTCATGACCATAGCCTGTATCATCATTCGTACTATGAATTGTAAATCTCTCAATGATGTCTGAACCATCTAATTTAATAGCAAATACTTCTTTTGCACCCACAGTGTCAGAAGCACAACAACCTTCACTAATATAAGCCCAACCTGGTCTTAAATTACTTCGACACGAAATATGTCCTCCCCAAACACCATAACCTTCAGTGTAATGAAATAATGGCGTTACCAATCCATCACTTAAACGAACAGATTTTAAATAATAATCATTAGCTCTTGTAGTTGGATCGCCGAAAGACACATGAACGTCTTCACCCTCTGCATTAAGACCGAAATCAGAATGTGTCGTGTAATCGTTTAAATGTCTTTTATTAGTCAAATCTATATCATAAACTTTCGTCCCTTCTTCTAAGCCACTACCATCTGTAACAAATGACGTTATTGCATATTGACCTGAAGGACTTACAGTAAACCACGAGATATCTCTAGTACCAATAAACTCTGAACCAACAACAACATCATTTTCTATATCATAAACTAAAAGTGTTTGATCCTCACCATTTCTTCCAATAACTCCCATATATTTATCATCAAAAGAGGTATTACCTTTTCCATAACCATATTTAATGTATGAGTAGTCACTAAAAGTATGAAGAGTCTCCCTATCATTAGATGTCACGTCATAACTTACAATGCTATTTCCTGACACACCATACATCAAAACAGGGTTTGAATTAGACCATAATGCAGAACTAGGGATATTAGCCCAATACAAGAATTCATTTGTCTCACCATCAAGAATGGCTGCAGGGTAACCTGCTAATTTAATTAATGATCCATCAGAATTCCATGGTTGATCTAAAGAATAACGATGTCTTAAGTTTTGACCATTTGTACCAAAAGTAGTTGCATCACTAATTCTAATGACTTCATTACCAAATTCATTTGTATTTACCTCCATATAAGCTGGAGCATCTCCAGTATATGTTTGATAAGACTCATAATTAATTGTAGATAATTGTTCTTGCTCCGGATAATCTTGAGCAGTTAAAGTTAAACTTGACAAAAGCAGAAAAATATAAAGTAGGCTTTGCGTCTTTCCAATTGTACATAAAATTTTTTCAACATATAAATGTTTCATAATTAGGGGGTTTTGCTATTAATCTGATGCTAAACTATTAAAATACATTTCATAAATCATTCAAAAAAATAAAATATTCGACCAAATACACGTTTTTTGTAGTACAAATACTACTTTTAATGTTTTTTGCGGGAATAAATTGCTTTTAAACGATAATTGTGTCGGTAAAATGCACATAAATGAAAATAATAGTTTATATACGCTTAAAAGAAAGTTTTGGATTTTTTTAAAATAACAAAGTAATTAACAGGTTATGAACAATATAAATAGAGTCAAACTTATCCTACACTACTTTATGGTGTATTTTAAATTATTAATTGGTTATTTCATCTAATTAATTATGGAGAAGTATTATTAGAATAAAAAAATACATATTTTTAGTACCTCAAATAAAGTTATAAATCTATATCTCTTTACCTAATTTCTTATTTAAAAATTGAAAAAAACAATTATTTTTGTCTTACCGAGTCTAAATGCAGGTGGCGCTCAACGTGTAGTTAGTACATTAGCTAATACATTAATCGAAGAATATAATGTATGTATAATTGTTTCGTATAAATGTAAATCATTTTATAGTATAAATCCTGATGTCAAAATTGAGTTTTGTCAACCTGATTATAATTACAATTCAAATCCAAACCCAATTCAATCTATTATAAACAATTTTAGATTAGTAAATCGTATTGTTAAAATATTAAAAAGACACAAGGCAGATATTGCTATTGGTTTTATGCCAGTAACAAATGTTTACACGATAATAGCTACAAAAATTCTAAAAATACCAAACATAATAAGCGAAAGAGCAAATCCAAAATATAACTCCTTTGGAAAAGCATGGACATATATAAGGAAGATTGGTTATAGATATGCCGATTGCTTGGTGGTACAAACCAAGGCGAATAAAGATTATTTTAAAACTTATGTTAAATCAAATATTGAAATAATAAATAATCCTTTAGATCTCGAATTATTAGAAAAAAGGAATTTACAAACCCCAAAAGAAAACATTGTTTTAAATGTTGGCAGATTGGCATTTCCAAAAAATCAAGACTTATTAATTCGAGCGTTTTCAAATATTGAAAATACGAATTGGAAATTAATTTTAGTTGGAGATGGCAAAAATTTTCAAGATTATAAAATATTGATTGACTCATTAAATATGCAAGACAAAATCATTTTAGCTGGCAACATTAAAGATGTCTATACATTTTATAATAAGTCTAAAATTTTCGCATTCACATCTCAATTCGAAGGGTTTCCAAACGCGTTAATTGAAGCCATGTTTTATGGTTTGGCTTGTATTTCGACAGATTGTCCACATGGACCATCAGAAATTATAAAGAACAATTATAATGGTATATTGATACCAGTATCCGACCAAAATTCTTTGGAAGAAAATTTAAGTAAGCTGATGCAAAATNNGAATGGACTAACTTAATTAATAACCTGATTGATAATTATTCTAAAAAATAGTTTTTTTGAAAATAAGAAAAAATATCGCCACTTTATTTCATTCGCTCAGAAAAAACCCTATTGTAATAAATATTGTATCTGTAGCAGCTATTACATTTATAGTTAAAGGGTTTGGATTCTATAAAGAGATTGTGGTTGCGAGTAATTTTGGATTATCAGAATTATTAGATACTTTTTTAATTGCTGCATTAGTACCTGGTTTTATCTATCAAGTTTTTCTAGGTGCTTTCAAATCAGTATTTATACCTAATTATATTATTGAGCAGAAATCTGGGAGACCTATTAGCTCTTTTCAATCGACTAGTTTTATTGTAACAATTGGAACCACATTTTTCTTTATGGTTTTAGCGTATTTATTTACGAATACGTTTTTAGAATTGTTCTTTCCAAATCATACTGAAAATTATTATCATTTAATAAAAATTCAATTCTTTTATATTTTACCCTGTATTCTATTTTGGGGACTATCTTCCTTAATAAGTGGGCTATTAAATATACATAACGAATTCAAATATTCAACAATTTATCCAGTATTTACATCCATTGCCATTTTAGTTTTACTATTATTCTTTAAAGATGTTTTCCAAGAAAAAGTACTAGCTGTAGCTATGTTAGTTGGTAGTATTCTTGAATTCTTGTTTTTAGTTATTGTAGTAAAATCTAAAAATATTATTAAACTTGCCAAACCAGATTTTAAAGCAGATGGTACCAAAATGTTATTTAATCAGCTACCTGCAAAAGTCAGTTCTGGATTTTTAACAGGATTAATACCAATTACAGATCAATATTTTGCAGCTCAATTAATAGTGGGTTCTATTGCAGCTCTAAACTATGCTCTTAAAATACCTGCTTTTTTTACTGGCATTGTAGTTTTAGCTTTAGCTAGAGTCTTACTACCTCACTTTTCGAAATTAACAAACAACAATAGAGAATCCGCATTTAAGCAGCTAAATCGGATTTTAAAATTTGTATTCATTTCATTAATTATAATCATTATTCCAATAATTATATTTTCAGATAATATTATTGAATTAGTATTTGAACGTGATCAATTTACATCCGATGATACTTTTATAGTATCTAGATTACAAATAGTCTTATTAATAGGAGCTCCATTTTATATTTGTGGGAATATTTTGGTTCAATTTTTAACCAGTATTAATAAAAATGCTTTTATGGCTTACGTGTCTTTTGGCAGTATGACCTTAAACATTATACTAGATTTTATTTTCTTGAAACTTTATGGAATCTATGGTATCGTATTATGTACAACTACAATATACGTTGTTCGAAGTTTAGTGCTTTTCGTCTATGCTAACAAACAAAAGAACTTATAAACTATTATATTGCAGACACTTAAAAAGATTATTTTTATTACTAAGTTGTATACTTAAATGAAATAAAAAAGTTTGAAGATGAATTTAAAAAACTTACTACCAACATACACAGCTATAGATAAACCGTCTGAGTTTGACTATAAATTTACCTTGTTTACACCAATTTACAATCGTGCTGACACCATACATCGGGTATTTAACTCACTTGAAAAACAAACTTTTAAAGATTTTGAATTATTAATTATCAATGATGGCTCTAAAGACAAT
>DFBO01000267.1 GCA_002366675.1 Flavobacteriaceae bacterium UBA3078
TAAATCTTATTTTTTTCACGCGATACTCGATACGAATTACTATTCATTAACTATTATTCACTTTTTTCAATGATAATTTTTGCTCCTGACTGAACTTTTTTAAATACTTTAGCATCTCCTATTATCTTTCCAAAGATATTTACCGGGCTGGCTGGCCTAATTTCATCACCCTGACTTGCTGGAGTGAGTCCAAAGAAAATACAAAAAGCACTACCGGGCGGCCAATAACCTAAATCACCTTCTGAAACCACTTCCTCTGCGTTCTCCACTCCAATATTAACCGGTATGGAAAAATAAATTTCATCACCCCAGGTATTTACAATGCCTTCAATAGGAAGTGCTTCCCATATTTTTTGAGCGGTATTGCTATCATTTAAACCGGCATCCACTTTAAGGTCTTCGATTGTTATAGTAATCTTTTTAACAAGCATATTATTTACCCCTCTTTATTTGATTAACCGCTTAAATTTGTTTAAATCCTCTTAACTTAGGTTGCGCGAAGAGGAAAAATATAAATAACCTAAAGTTGTTCATTGGGTTGCTCTTTATAGATTTTTTCCTTTTAAAACGAGCATTAAAATTTTAGTTTTTAGGAGATACCATGTAATAATATTTTGCACTCAATTATATTACTCGAACTTTTTAATAGTATCTACTTTTGCTTTGTTTGGTTGATTCTTATCATTTAACCAATCCCATCTTCTTCAGAACTTCAGCTAATCGCCTATGATTCTCGAGGGTTAAAGACTGAATTGGTGCTCTTGCCCCACCTGTATCAAAACCTAAAATATTCAAAGCTTCCTTTATAACAACTGGAAAGCTTCCTAAACTAAAAGCCATTCTTAATGGAATCAGGTCAAACTGAGCTTGTCGGGCTGCCTTATAATTTCCGCTTTTTACATAGTTATATAAATCAACAACTAATTTAGGTGCCACGTTAGCAGAAGCTGGGACTGCACCACTGCCTCCCGAAGTTAAAACATTAAATATGACTGTATCTCGCCCGCAAAAAAAATGAAAATCAGGTCCAGTAGTGCGAAGTACTTCATTTACATATGTAAGGTCGCCACTACTGTCTTTCATACCAACGATATTATCTATTTCTGTTAGTTTTTTGATTATATCAACAGGAATGTCATATCCAGTACGGGCAGGATTATTGTACAGTAACACTGGCAAATTGGAAGCCTCTGCAACCGTTTTGTAATATTTATATAATTCTTGTCCGTTGGGTGTAATAAAAAAAGGAGAAATGACTGAGACCGCATCACAACCCGATTTTTCAGCGGCTTTTGTCAGTAATACTGTTTCTGATGTCGTAATTGCTGCAGTACCTGCGTAGACTGGCACTTTTCCATTAACTTCCTCAACCGCAATTTCGAATAACCTAATTCTTTCTTGGCGTTCCAGTGAAAAAAACTCTCCTTGGCTTCCAGCAACAAATACTCCATGCACTCCTGCGTATAAAACATTATTAATTATTCTTCTAAACATATTTTCGTTAATTGAACCGTCTTTTGTAAACGGTGTTACCAATGGTGGGATAATGCCTTCTACTTTAATAGTCATTTTTTGTAATTCTCCTTTTAAATTTATTATCCTACAAATTCGCTATTTTTTTGAGCTTCGAATTCTTTAAAAAGGTTTGATTGTTTAATCTGTTCTATAATCGCAAAGTCTTCTTCAGTCATTTCTAAATTATCTAAAACACTTAAGGCATCAAGGAGGTGATTTGCTTTCCCGGTGCCGTATACTACCGTAGTAACCTCATCGTGAGCCAAGCACCATTTAAGTGCTGCCTTAGCCAGTTTAGGCTTATCGGTAAAACCAATTTCTTCAGCAATTTTGAACAGTTTTCCTTTCATATATGCTTCTCGACTAATTACACCCAGTCCTTTTTCTTTAGCTGTTGGAAAGACTTTATTTTCAGCCTGGTGATCACCAAAGTTAAAATTAATATAAATTCCGTCAAAACAATTGGCTTCTATTTGTTTTAAATACGTATACTCACCCGAAAAAGTATCAGCACAGGCAAAACGGATTAACCCTTCCTTTTTTAAAGTCTCTATATTGTATTTAATTTTATCAAGATATTCTATATCATAATCCAAAGCCGCTTTCATAAACGGAATGTTTAAAAATTCAATCTGATCTCGCTGAAGCAGTTTTAATATTCTTTGAACCTCAGCTTTTAACAAATCATAATTAGCCATTTTAACGTTATTTTTATCGTATGTATAAGCCATACCTTCTGGCCTGGTTTGAATATATATTTTATATGGCGCTTGTATTTCTTTTAAATTTCTACCAAGCGCTTCCTTTTCCGTATCCTGTGTAACATCAAAAAGGTTAATTCCATTATCAAAAGCTGCAGCTAATACTTTTTTTCTATTTTCTTGCCCAAATCCCTTAAATATATAATTTGGCTGTGTTGCAAGTTTAAAATTTTCATTAAAACCTCGTGAAGCTCCTGTAGGTAAATATTCATGCCCTCCTAATGAAATAATCGAAATATCTACATCTAATTTGCCAAATTTTTTGTAAATCATAATTACCTCCATATGATAATAAATTTATGCTTCTGATAAAATATTTATTAAAATGTTATTTATTGTAATCAGTTAAATTAACTTTTACTTCATCTCGAATTAAATAATTTCAAGAAAAAACGCTTGGAATAGTTCCTCTTTCATACTCCTCTGCAACGACAACGGATACTGATTTATTATTGATTGCATACACAAAATTTTTTATTTAATACGGCTCATTTCTTTTTCAAAACGTATGCATGCCTCAGTTAGGCTATCTGTCTGGTTAAAAACTGTATATATACCAGTCACTAAAATTTCCGCTCCTCTTTTTAAGCATTCTCTTGAGTTTGGATAATCTATTCCTCCATCAATAGAAATTAAAAATTTAGCATTATACTTTTCTCTAAGTTTATTTAATTCATCTAATCTTTCTAAAGACCCTTCCATAAATATTTGACCTGCATACCCAGGTTCAACTGTCATTAAAACTACATAGTCGAGATAATTAATAAAAGGTTCAATAATGTCTATTCTTTGTGAAGGGTTTATAGCAACACCTCCTTTCATTCCTTTATTTCTAATTTTTGTAAGAAGTCTTGTTACAAAACTTGTGCTGTCTATATGAAAACTCACGTAATCTGCCCCATATTTCTTAAGAAGATCTATGTAATTATCTGGGTTATTTACCATTAAATGTACATCAGTAATAATATTAGGATATTTTGTTTTGATTGCCTTTACTATACTGGTTGGAAAAAGCAAATTAGAAACATAATTCCCATCCATTAAATCAATATGTAAAAATGTTACATTCCCAGCAATAATCTCATCAATTTGTTTACCTATATTTAAAAGGTCGCAATTAGCTATCGATGGTGCATTAATCATTTCAATTAACTTTCCCTATTTTAATTTTCTATTAATCATCCAACTAAAAAATTTATTAACTTGAAACTATATTCAAAAGTCAATAGTACCTATCTTTATTAATTTAATATTTAAACTATTTCATTACAACAAGTATCAATCTTTGTCGTTTTTATGAAACCTCTCCCGTTTCAAAGATAATAATAGCCAACAATTCCAAGTGTAGAAACATCGATTCTAGTCTTTACTAATTTGAAATATTTATCGTTAACCTCTTTCACACCTAAACCCAAACTCATTTTGGTTTCCTTTAGCTTAACCTCTAAGGTAGGAGCTGGCTGATTTTCCTTTGAGGAAAGATATCT
>DFBO01000049.1:0-593 GCA_002366675.1 Flavobacteriaceae bacterium UBA3078
TTTCTCTTGTTTGCGATCTTTTTCCATTCTTTGTATTAATGGTTTTGAAACGAATTTTAATCGCGATAATAACTTTCTCTTAAAAGTATCAATTCTTTTCGTTGAACTCCATGGAATTATATTTTTCATTTGTAAGTCAAAATGTATCTTAAAATTACCATAAACATCTTCTGTTTTAGGGGAAAAATGATCTTTCCGTGCAATATATATTACAGATTTTCCAAGACCTTTGAAATAACCGGCTTCGTAATATACGGATGGACGTGAATATGTTAAATCAGCAATACAAATATCGCATTTTAATATTAATTCGATAATTTTATCATCTATGTCATCATTGTGTTCGATTAGATCAACTCGACATGGTTTTATTTTCATCGGTTTGAGTGCTGGAAGTATAGCATTCCGATAAATTTCATCCACGTCACCTTTTCCAAAGGCACATGCCACAAAACAACTAATTTTTTTCAATTTGGCTACTCCTAATCTATCATTATGTGTTTACTTACTTTAAATTTTATAATTTCCAATAGTAATTCTTTATTTTCTTTGCCATTAGTTTTCGGCGCTCTTGAAGAAACTCTTCATAATGC
>DFBO01000049.1:721-3192 GCA_002366675.1 Flavobacteriaceae bacterium UBA3078
GAAATAATCTGCGGGGGATTTATCGCCAATTGAAATATTAATTTCGCTCTGCATCATTACATAATTTGCAATCTGATTATATTTACTCCGTGTCAAGTCATGCTTCTTGAGGTAATTCTTTGGGAACAGGTGGTGAACATCTCCCTTATACGAAAGAAGGTCTTGAACGGTTATATCCCGAGACAAAAATCCCTTATCATTTAAATAAACTTGAGAGGCAAGATAAACATTAAAATATGGACTACTGGCAACTGATGTATTCATTTGTTGTGGCAAACCTGCATTCCAAAATGCATCAGATAATTCAGCAGCCTCTACATCTTCTATATGTTTAGCAATACCCATTTCATTAATTCTTTTTACGTCAAAATCAAAAGCTGACTCGGGAGAACTTGAATAGCGTCTGGTTAGTATTGACATTACAAACCATCTACGTATATACGATTCTATTTTACCGGGATTAATTCCTTGATGCCTTATTGCAAGATAAATAATATAAGCAAAATTTAAAGTGTTTTGCGAACGAATCATGGAGGAATCTACAAATCCAGCAGAACGAATAATCATCACAAATCTCTTAAAATTCGTTTCATTCATAAAATCAAAGATACCTTCTTTAAGCTTACTAAAAGATTCTTCTGCAATTATTTCTTCATAATCCCGAGTTTCAAAATTCCGTCCTGATAATAAGGCTACTAAATCTGCCAATCGTCCCCTCTTAAACTTTGAGGCAAAAGCAACTCTTAACATATCTGTATAAGATGGATCATATAAGTCATCATTTTCGTTTTTTAACCATGCCATTTTTTGAAAATATTCTGTTTTAGTAAAATCTTGATCTATATCCTTAAGTTGTGGATAAAACTCGGGAGCGACCGCCAGATGGCAAAAATAATCAATGCACTTTCGTAATTCATTCCCCCCATAAATTTCATTAGCTGCAATTTTTGACATTGCAAAATCAGCTTGACTGAGAACAATGCCTTGTGAATTGATACGGATAAATATTTCAGTAACGGTCTCTATATCTAAATCAGAATTTAATTCAATCAATCCAATTTGATTATTAACGATATCCCGCAATGAGTCAATACTCTCATAAATATCATCCTGATCACTTTCTTCATTTCCCTCGCAATATTCATTTACAAGTTTCCGAACTTTAACCTCAGGAGAAAATATTGTTGATATGTCTGCTAACCAGGATTTGTCTTTTTGAATAGCCGGATTAGATACTTCAAATTTTCGTTCAATTGGGTGAAAAGCGATAGTTATTTTTACTCTTCTATAATCTTTATCGATTATATATTCTCCAAGTAAGGCTGCCATTAATGCAGTTACTCGCTGCTGACCATCAATAAGTATCTTTTTTCCCTTTGCGTTAGTTCCATCCTTAAGTCTCACCGTTGGGTTGTGCCAAGAAATTAAATAACCAATCGGATACCCTTCGTATAATGAATCAATAAGGTCACGTACTTTTGTTGCATTCCAGACAAAAGGACGTTGGATTTCCGGTATGGCAATTTCATTTGATTTAATGTCAACTAGTAATGCTTGAATAGGTCTTTGGTTTACTGAATATCTATGGATTAACATATTACACCTCTTTTTATTTTAAAAATACAAACAAATATTATTTAAATAAGTGTCTGTCCTTATTATCCTTTCTATTATCCTTTAGGGCATCAATCGACTGCCATAAATAATTAAGTCTTTTCTCAATTATATTAAAAATCAATTCTTTAGAAAAATAATTTAAATTATTCTTTTCCAAAAAATCACCCCCAACATGAAACTATTTTACTTTTTCTTTTTAATTAAAACAGGGATAAAACAAGGGACGGTTCTTTGTTTCAAACTTTAATAATCATATTTACCATAAATCCTATCAAACCGACTACTGCCTGAATGTGTTTCCATCCACATTCAGTTCTCTTCAATATTTTGAGAATTCAGTTTTAATTTGTAATGGCATACAATACTCATTAAAAATATCAATGAATTTTTCATAATCCTCATCATTTACAAATATCTTTATTAACTTGTACCTCCGTCATGATGTGATATATTTTAGTTTCCTGATTCTTATTGCTTCCCCGGTATAATCATCACCCTGATAAAAGTTTGCTTTGCCAAGGGTAATCGGGGATTGTCAAACAAAGAACCGTCCCCTTGTTTTTTATAATGATTTAAAATGAAAATAACTTTTTCGTTCCATGTCCTTTTCTTTTTTAAAAGCCCAGTTTTCATCTTCATATTGGCCAATACTGTGAAAATTATTTTTGAGAAGCAAAAATATTTCTTTTGCTTTAGTAAATTTCTTTTCATTTTCCTGAAGAATATGGTTCTCTATTTGTTGCTTTTTAATCTTTGTGTTACTAAGTAATGCATCCGAAAAATCAATCAATACCCCTTCGGCTAATTTTAAGTCTAAAAATACATTTTCTAAGTAAATTCGGTTAAAAGTTATT
>DFBO01000176.1 GCA_002366675.1 Flavobacteriaceae bacterium UBA3078
GCCATAAACACTTCGCCTTTACTGTAAGCCGAAATACCATGAGATTGGTTGTACTCAAAACGGTCTGCTTGAGTAGTTAATGGTTGCTCTTTACCAGATTTAGCTAAATATAAATAACCAGCATAAGCATTTTTTGTTGGATTTTCTTCATTGGTTCCCATTACAGAATTCATTGCATAATCGCTAATGTAACTTGTAAAACCTTCATCCATCCAATAGTGTTTAAGCTCATTTGTAGCTAATAAAAACTGAAACCAAGTATGTGCCAATTCGTGAGCAGTAACGCCTATTAAACTTCCTAATTTACGTTTTCCAGTAATTAACGTACACATAGCATATTCCATGCCTCCATCTCCACCTTGAATAACAGAGTATTGTTTATAAGGATACATGCCTATGTTTTCGCTAAAATATTGCATTAGCTCAACTGTTTTAGGTTGTAGTTCTTTCCAGTTTTCTAAATACTCTGCTTCTAAATTCTTTTTATAGAAAAAGTGAAGCATTGGGCCATCTGGAACTTGCATGGTATCATGATTAAATTCTGAATCTGCAACCCAAGTAAAGTCGTGAACTTTAGGAGCTATAAAATGCCAAGAAAGCATATCTCCTTTTGGTTGTTTTACTTCTCCTGTTTCGTAACCATGACCAATTTCATTCGGGTTTTGTAAATAACCAGAACCACCAATTGTATAGTTTTTATCGATATTTATTGTGACATCAAAATCTCCCCAAACACCATGAAATTCTCTTCCAATATAAGGATCTGCATGCCATCCTTCAAAATCGTATTCAGCTAGTTTTGGATACCATTGCGTCATAGATAAAGCAACACCTTCAGCGTTATTTCTACCAGAACGACGAATTTGAACAGGAACTTGACCATTAAACGCCATATCGAAAGTTACTTTTTCTCCTGGCTGAATAGGTTCGTTTAACTGCACTTCTAATACAGTTCCAACCACATCATAATTTAAAATAATACCATTTTGTTTTAAAGAAGTCACATCTATAAAACCAATTTCTTCCGGAGTTAATTTACTTATTCTATCTGACACACGAGGATCTGGATCTGCTATAGTTTGAGATCTAATATCCATTTCACTTCCAGGTTGAAAAGCATTAAAATACAAATGATAGTAGACTCTATTAAGAACGTCTGGAGAGTTATTAGTATACACCAATTTTTGTGTTCCTAAATAACGATAGGTGTTTACGTCCATTGTTATACCCATCTTATAATCTACATGTTGTTGCCAATATGAAGAAGAAGTTGGTTTAACTGGGTCGTTTTTAGTTGGAAGTTCTTTTGTGTTAGCACACGCTAAAAGAACATTCAAACTAAAAAAGAATAAAAAGAAATTTTTCATTTGTCGTTTATTTAAAAAAAAACCTCATCGTTTTATAATGATGAGGTTTTTAAAGTTTTTATTATTATTTAGACATTTGCTGTGCCATAATAAGTGCATTGTAAGCATTTACAATTTTACCGGATTTTGTTAAATCTCCAATAGGCTTAACATTTTCAGAATCTCCACCAACAACCACTTTTGTTGATAATGCTAAACCTGAATCTAATATAATTTGTTTTACTTGAGCTGCAGATAATTTTGGATAATAAGAGCGCACTAATGCAGCTACACCAGCAACAGCAGGAGCAGCCATAGATGTTCCACCTTTAGTGTCGTACTCATTTTCTGGAGTTGTAGAATAAATTTTTGCTCCTGGAGCAAAAACATCTACATTAATTTTTCCGTAGTTAGAAAAACCAGCTATCATTCCTGAACCATATTTTGGCTCTAAGGCTCCAACAGTAATAAACGTGTTAGAGACTTCAGGACCATTATCTACCTGGTCGTTTGGATAACAAGCTTTTGCATCTAAATCGATACCTTCATTTCCTGCAGCATTAACAAATACCACATCGTTTTTACCAGCATAAGCAATAGCATCTCTTACCCAATCACTATGTGGAGAATAGTATTTACCAAAACTTCCGTTAATAACTTTAGCACCATTATCTACTGCGTATCTAATAGCCAATGCAATGTCTTTATCGTACTCATCACCATTTGGAACAGCTCTTAAGCTCATAATTCTTACATTATTTGCAACACCATCAACCCCTAAGCCATTTCCACGTTCAGCAGCAATAATTCCAGCTACGTGAGTTCCATGACTTTCACCTTTTTCTGAAGGAAGTACGTTTCCGTTTCCATATCCAACATCNNGATAAATCGTTAGGGTTATCTCCAGTTGTACGGCCTTTAAAGTCTTTATTTATGTTGGCGTTTAATTTATCTGTAAAATAATCTACACCACCTTTAATTGATTTTAGAGCAGATTCTGTGTTATCGAAACCATTTCCATACATAAAATTCATAACACCTACTGCTTTAGTAATAGCTTCGTCTTCAGATTCAATAGCTCCAACTTCTGCTTTTGTATAATCTTCTTTACCTAAGTGCTTAGAAACTACTTCATCAGCATCTTTTAATTGCTGATAAATTTGATCGTATTGTGCTTTTCTACCAACAGTCTCTTCGTATTCTTTATCGTATTCTGCTTGAGCTCTTGCATA
>DFBO01000266.1:0-2796 GCA_002366675.1 Flavobacteriaceae bacterium UBA3078
AACCTGTTTTTGCATCAATAATGTGTGAATATCGATTACCTAAACTATCGATTTTAAACTTTCTATAAGTTCCTGATGTTGCCATAGCTTCATCATGTAAAGAAATGGCATTTAAAACAGATTGGGTGCCATCAAAATGTGGTTCTTCGACACCTACTCTCCATGCAGATTGCTTAACAACATTCTTTCCTCTGGCTCTAATCTCGCCACCAATTTCAACTAAATAATTGCTAATGTTTTTACTCTCTAAAAACAAACCAACAACATCTACACCATAGCCTTTAGCAATAGCATTGAAATCTATAAAGGTATTTGGATTTTGCTTTGCAATTTTAAAATCTTTTCTTAAGACTTTATTTAGTCCAACGCTTAACATCAAGCTATCTATTTTTAAGCTATCTAAGCTTGCTATTTTTCCTTCTGGGCCAAAATCCCATGCATTTACAACTGCTCCAATAGTTGGGTCGAAAACACCTTGAGTTTCTTTGCAAATCTCTTTTGAAGCATCAAATACATGAACAAAATGAGAATCAATATTAAAAGCTTCATTTCTATTTATTTTAGAAATATCTGAATTGGTTTGATACGTAGACATAGATTTATTAATGATATAAAACAAGCTATCGAATTGTTTTTGGTAATTTTCTTCCGAATTATAAATGACAGAATAACTAGTTCCAAAAACTGCTCCAGATAATTTCGTGTTTTTAAACGCTACCAAAGCATGATTCTCATTCTTACAAGAAATTATAAGAGTAGCCAAGACTAATAAATACAAAAAAGTCTTGATGTAAGTATATTTCATTTCATGAATATTTATCTACAAAATTACTATAAATGTTTAACAATTAAGAACTTTCTAAATTGTTAATAAAGTGTTGACAACAACCTGTAATTCCTGATATCAAGATGTTTTTTTTACTAATTTTATCTATTAATCTAACAAACCCCAAAAGAATGGGACGTTTATGAAAATTCGCTTTTGTTTTTTATTACTTTTTGTTTTTTATTTCCAATTTGGAAACGCACAACAACTGACTAAAAAGCATCAAATAAAAAAAGGAGAGACTGTTTACCAAATATCTCGAATTTATAATGTAACACCACAAGACATTATAAAGTTAAACCCAAATTCTGAAAGTATTATTTATGCTGGTGATGAATTAATAATTCCTTCTAACAATAACCAAGGCATGATTAAGGTTGAAAATCACGTTAATCGTCAGCCTAATAAAACCACTCATCTGGTATTAAAAGGGGAAACTAAATACGGCTTATCGAAAAAATATAATATATCCATTGCCGAATTAGAAGCCCAAAACCCTCAGATTAAAAACGGGTTACAAACTGGACATAATCTAAAAATTACATCTTTAAATAACAGATTAACCACACCGAAAATTAATCAAAACAACACTTATCGTTCTCATTTGGTTTTAAAAGGTGAAACGCTTTATGGTCTGTCCAAACAATATAAAATTTCAATTTCAGAAATAAAATCTGCAAATCCACAGCTCGGTATTTTAAAATACGGTAATGTTATATCAATTCCTTCGAAAGAAAATATTGTTGAGAGTAATATTGAGACTAAAACTAAAGAAATTGAAGAAAATTTAGAAGAAGAAGCATCACAAATTGAAATAGAAAAAGCTACAACTGAAGTTTCTGTCATAGAAGACATTCGTTATAAAGACTACACGATTCAACCAAAAGAAACACTATACAGTCTATCAAAAAAAGCGAACATGAGTATGTCTGAATTTGTTTTGTTAAATCCACAATTAGAAAAATCTGTACTAGCAGGAGTTGTTATAAAAATGCCAATAAGTACAGCTAATGATTCTATAAAGCAAACAAATCTCGTTGCTTCCTCATCCAACGAATATAAAGACCTTTCGAAATCAATTGACATAGTTGCCAGTAAAAAAATAATACTTATAATGCCCTTTACAGTTGATGAATTTAAGCAACATGAAGAGAATTCATCTAGCTTTGAAAATGTCACAGATTCTAACTTAAAACAAAATTTTGAATTTTACAAGGGAGCCAAATTAGCTATAGATTCAATAAGAAGCATTGGTATAAATCTTAAAATAGATATTATAAAAATAAACACAAGCACTAGTATTTCTAAATCTGATGTTAATTCAAAACTTGATCCAATAGAAAGTTATGATGCTGTAATCGCACCATCTTATGGAAATAATATTGACTGGATTTTAACATTAGCCAATGAAAAAAATATTCCAATAATATCAGCCTTTAACTCCTCCAAAAACAGCAAATTAACAAATATAGTTGAGGCATTCCCTTCAGTTGACTACCAAAAATTAAAGGTGTTAGAATATCTTAAAAATAATAATGGAAATATTATTGTTGTAAGTGATTATAATAGAGAGGGAAGTCGGAATTTTATAGAAGCAAATACTCCAAAATCTAACATTTTAGTAACTAAAAGAAATGGCGCTTATTCAAATAAAGAATTGATCGAGTTTCTTGACAAGTCCAAAACAAACTACGTGATAATTGACAGTGACAGAAATGGGGTATTTCTTAACACTACCAACGTATTATTAAGAGAATTAACAAATTACAATATTCAATTAGTTGTCCTTGAATCTTCTCTTATTCCAAATGAAGAAAACATATCTGCAAAGAGATTTAGAATATTAAAAATGATTTATCCAGAAATTGCGTATACAGCAATTTCTTTAGAAGACAAACAGTTTTTGATAAACAATAATATCAGTCTTGAATTGCAATCTTCTAAAAATATTTTAACTGGATTTGACATTA
>DFBO01000266.1:2817-3741 GCA_002366675.1 Flavobacteriaceae bacterium UBA3078
AAACAAACTAAAATAACAAGTAATAATTAAGTATGTTAAGAACAATACTCTTAAATGAAAGAAAAATATAAAAGTTTTTATCGTAACCGATTAACAGTTATTGTTTTAATATTAATTGCAATTCCTGCTATAGCATTAGGTCAATGTCCTATAATAAGTAACCCTACTCAATCGTTTTGCAATATAGATGATCCTACAGTTGCTGATTTAATTGCTACTGACAATGGAAATGGAATTCAATGGTATGCAACTACAAGTTCAGTAACACCTTTGTCGAGTTCAGAAGGTTTAGTTAATGGAGAAGATTATTTTGTAGATGACAATTCAGGAACTTGTGGTGTAAGAGAACAAGTAGATGTTACTATTTACAGTGCGCCATTTGGATTGAATTTTCAAGGTGTTTGTGTTGACGACCCTATGGACGCAACCATATCAGATTTAACAGCCTTTGGGAATAATGTACAATGGTACAATGCTGCTTCGGGTGGCACACCATTATTACCTTCTACAATCTTAAATGATAATACAATCTATTATGCAGATCAAGAAAATCCAGATACTGGTTGCCGTACATCAAGGCTGTCTGTTTTAGTCGTAATTGGTGTTGTTCCTGTTCCAACTGGTGAATCAATTCAGATGTTTTGTTCAGAAAACCCTCCTACTGTTGCTGATTTAGTTGCATCAGGAGCTAACAACTGGTATGCAACCATAGGATCTGTTATTCCTCTAGACCCTTCCACTCCTTTAATCGATGGTGAAAATTATTTTGCAACTTCTTCTGACCCTCCATGTGAAAGTATTGTCAGGTTTGAAGTTACAGTTGTAATAGAAGAGCCTGCAAATTCAGGTACAAGTGCTACTCTTGATATTTGTGAGTCTGAAATTAATACCATCGGTTCTGTTGATTTAATTGACGAACTTGGA
>DFBO01000116.1 GCA_002366675.1 Flavobacteriaceae bacterium UBA3078
GCATTATCCATAATATCCTGCACACATTCCGGATTTAACAACGTACTAATATCACCTAAATTTGATGTGTCCTTTTCGGCTATCTTACGTAAAATACGTCTCATTATTTTTCCAGAACGTGTTTTTGGTAAACCTTCTGTAAATTGTATTTTTTCTAACTTAGCTATTGGTCCAATTCTATCTGCAATCAACTGGTTAATTTCTTTACGTAAGTTATCTTGATTTCTGCTTTCACCTGTATCTTTTAGTGTCACAAACCCATACAAGGCACTACCTTTAATATCGTGAGGAAAGCCAACAATAGCAGATTCTGCTACAGCAGGATGCTCGTTAATAGCATCTTCAATAGGAGCCGTTCCAAGGTTGTGTCCAGAGACAATAATCACATCGTCCACACGACCTGTAATTCTATAATAACCAACCTCATCGCGTAAGGCTCCATCACCTGTAAAATACATGTTTTCAAAAGCCGAGAAATAGGTGTCCTTATATCGTTGGTGATTGCCCCAAATAGTTCTAGCCATACTAGGCCAAGGAAATTTAATGCATAATCGACCTTCCACTTGATTACCTTGTAACTCCTCGCCTGTTTCATCCATCAATGCTGGCTGAATACCAATAAAAGGAAGGGTAGCATACGTTGGTTTGGTAGGTGTAACAAAAGGAATAGGTGTAATCATAATACCTCCCGTTTCAGTTTGCCACCACGTATCCACAATAGGACTTTTCTTTTTACCTACGTGGTCATTATACCAATGCCAAGCCTCTTCATTAATAGGCTCGCCTACGGAGCCTAATACTTTTAATGAAGACAAATCGTAGGCCTCAACCAATTCCGAACCTTGTTTTGCCAAGGCTCTAATGGCTGTTGGTGCAGTATAAAACTGATTCACTTTGTGCTTTTGTACAATATCCCAAAAACGCCCAAAATCTGGATAATGTGGCACACCTTCAAACATTAATGTTGTAGCACCATTTGCCAAAGGACCATAAACAATATAACTATGTCCTGTAATCCAACCAATATCTGCTGTACACCAATACACATCATTTTCTCGATACTGAAACACATTCTTAAAAGTATATGCTGTATAAACCATATAACCAGCTGTAGTATGTACCATGCCTTTTGGCTGCCCTGTAGAACCTGAAGTATATAAAATAAACAAAGGGTCTTCGGCATCCATTACTTCAGCTTTACATTGGTCGGAAGCTTTATCTAATAAAGGTTGTAACCATAAATCACGACCTTCCTTCATAAAAACATCACTCTTTATTCGCTTAGCAACCAATACAGATTTTACACCAGGACAAGTCTCTAAGGCTTCGTCCACAATACCTTTTAAATCGATAGTTTTTGCTCCTCTATAAGAGCCATCTGCAGTAATTACCATATTACAATCACAATCATTAATTCTGGTTGCTAATGCTTTAGCAGAAAACCCAGCAAACACAACCGAATGGATGGCTCCTATTCTAGCACATGCTAACACAGAAATAGCCAATTCAGGAATCATAGGCACATATATACAAACACGATCGCCTTTCTTAATACCTTGTTCTTTCAAAACATTGGCAAACTGATTCACACGATGATAAAGTTGCTTGTAAGTAATATGTACAGCAGCTTCATCTGGATTATTAGGCTCAAAAATTATGGCTGTTTTATTGCCTCTAGTAGCTAAATGCCTATCGATGCAATTCTCTGTAATGTTTAATTGCGCTCCTTCAAACCATTTAACTTCTGGTTTTTTAAAATCCCAACTCAAGACGTTATCCCACTTTTTTCGCCAGAGAAAATGCTCTTCTGCTACTTCTTCCCAAAAGTTTTCTGGTTCACGAATAGATTTTCTATACACTTGAAAATATTCTTCTAAATGTTTTATGTGATAATTACTCATAGTATGTGTTTTATATAAATCAGAATTAGAAAATGAAATAATGTACAAATCGCTCCTTTAAAAGTCTTCACGATTCATCGCAACAATTTACAAAGATTTTTTTTCAGTTTTAAATTTTTAATACCTGATTTAACAAAACTCATTGTCTTAAAAATCGCAAACTATATTTCAAATTAACATATCGTTTTTATACAAATTTTTATATTAGCAGTATAAACACGATTACATGCTAAAATTTCGTCTCTCACTTATCCTTATATTAGTTACTACCTTACATTTAAAGGCTCAAAAAAACACAGAACCAAGCGATTCTGAAATTGCTTTAGCTAAAACAATTAAAGAGTCACATCCAGACGACAATGTCGCTCTTGAGAGTGAAGAATACCATATTTCATTTGACTTTAATAAGAAAAGTCAGAAAGTAACTGTCTTAGAAAAAATAAATAAAAACCTCATCAATCTGGATTCTCGAGCTGATATACAAGCTTACTGTTATTATGATGGTGAGTCTGAAATAGAATCATTTACAGTAAAATATAAAAACAATAAAGAAACTGGAGACCATGTTAATGATGAAGCTATTAAAAGTGACGATTTATTTCATAATGATACTCGAGTAAAATATATTGATCTAGATTTTCCGTTAAAAGGATATAAATATTCTACTGAAACCATAAAAAAATATAAGGATATAAAATATTTTACAAGTTTATATTTTAATGATATATATCCAACGCTTAAAAAAATAATTAAAGTTGAAATCCCCAATTGGTTAGAACTTGAATTTAAAGAAATGAATTTTGATGGCTACAACATCACCAAAACAGTAGAGCAAAATCCTAAAAAGGATTCTAAAATACACACCTTTACTTTAGAGAATATACCAGCAATGTATAAAGATGAAGGTTCTCCAGGACCATCATACATTTATCCACACCTCCTTATCTTAGCTAAATCTTATACATTTAATGGTACTAAAACGAATATTTTTGAATCTACTCAAGATTTATACAATTGGTACAAAACTCTGGTTAATAGCCTAGAGAATGATAATTCTGAAATTAAAGATAAAGTCTTAGAGCTTACTAAAGATGCTAAAACTGACGAAGAGAAAATTAAAAACATCTACTATTGGGTTCAAGATAATATTAGATACATTGCTTTCGAAGATGGCATTGCAGGATTTAAACCAGATGAAGCTTCCAACGTATTTAAAAAAAGATATGGAGACTGTAAAGGCATGGCAAACCTAACCAAACAAATGTTGCTCGAAGC
The DNA here is from genome assembly GCA_002366675.1 of Flavobacteriaceae bacterium UBA3078. GTDB lineage: Bacteria > Bacteroidota > Bacteroidia > Flavobacteriales > Flavobacteriaceae > Xanthomarina. The sequence goes on from DFBO01000116.1 coordinate 3,177, forward strand.
TGGTTTTGATGCCAGACTAACATGGATTGGAACCAAGCGCATTGCTTACGACTACTCAACCCCAAACTTGTTGGTTGACAATCACATGATTTGTACTTTAATAAAAAATGGAAAATCTATCTATCTGGATGGAACCGAGAAATTTAACGCATATACAGAATATGCAGATCGTATTCAAGGCAAGCAAGTCTTAATTGAAAATGGTGAAGAATACATATTAAAAAAAGTACCAGTTTCTGATGCTAGTTCGAATAAAGAAGTATATAATTATGTTTTATCCCTTGAAGATGGTTTGATTTATGGATTTGTAAACAAAACATTTCAAGGAGAGAGCCGGTCAAGTCTTCTGCAGTATTTAGACCAATTGAAAACTAATAAAAAAGAAGATTTCTTAATATGGTATCTAAATAAAGGAAATTCCAATGTGAGTGTTATAGATATAAAAACTTCAGATTTATCTAATAGAGACGTGCCTGTAGACATCGATTATTATGTGTCCATAAAAAATGCTGTCTCTTCCTTTGATGGCACGATATATATCGATTTAGATTTTGAGAAAGAACTAGCTGGTTATAATTTTGAAAAGAGACATACAGATTATATGTTCGATTATAAAAAACACCTTGTCTCTACAACTTCGTTAGGCGTTCCTTCTGGATACACTGTATCAGAATTACCAAAAGACATCAATGTTTCAAGTGATAATTACGATTTGTCGGTCACTTTTTCAAAACAAGGTAATGCCATTGTTTATAAAAAAGAATTTAAAATTAAAAACGCCATTGTTGAAACATCAGACTTCGAAGAATGGAACGCATATATAAAAGATTTACAAGCTATCTATAACGAGCAAATTATATTAACCAAAGAATAACATCTCATTTAATGAAACATACATTCCTTATTGCCTTAACACTTCTATTTACATCATTATCATCTGCTCAGACACAAGACGAAAAAGACGCTTTAGAGTTTTTCTGGGGAGAACAAGATGCTTATAAAACCATGGTTGATATTCCTGAAAAATGGTCTAACGAATCGGCTGTTATTATTTACAAAAATGAAAATTACGATTTTCATAAATTTGGAAAGAATGTCACTTACAAAACATCTGTTCGCAAACGAATAAAGTTATTAGATAAGGCTGCTGTTGAAGAATTCTCTGAATTTACATACACAAAACGTTTTCGTTCCTCTAAAGGATTATCGTTAGGAACACGTGGAAATAACATTATTGGAGTAAAAATTATCAAACCAGACGGTTCAGAAAAAATTATTGACATCCATAAAGATGCTGTAGAAGTAGATGGAGAAACCAAGATAGCTATTGCAAATCTTGAGGTTGGAGACATTATTGATTATTATTCTTATAGTATCGAACCTTTTAAATCTACGTATGCCTTCGGTTTCGACCCTGTTGAAAAAACATTAGGTGAAGAATATCCTATTTTGGATTACAAACTATTTTTTGAAACTGAAAACGACTTCTTTATAAATTTCAATTCCTTTAACAATGCTCCAGAATTAATTGAAATCCCTACAGAGAAGAAAAATATGAGGCGTTACGAGCTAACAGCTCAGAATATAGAAAAACACAAATATGAACGTTGGTTTTTCCCATTAGTTGAACTTCCAGCATACAAGTTTCAAGTATATTTTGCTAGGTCTGGAAAATTTGAAAACCGAGCAGAAGCCTTTTTACCTGAAAAAGAAGATGTCATCAAAAAAACGGTTTCAAATGAAGATATTCTTGAATTTTATGACAACGTAAATCCTTATGGCGATTTAAAACATGAAGAACGCTTTTTAAAGAAAAAAACGTTTGCCAATGATGCTGAAAAAGCAATCGCTATCTTCTATTTCATGAGGCATTATTATCTTACTCGCTTTTTAGAAGCTTATATTGCTAAAGATGCAGAAATAAGCACCTATCCATTTGGAGCCTATAATGACGATGCTCGTGTGTTTAATGAGGACGTAAATTTTATGCGTCATTTTATAGCCATCATGAAAGACAATAAAATTAAATGCGATTTAATAATTGCAAAAAAACGTTACGATGGTTCTCTAGATGATTTACTGATTCAAAAGAATTTAAACATGGTAATTAAAACCCAAACCACTCCTCCTGTTTACATCAACTCTTTTGGTCCACATACAACCGTAAATAATTTCGATCCTCTCTTAGAAGGTGTAGATGCTTACTTACTATCTGCTACTAAATGGAAGTATGACAATATAAAACGTATTACCATACCAACTACTAGTTTCGAAACCAATCAAACTAATAAGGATATATCTATTGATTTATCAGACGATTTTAAAAGTATTTCTGTCTCTAGTGTGATTAGTTATACAGGACATAAAAAACAGGATCAGCAATATGAAAGATTTATTTATAAGGATTATGTAGATGAAGATTATAAGAAATTTGAAACTGAATCGTTTGTGGACTTGGTAAAGAAAAGCAAACAAGATAGTTATAGGCAACAATTTAATGCTGTAATAGACAAGTTAAGAGAAAAACAAGAGGAAACTTTTAAAAACAGCGTAAAAAGCGAATTTGACATAACTACAATTGAAGATTACAAGTATACAATTAACGAAACTGGTCGCTTTAATTTTGAAACCCCATTCTCCTTTACAGAAGAATACACGATAAAAGATGAATTGATAAAAAGAGCAGGTCCTAATTATATCATGGAAATAGGAAAATTTATTGGTGGGCAAATAGATTTATCTCTCGCAGAAAGAGACAGAGTTGAAAACATTTACATGGGATATCCTAGAAGTTACAATTATCAAATAAGCTTAAACATTCCTGAAGGTTACTCGGTTTCTGGATTAGACAAACTTAACAAGTCAATAGATAATAAAACTGGTGCTTTTACTAGTACTGCTGTTTTAGAAGGAAATACGCTTACAATAAACACAACCAAACAATACAAAAACAATTACGAATCAAATAAAGATTGGTCATTAATGATGAATTTTCTTAATGAAGCTCAACAATTTACAAACGAAAAAATATTATTAAAGAAAGGCTAAATTAATAGTTTAAAAGTTATAAAAAACCACAGTTAATCTGTGGTTTTTTTATGATTCACACGCAATTTATAAGCTTTAATTTCTTTAACTACTCTTGGAGCCATTATCAAGGTTGCAGTCATAGTTGATCAAGTTGTTGCATTGTTATAAAAATAGTAAAGTGTTAAGATTTTAATATGACTAAAAGTAATCACTTATCGTTTTTTGTTACGCTTCTTTTTCTTTTTATTCGTTTTAAGCAAAGATTGTAATCCTTTAGCTGGAATTATAAGTTTTACTCCATCTAAAATTCCAGCGACTATATATTGAAATGGCGATCTATAAATATTCCTCTGTGTTGAATAAGTTGCAGTTTGATATCCTTTATCTTCAGATAAATTGTTGTGCTTTATTGCAGCGTTTGCAATAGATGATATAAATCCTTTCTTATGTTTTGTGCCATCATCTTCTTCACTAATAACGGTTAGGTATAGATTTTCATAATCCATAACAAGACTGTTTTGCGATTGGTGAAAATTTGCATCCATAAAATACTCAAAATGAGACATTCTGCCCTCATTAATTTCCACTCCTAATAGTGGAACCAAACTTTCACTAAATGCAGTCATATCCATTTGCCCTACCTTTGTATGAAGCTTAAAAGCATCTTTGTTATAAGGGATTGATAAATTAATAGTCATATCAGCTGCATCATTAATTCTAGCTTTAAAATCAGCCTCTAATGTTTCAAATACCTTTTTCCGTTCTGGAAAAGTTGAAAACTTGATAATACAACCATTTATATCATTGATTTTAATATAACCTGTAGTGTGCTTATTAGCACTTAATTCGCCATATATAATGTTAGTGTTGGTTATATTAATGGAATCAAGGTCTATATTAGTTGGAATTTTATCAACCATTCCTTTAAACATTGGCTTCTTAACTTCTGGTGGTCGTTTAAGATTTTTATTACGATTCAAACTTAAATTTAGTCCGTCTATTTCCATTTTGTTGGCATCAATATCTAAATTGGTCCAGAAACTGCTAGATAAATTCATACCTGAGATCCTTAACTTCTTTATCTCAAATTCAATGACGTCGTCTTGGACACCTCTAGCTTCACTAATAGCTACCCAGTTTTCATCATACTCTATAGCCAAGCCATTAAGAAGCAATTCTTTTTCGGCTATGGAATATTTTAAATGTCCAAAATTAGCCTTTGTATAATCGTTTAACTGATAAAAAGCACTGTCAATATTTATTTCTAAACCTCCTAATTTAAATGGAATTATATCTGTTAGGATTAAAGAATCTGTTTCAATTTCACTGGCTAATAAATTAAGACTATGAATCTCTCCTTTAAGAATGCTATCATTTTCTTTTACAACTATAGACCCATTTTTAATTTGAAACTTATCCAAATCTGCTCTGGATAAGATGTCATTAAAAAAATTCTGGAATGTTTGTCCTTTTGTTTTCTTAGTAGAATCTGGTAGAATGTTAACCCTAAAAACAGGCTCTACAAATAACAATTCGTCAATACTTAATGATTTACTTAACAAGAATTTACGCCATAAAAAACCATTAAGCTTTGCATAATCAACTGTTCCGTTGACGATAGTTCCCTTTTTATTATTAATAGGTGTAATTTTTACTTTATCAAGGGTTATGCCCTTAAAAAAACTATGAAGATCAAAGCTTTCATAAGTAATATCATAAGCTCTTGTTGGGTTACTATTAATTAATGAATCGAATTGTTGTTCAAGATACCATACACCAAGTTTTGAAAGACCAAAAAGAATGGCTAAAACAATTAAAGATATTTTTAGTGATTTTTTCATAGTAAATTAATTAAGATATCTTTTTTTAAGTTAATAATGAAACATAATAGAGTGTGAAATTAGGATTAAAAGCATTTGAACTAGAAAAACATAAATCAAATTGAAATGTATAACATTTAAATTAATTTTTATACATTGTTTAGTAAATGATACTTCCATATATGAAGAACTACTTATTTCTTTTAATTATACTATTCTCACCTTTAGCCAAGAAATAAATCATTCTAAAACTACAAACCAAATAATCTTTAATCCAGAAGTTTTATTAGGTGTCACTGGTGAATCTAATTCAAGTTTTCCAGACCATAAATTATAGAAACAACTTATTCTAAGTTTAAGTTGAGATCATACAAACAATCCTCAAGATTGGGCACGAGTTCTAAATGGACCACGAACTGGTATTGGTTTAGGTTATACAAATTTTGGAAATTTAAGAAGCCACTAATGAACAACCAAAATCTAATATTTATTTAGGTGTGTTCATTAATGCCAATCTTGGTCAAGCAGATTTTAATGAAATAATCTTAGGGTATATTTATCGTTTAAATTTTAAAAACAAAGATCATCAATACGTTTTAATTGATTGTTTATTAGGTAATTAACAATATTCACTTAAATGTATTTTTGAATATTAGAAACATCCGTGTTAACAACGTTTTCCCTTGTAATATTTTCGTATAATTCTATGTGACTTTCGCTAATTATTTTAATGGATTTTCTGGAATGGTTTCCTTCCAAACCTTGAAAATTATT
>DFBO01000165.1 GCA_002366675.1 Flavobacteriaceae bacterium UBA3078
CCACAACCTAAAAGGATTATAGAAACAAGGACTAAAAGAGATATTTTAAATAGTTTCATTGAAATTTTATAAATCAAATTGCTTAATTTTCCTGTATAAAGTGCGTTCGCTAATGCCTAATTCTGCAGCAGCTAGTTTACGTTTTCCTTGATGGCGTTCCAAAGATTTTTTTATGAGCTCTAGTTCTTTATCGTGTAAAGATAAGGTTTCTTCTTCTTCAATTTCTTCGGCAAAATGATATTTATCTTGAGTGTCATCTGGAGAATTATAAGTTTCGGACGATTTTTCCGAGATAGAAAGTACTTCTAAATCTTCAGTAGAGATTTCGTTTTCATCTTCTTCACCATAAATTTTTTGAATCAATCCTTCGTGATCTTTTTGAACTTCTGTAGCATTACCACTCTTCATGAGTTCCATGGTTAGCTTTTTTAAGTCGTTTAAGTCACTTTTCATATCGAACAATACTTTGTATAAAATTTCACGTTCGTTACTAAAATCACTTTCAGATTTTGAAGTATTAATTACTGCTGGTAGGTTTGTGCCTGTGTTTGGTAAATATTCTTGAAGTGTTGGACCAGTAATTGTTCTATTTTGTTCTAAAACAGAAATTTGTTCTGCTATATTTCTTAGTTGTCTTATGTTACCACTCCATCTAAATTTTAATAATAAATTAATGGCATCGTCAGTTAATTTAATGGTTGGCATTTTATATTTTAAAGCAAAATCGCTTGAAAATTTCCTAAACAATAAATGAATGTCTTCTTTTCTATCTCTTAATGGAGGTAAATGAATTTCAACAGTACTCAATCTATAATATAAATCTTCACGAAATTTTTCTTTTTTAATAGCGTCAAACAAATTGACATTTGTAGCAGCCACAATACGAACATTGGTTTTTTGAACCTTACTTGAACCAACTTTAATAAATTCGCCATTTTCTAAAACACGTAGTAATCGTACTTGAGTTGTTAGTGGTAATTCTCCAACTTCATCAAGGAAAATAGTGCCACCATCAGCTACTTCAAAATACCCAGAACGCGTTTGTGTAGCTCCAGTAAATGCTCCTTTTTCATGGCCAAATAATTCGCTATCTATTGTGCCTTCTGGAATGGCTCCACAATTTACAGCAATATATTTCCCATGTTTTCTGTGAGATAATTGATGTATGATTTTTGGAATACTTTCTTTACCTACACCAGATTCTCCAGTTACCAATACAGAAATATCTGTTGGTGCTACTTGAATGGCTTTTTCTATAGAACGATTTAGTTTTGTATCGTTACCTATTATTCCAAAACGTTGTTTTGTTGCTTGAATTGATTCCATATTAATTAGATGAAAGAGAAATGAGAATATAAAAAAGACCTAATTTATAACTCTTCTTTCTTTTGTCTCTGCTCTCTGTTCTTTTTATTTATTTTCAGAAAACCCTATTGCTTCACCAATAAGTGTGGCACTAGTGCAATCTGTTACTTTAACATCGACTATATCTCCAATGTTGTAATTCGCTTTTGGAAAAACAGCCACAATGTTCTGCGATGTTCTTCCAGACCATTGTGCATCAGATTTTTTAGATTCTCGCTCAATTAAAACCTCTACAATGGTATTTACATATTCTTTGGTTTTAATCTCACTGTGTTCACGTTGACGTTGAACTATTTCAGCAAGCCTACGTTTTTTTACTTCTTCTGGAACATCGTCTTCCAATTTACGTTCTGCTAGTGTGCCAGGTCTTTCGGAATAAGTAAACATATAACCAAAGTTGTATTTTACATAGTCCATTAAACTTAAAGTATCTTGATGATCTTGCTCTGTTTCTGTAGGGAAACCAGCAATTAAATCCTGACTAATCGAACAGTTAGGAAGGATGCGTTTAATGTTGTCAATCAACTCGAAATATTCTTCTCGAGTATGAAGTCTGTTCATTTCTTTTAAAATTCTATTACTTCCACTTTGAACAGGTAAATGGATGTGTTTGCAAATGTTGTTGTGTTTTGCCATGGTTTCAATCACATCTAAAGTTAAATCCTGAGGATTTGATGTGGAAAAACGAATGCGCATTTTTGGTTGGGCCTTAGCACACATGTCTAATAAATTAGAAAAGTTTACAGCAGTGGCTTTTTGTAATTCGCTAGCTTTATCAAAATCTTTTTTTAAACCTCCGCCATACCAAAGGTAGCTATCAACATTTTGTCCTAATAGTGTGATTTCTTTATAGCCTTTAGTCCATAAATCGTTTACTTCTTCTAAGATACTTTGTGGATCGCGACTTCTTTCTCGTCCTCTTGTAAAAGGTACGACGCAGAATGTGCACATATTATCGCAACCACGAGTAATAGAAACAAAAGCAGAAACACCATTTGTGTTTAAACGAACTGGCGAAATATCTCCATAAGTTTCTTCTTTAGAAAGAATCACGTTTATAGCATCTCTGCCATCTTCTACTTCAGCAAGTAGATTTGGTAAATCTTTGTATGCATCTGGACCAACAACAAGGTCTACAATCTTTTCTTCTTCTAGGAATTTGTTTTTTAAACGTTCAGCCATACAGCCTAATACACCAACTTTCATTTTTGGGTTAATACGCTTGACAGCATTATATTTCTCAAGTCTTTTTCTAACTGTTTGTTCAGCTTTATCACGAATAGAACAAGTATTTACTAATACTAAATCTGCATCCTCAAGGTTTTGTGTGGTGTTGTAACCTTCTTTAAAAAGAATGGAAGCTACAATTTCGCTATCGCTAAAATTCATAGCACAACCATAACTTTCAATATATAGCTTTCTAGTATTAGCTTCTTTATTTTGTAAAACTAAGCTTTCACCTTGTTTGCTTTCATCAATAACTTTATCCATAATTCAAATAAGAAAATTAATTTTTGTCAATTTTCGTGCCTTCTCTAGAGAAGAAGCACCAAAGATACGATTTTTTTGAGCAAAGTGACAAAGTGGCAGTAAGTATATTATTGATAATCGTGTTGAAAAAATAAGTATCTTTAAGAGCTAATCAATAAAAAAATAAGATGCAATTTTTAGAAATTCAAAAAAAAATACAAAATGCCAAATCTTTAGATTTTGGTGATGTTTTCAGTAATAGTATTGAGCTTTTTAAGAAAGTATGGCTACAGGGTTTTTTACTACAACTATTTACAATCATAGTTATGTTGCCGCTAATTATTACAATTTATGTGCCTTTTATTATCGCATTAATTGCTCAGGCAGAAAGCGGGAATGTTGATTCAGGAACATACGAAGCTGTTTTTGCTGGTTTTTCTCTTTTAGCTATTAGTTTGTTTATTGTAGGTATGTTGGTTTTAGGTACTGTTTCTATTGCTCTTAATGCTGCTTTTTTAAGAATAGTGAAGCGATTAGATTATAATGAGGAAGTGAGAACTTCAGACTTTTTTTATTTTATTAATAGCAAATACCTAGGAAAGTTATTAGTGTTAATGCTTGCTACGTTTTTAATATCAATAATAGCAACCTTACTTTGTTTTGTACCTATTATATATGTTATAGTACCAATGTCTTTCTTTACATTATTTTTCGCATTTAATCCAGATTTCTCTGTTGAGAATATTATTAAAGGAAGTTTTGCTTTAGGGAATAAAAAATGGTTATTGGTTTTTGGATTAATAATAGTATCATCTATACTAGCACAAATAGTCGGAATGTTGTTATGTGGAATCGGTTTATTTTTTACATCTACTTTTATATATCTTCCTACTTATTTAGTATATAAGGAGGTTGTTGGATTTGACAATGATGCAACTATAAATCATATTGTAGATTAAATTACTACATCCAAATTATAATTTTTTGAAGCCTGTACCTATAAATACAGGCTTTTATCTTGTACAATGAATTAAAAAAAAGAGTCTAAAATTTTTAAATTAGGAAGATAAATTTTTTTTCACATACATTTGTAGCCTTAAAAAAATCATAAATGTCGAAGAATTTAGTAATAGTAGAGTCACCAGCGAAAGCCAAAACAATAGAAAAATTCCTTGGAAAAGATTTTAAGGTTGAATCTAGTTTTGGGCATATAGCAGACTTGCCTTCTAAAGAATTAGGAGTTGATGTAGAAGGGGATTTTAATCCTAAATACGAGGTTTCTAAAGATAAAAAAGCAGTTGTTAAGAAGCTTAAAGAACTAGCTAAAAAAGCCGAAATGGTTTGGTTAGCAAGTGATGAAGATAGAGAAGGAGAAGCCATTGCTTGGCATTTGGCTGAATCTTTAAATTTAGATAAAGAAAAGACCAAACGTATTGTTTTTCATGAGATAACAAAAACGGCTATCCAAAAAGCTATAGAGAATCCTAGAGGTATTGATTACGATTTGGTAGATGCACAACAAGCGCGTCGAGTTTTAGATAGAATAGTAGGTTACGAATTATCTCCTGTGCTTTGGCGAAAGGTTAAAGGTGGTTTGTCTGCAGGTCGAGTTCAATCTGTATCAGTAAGATTGATAGTTGAACGAGAACGAGATATTCAAGATTTTACTGCTGAAGCGTCTTATAGAATTGATGCTGAATTTTCAAACGAAGCAGGTCAATCTTTTAAAGCCAAATTGCCTAAAAACTTTAAAACGAAAGAAGAAGCTCAGGCATTTTTAGAGAAAAATGCAACGGCAAATTTTAAAGTTTCAGATTTAGAAAAAAAGCCAGCTAAAAAATCGCCAGCTGCACCTTTTACTACATCAACATTACAACAAGAAGCATCAAGAAAATTATATTTTTCTGTAAGTAAAACCATGACATTAGCGCAGCGTTTATACGAAGCTGGTTTAATTACTTATATGAGAACAGATAGTGTGAATTTATCTGATGAAGCTAAAAAAGGAGCACAGTCTGCTATAGAAAGTGCTTATGGCTCAAAATATAGTAAACAAAGAAATTATAAAGGTAAATCTAAAGGTGCTCAAGAAGCGCATGAGGCGATACGTCCTACAGATTTTTCTCTACATTCGGTAGATATAGATAGAGATCAATCTAGATTGTATGATTTGATCTGGAAACGTGCCATTGCTTCGCAAATGAGCGAAGCAGAATTAGAAAGAACCAATGTTAAGATAAGTGCTTCAACCCATAATAATACATTCTCAGCTAATGGTGAAGTTATTACGTTTGATGGATTTTTAAAAGTTTATTTAGAAGGAACAGATGATGAAAATGAAGAGCAGGATGGTATGCTTCCAGCAATGAAAACTAACGAAACGTTATTAAATAATTACATAACTGCAACAGAACGCTATACAAGACCACCTGCCAGATATACTGAAGCTTCATTAGTTAAGAAATTAGAAGAGCTTGGTATTGGTAGACCATCTACTTATGCGCCAACAATTTCTACTATTCAAAATAGAAATTATGTTGAAAAAGGAGCTGTAGAAGGTGTAGAACGAAATTATTCGCAGTTAACATTACAGAACGGTCAAGTAAAAGATAATCTGTTAACCGAAAAAGTTGGGTCTGATAAAGGCAAATTAGTTCCTACAGATATTGGAATGATTGTAACCGATTTTTTAGTTAAAAATTTTGACGCTGTTTTAGATTACAACTTTACAGCTAAAGTTGAAGAAGATTTCGATGAAATAGCTGAAGGAAAAGTAGATTGGAAAAAAATGATGAAAGCCTTTTATAAAGATTTTCATCCTATAGTTGTCGATGTTCAAGAAAATGCAGAAAGAGAATCTGGTGAAAGAATTCTTGGAGAGGACCCAAAAACAGGACGTCAAGTAAGTGTGCGTTTAGGGAAGTTTGGACCTATGGTGCAAATAGGTACAGTTGATGATGAAGAAAAACCACAATTCGCAAGTTTATCTCCAGACCAACAACTAAACACCATTACATTTGAAGAAGCCATGGATTTATTCCAGCTTCCTAAACAACTAGGAACTTATGAAGGTGAGGAAGTAGAAGTTAATAATGGACGTTTTGGACCTTATGTTAAATTTGGTAAAGCCTATGTGTCCTTGCCAAAAGGAGTTGAAGCATTAAGTGTAGAAATGGAGGATGCTATTGTTTTAATAAAAGAAAAGCAAAAAGCAGATGCACCTATATATATGTATCAAGATTTACCTGTTCAAAAAGGTAAAGGGAGATTTGGACCATTTATTAAATGGAACAACATGTTCATTAATGTGAATAAAAAATATGATTGGGATAATTTATCTGATAGCGATATTGTTACTTTGATTGAAGAAAAAATTCAAAAGGAAATAGATAAGGTTATTCATAACTGGGAAGAAGAAGGGATTAAAGTAGAAAAGGCACGTTGGGGAAGACATAATTTAATAAAAGGTAAAATTAAAATTGAATTACCCAAAACTCATGATGTGTCTGGAATGACTTTAGAAGAAGCAAAAGCACTTATCGAAGAAAAGGCACCAAAGAAAAAAACGGCTAAAAAAACTGCCAAGAAAAAAACAACTACTAAAAAGAAGGCATAAATGAATTTTAATTTTCTTTCTCCAGTTTCAGATTTGGTTTTAGCTCATAGCGAGTTATTATCACAACAAACTTTAGGAAAAAAAATAATAGTTCATTCAAAACAAAATGGCATCCCAGAATTAGAGAATGTCCAATTAGCTATAATAGGCGTTCTAGAAAATAGGAACGATGTTAATTATATTGGAGAAGAATTTAATTTAGACGAGATACGTAAGTCACTATATTCATTGTTTCCAGGAAATTGGCACAAAACAATTGTAGATTTAGGAGATATAAATAAAGGAGAATCTGTAGAAGATACTTATTTTGCTCTTAAAACGACGATTACTATTTTAGTCCAAAAAAATATCATTCCTATTATTATAGGTGGAAGTCAAGATTTAACATACGCTAATTATAGAGCTTATGATGATGTGTCTCCAATGATTAATATTGTAAATGTAGATTCTAAATTCGATTTAGGCGATTCTGCCAAGCCAATTAAGAATGATAGCTTTGTTGGAAAAATTATATTAGATAAACCATACAATCTGTTTAATTATGCTACTATAGGATACCAAACCTATTTTAATTCTCAAGAAGAAATAGATTTAATGGATAAACTTTATTTCGAGTCATATAGATTAGGTCAGGTATCAAAAGACATTACAATAGTAGAACCAGTATTAAGAGACGCTAATATTGTAAGTATAGATTTAAATGCTATAAATGCTTCAGAAGTAAGTTCACGACAAAAAGCTTCACCTAACGGAATTGATGGTAAAGAGATTTGCGCTATTTCAAGATATGCAGGAATAAGTAATAAAGTATCTTCAATGGGTATTTATGAGTATAAGCCATCTAAAGATGATGGCATAACCTCTATGTTAATTGCGCAAATTATTTGGTATTTCATTGAGGGAGTGAATTTTAGAGTGAACGATGAAGATTTTTTAAACAACGAAAATTATCAGAAATTCATTACTTTAGTCGACAATCAGGAGCTTATTTTTTATAAAAGCAAAAAAACACAACGTTGGTGGATAGAAATACCTTTTTTATCTGAAATAAATAATAAATTGAAAAGACACACGTTATTACCTTGCATGCACCAAGACTATATAGATGCTTGTAATAACAAGCTCCCAGACCGTTGGTACAAAGCGTTTCAGAAGAACTGTATATAAAAACAGTGCTCGTTTTACACAAATTTCATCGTTTAAATGCATATTTATTACGATGAAATGTAATTTTTTTTAAAAAAAAGTTGTTTTTTTGAAAATATATAGATATGTTTACGCTCTTAAATTTTTTAAGACACAAATAATAAATTATTAACCTCGAGTTTTCTATGGATATGAAGAAGTTTATTTTATTAATCGCAGTTTTAGCTCTTATAACTAGTTGTGGCTCTAATGATAGAGGTGAGCTAGTTGGAGTTAAAGGAAAGAAATGGCATCCAGAAAAGCCCTTTGGAATGGAGCTAGTTCCTGGTGGTGCTTTTATTATGGGTAAAGCGGACGATGATCTTGCTGGTATTCATGATGCACCTGCCAAAACGGTAACAGTTAGAGCATTTTATATGGATGCTACCGAAATAACAAATAGCGAATATCGTCAATTTGTTAACTGGGTAAGAGATTCTACTATTAGAACTAAATTGGCTATTCTAGCTGATGAGATAGGAGAAACACCTGGAAGTGGTGGTATTGGTGAATTTGCATTTAATGATGCAGATCCAGAAAATATGACTGTCTACGAAAAATACATGTATGACAACTACAGTGGTTTAGGCCCAACTGGATATGAAGGAAGAAAATTAAACAAAGATGTTGATTTAATTTTTGACACTGCAGATTATCCAGATGAGTATTTTGCTGAGGTAATGGATACAATGTATCTTCCTCTTGAAGAATCTTATAATGGACAAAGAACTTGGGATGTGTCTAAATTTAAATTTCAATATACTTATATGGATATTGAAAAAGCAGCTAAAGACAGATCTCTTAAAAGAAAAGACGTTATTATAAAAGAAGAAGTTGAAATTTATCCAGATACAACAACTTGGATTAGAGATTTTGCTTATTCATATAACGAGCCAATGCACAATGATTACTTTTGGCATGATGCTTATGGAGAATATCCAGTAGTAGGTGTTTCTTGGAAACAAGCTAAAGCTTTTTGTCAATGGAGAACATTGAATAAAAATGCGTACCAGAAAGACAGAAAAGCAGCTTTTGTAAATTCATTCAGATTACCATCTGAAGCAGAGTGGGAATATGCTGCTCGTGGAGGATTACAAGCATCAACTTATCCATGGGGAGGACCTTATACTAAAAATGATAGAGGTTGCTTTATGGCTAATTTTAAACCTTTAAGAGGTGATTATGCAGCTGACCAAGCGTTATATACAGTTGAGGCTAAATCTTATGAGCCAAACGATTATAACTTATATAATATGGCAGGTAATGTCTCAGAATGGGTAAGTGCATCTTACGATCCTTCATCTTATGAATATGTATCAACAATTAATCCTAGTGTAAACGATGTGGATAACCAACGTAAAGTTGTTCGTGGAGGTTCTTGGAAAGATGTTGCCTATTATTTACAGGTAAGTTCAAGAGATTACGAGTATGCTGATTCAGCAAGAAGTTATATTGGTTTCAGAACAGTTCAAGATTATATGGGAACTGATGTAACAAAAAACGCAAAAAATAAATAATTAACACAACAAACAATTAATATTAATCTACTTAAGTAGTAAACTAACTTAAACTAAAAAAAAACTAAAATTATGGCACAATCAAGAGCATTTAAGAAATTTATGACAATGGCTTACGGATTAGGAGCATCTATTGTAATTGTAGGAGCGCTTTTCAAAATTATCCATTTCGAATTAGGACCACTAACAGGTAACGTGATGTTATCTATTGGTTTGATTGCTGAAGCAATAATTTTTGCAATATCTGCATTCGAATCTGTAGATGACGAATTAGATTGGTCTTTAGTATATCCAGAATTATCTGGTGGAGCCTCAATGGGTAAAAAAGAACAACCAAAAGATGCTGATGGGTTATTATCTAAAAAATTAGATGGTTTATTAAAAGAAGCAAAAATTGATGCTGAGTTAATGACAAGCCTAGGAGATAGTATTAAAAATTTCGAAGGAGCTGCAAAAGGTATCAGTCCAACTGTAGACTCTATTGCTGCTACTAAAAAGTATGGTGAAGAATTATCTTTAGCTGCTGCGCAAATGGAATCTTTAAATAGTTTATATAAAGTGCAATTAGATAGTGTTAATCGTCAAGCTACTATTAATGAAGAAGCTGTTGAAAACGCTACTAAATTAAAAGAACAAATGCAATCGTTAGCATCTAACTTATCTTCTTTAAATGGAGTTTATGGAGGTATGTTATCTGCAATGAACAAAAACTAATTAGTGTTATACACGAAACTTTATTTTAACAATAACTAAAAAAACTAATTAGAAATGGCAGGAGGAAAATTATCTGCAAGGCAGAAAATGATTAACTTAATGTATTTAGTGTTTATAGCCATGCTTGCACTTAATATGTCAAAAGAAGTGCTATCAGCATTTGGATTAATGAACGAAAAATTAACCGAATCTAATGAAGCAACTTCAGAAAGAAACGATGCGTTTATGCAAGGTTTAGCAGAAAAAGTTTCTGAGCAACCAGCAAAATATCAACCTTTAAAGGCTCAAGCAGACCAGATTAGTGCTTTAGCGAATAACTTTAATACTTATTTAGTTGATTTAAAAGGGCAAATGACTTCTACTGTTGATGATCCTCAAGATTATGAGATTATGGACAAAGGAGATTTCCTTGACGAGCACTTTTTTAAAGGAGATAAATTAAAACCAGAAGGGCAAGAGTTTTTAAATCAAATTTCTACATTTAGAGACGGTGTTTCTTCTGTTTTAGCTGAAAATCCAGATTTAGCTAGTATTGCTATAGATGTTAAGAAGAAATTTGCAACAGATGAAGTAACTAATAGAGATGGAAATAAAATAGATTGGTTAGATTACAATTATAAAGGATTCCCTTTAGTAGCTTCATTAACTAAAATGACTCAGTTACAAGCAGATGTTAAAACTACAGAATCTGAAGTTTTATCTTCTATGTTAGCTGGGAAATTAAAAGTTGAGGCGTCTTTAACAAACTTTGATGCTATAGTAGTACCAAGTAAAACTGCTTTCTTTTCTGGAGAAAACTTTACTGGAACTATTATTTTAGGAAAAAAGGATAACACGTTACAAGCTGATAAAGTAATTATTAATGGAACTGAACTAGAAAAAGAATCTATGCAAGCTGGTAAAACAATTTTAGATTTCCCTGCAGGAGCTGTTGGTGAAAGAGAAATTACTGGTGAATTCCAATTTAAAGAAGGAGATTCAATTATATCTATTCCAGTACAAAGTACTTATGCTGTAGTTCCTAAACCAAACTCTGCAACTATTTCTGCAGATAAAATGAATGTGGTATATAGAGGTGTTACAAACCCAATGACTATTTCTTTTGCTGGTATTTCAGATAATAACGTATCTGCAAGTGCACCAGGTTTAAGTAAAGGTTCTGGTGTTGGTAAATACAATATTAACCCAGGAAAAGGTAGAGAACTTACAATTAATGTTTCTGGAACACTACCAGATGGTTCTAAAGTAAGCGATAAAGCAACTTTTAGAATTAAAGATATTCCAAAACCTACAGGAACTATTAGTGGTCAAAGTGGTGTTGTTAAATTACCAAGAAACTCTGTTGAGATTTCGACTATTGGTGCTATGTTAGATGATTTTGATTTTGAATTACCAATTCAAGTAACATCGTTTAAATTTAAAGTACCAGGACAACCTTCAGTTTCAGTAAATGGAACAAAATTAAACAGTCAAGCTAAAAATTCCTTACGTAAAGCAAGACGTGGAGATAATGTTCAAATATTTGATATTAAAGCTCAAATTAGAGGAAACTCTTCTTATAAGCTAAAAGGAGTTTCAGTTGTAATTGTTGAAATTTCTAATTAATAGAATTTATCATCTTAATTGATAAGCCCTAATAAATAAATTTAAAAAGATGAATTATAAAAGTTTTTTATTAACCGTTTTAAGTATATCGTTTGTATCTACTTCTTTTTCTCAGGCTAATATATTAAGTGCCAAAAGCCCTGATCAAATAGGTGTTAGAACTGAAGCTCAAAAAGCAGTGGATAATGACCAGCCTTTAGAATATGGCTATGTAGACGATAGAGACATTATGTTTTCAAAAATGACTTGGGAGAGAGTTGTTCTTGATGAGCGAGTTAATTTTCCCTTATATTATCCTGTAGATACAAATAATATAGGAAAGAATAGACGTTCTTTATTCGATGTTCTATGGAAAAATGTAAAAGATGGAAACATAGAAAACATTTACGATGATTCTTATTTTACAACTAAGCGTACATTAGTTGATATTCAGTCTGCTATGTCTAAAATTGATACTTTAGATATTGGTTATGAGCAATATAATGCTGATGGTTATGTAGATCCAGAATACATTATAAAACGTGATATTACATCTTATGATATTAGTGCTTATTTAGTAAAAGGATTATGGTATTTTGATAAGCGTCAAGCAGAATTAAAATTTAGATTACTTGGTATTGCACCAGCAGCACCAGATGTAAACTTTATTGATTCTGATGATGAAGCTAACAAAGAGCCAATTCCATTATTCTGGGTATTTTTTCCAGACGCAAGAGATATTCTGCATGAAGCTAAATCATTTAATAATGAAAATAGTGCTGTGCCTTTCTCTTTCGATCATTTACTTAATTCAAGACGTTTTAATGGATATGTTTATAAAGAGGAAAATGTATATGGAGACCGTAAAGTAACCGA
>DFBO01000047.1 GCA_002366675.1 Flavobacteriaceae bacterium UBA3078
TTTCTACAACGTCATAAAAATCCAACAACAAATATTACTATTGGTTTAATAGGAAAGTATGTGGAACTTCAAGATTCATATAAATCCATATTAGAAGCATTTATTAATGCTGGAGCTGCAAACGAAGTAAAAGTTACTATAGAAGCCATACATTCTGAATATATAAATTCAGATAATGTTAAAACTAAATTAGCACATTTAGATGGTGTTTTAGTTGGACCAGGTTTGGGAGAAAGAGGTATTGAAGGGAAAATAGATGCAGTTAAATTTGTTCGAGAAAACAAAATTCCTTTTTTAGGAATTTGTCTTGGTATGCAAATGGCAGTTATAGAGTTTGCTAGAAATGTATTAAGTCTTAAGGATGCTAATTCTACAGAAATGGATAACAAAACGCCAAATCCTGTTATCGATTTAATGGAGGAGCAAAAAAACATTACAGATAAAGGTGGAACCATGAGACTTGGTGCATGGTCTTGCGATTTAAAAATGAATTCCATAGCTCAGAAAGTTTATAAAGTCAGTACTATTCAAGAGAGACATAGACATCGTTTTGAATTTAATAACAAATACAAAACGCAAATAGAAGCAGCAGGAATGATTGCTACAGGACTAAATCCAGATACTAACTTAGTCGAAATTATTGAAATTCCAGACCATCCTTGGTTTGTGGGTGTGCAATATCATCCGGAATATAAAAGTACTGTGGCTAATCCACATCCTTTATTTGTGGCTTTTATTGAAGCTGCTTTAAAACATAAAAAAAATGGTAATAGTGTCAGTATGGCACAAAAATAATAATGGATTAATTTTTGAATTGAGAATGTCTTAAATTAAACAAGACATAAAGAATTAACCACCACAAAGCTCTCTTCATTTAATGGAAGAGATAATTTTAAATATGGAAGAAAAGAAAATTGACATAAATTCGATTATCGGATTTGTACTTATTTTTGGAATACTTGTGTACATGATGTACATGAACAAACCAACAGAAGAGGAGCAAGCAGCTCAAGAACAAGCCAAAAAAGAGCAAGTAGAAGCAGAGAATAAAGCAGAGCAAAAAGAAGATGTTGCAGTTACAACTGCTGAAGATTTTTCTGTAGAATCTGCTAAAGATTCGACGCAATTAGTAGCTCTAAATAACAAATTAGGAGCTTTTGCTTATTCTTCAACACTTCCTTCAGCTACAAATAATGAAACACTAGTAGAAAATGGTGTTTTAGCATTAAAGTTTAGTAATAAAGGTGGCTATTTAACTGAAATTAGATTGAAACAATTTGTCGACTTCGATTCAGTTCCAATTTATTTAGTTAGAAATGGTAATACCGATTTCAATATTAATTTTGGTACTACAGATAGCCGTATTTTAAATACAAAAGATCTTTATTTCCAGCCAACAGTTACTAAAAATGGTGAGAACACAGTGGTTTCTATGAAACTTAAAGTGTCTCCAGAAAAATATTTGGAGTATCGTTATGAGTTGAAGCCTAACGATTATATGGTGGAATTTACCATCCAGTCTAAAGGTTTAAACAATGTTATTAATAGTTCTCAGGAAGTTAATTTAGATTGGGAGTTAGATACCTATCGTCACGACCAAAGTATTACTTACGAGAATCGTTATACAAGATTAACTTACCAATATGATGATGGGAAAATAGATAAATTGGCTCAAGCTGGTGAAGACGATGAAACAGTTGAAGATGTTAAGTGGTTATCTTATAGACAACATTTCTTTAGCTCTATTTTAGTTTCTAAAGAACCATTAAAGAATGTAAGAATTACAACAAAAGATTTAGTTGCTGATGAAGAAATTGATACTGTTTTTACAAAAAGATTCACATCTAAAATACCTCTTAGTATACAAGCTGGAGAAATAAATCAGCCTTTAAAATTCTATTTTGGACCTACAGATAGTAAGATTTTAAAACAATACGAAGATAATTTAGATGAAAGTATTCCATTTGGTTGGGGAATTTTTGGATGGATTAATAAAGCCTTATTTATTCCATTATTTGGATTCTTAAGTGGCTTCTTGCCATATGGTATTGCTATTATTGTTATGACCATTCTTATTAAATTATTAATGTCTTTTGTACAGTACAAGCAATTCCTGTCTCAGGCAAAACTTAAAGTTTTAAAACCGGAATTAGATGCCATAAAAGAAAAGTATAAAGACAATAAAATGAAAGCGCAACAAGAAACTATGGCGCTTCAAAACAAAGCTGGAGCAAGCCCTTTAAGTGGCTGTTTACCTGGATTGATACAACTGCCAGTCTTTTATGCTTTATTTATGTTTTTTCCAACAGCTTTCGATTTAAGACAGAAAAGTTTCCTTTGGGCAGACGATTTATCTTCGTATGATGCTGTTGCAACATTACCGTTTAATATTCCTTTTTATGGAGATCATGTAAGTTTGTTTCCAATCTTGGCTGCCATAGCTATTTTCTTTTATATGAAAATGACAACAGGGCAACAAATGGCATCTCAGCCTACTCAAGAAGGTATGCCTGATATGGCGAAGATGATGAAGTACATGATTTACTTTTCACCATTAATGATGCTATTTTTCTTTAATAATTATGCATCTGGTTTAAGTTTATATTACTTTATTTCTAACGCGATTAGTATAGGAATTATGTTGGTTATTAAGAATTATATTCTTGATGAAGATAAAATCCATGCACAAATTCAAGTAAATAAAGCTAAGCCTAAAAAGCAAAATAAATTCCAAAAGAAGATGGCAGATATGATGGAACAGGCAGAACAACAAAAACAAGCGCAGCAAAAACGCAAAAAATAAAAAGCGAAGCTGCCTTTTTTGGCAGCTTTTTTTGTTATACTATTTGAGTGATATTGTCGTTTAAATAAAAATCTTAAGAATAGTTATCTAAATTAGCATGAAACAAATTCAGATCATTTTATTTCTATTAATGCCAACTTTATTTATGGCACAATCCATTAATCAATTAGATGAGAATGGTAAGAGACATGGTTTTTGGAAAAAAAATTTCGAGAAAACAGACATAATTCGTTACGAGGGAGAATTTAATCATGGCAAAGAGATTGGGCTATTTAAATTCTACAAAAATATTAATAAGGAAGCTGTTTTAACAGCGACTAAACAGTTTAATGAAAAAGACAACATTGCTGAGGTTACTTTTTATGCTTCTAATGGAAAAGTGATAAGTAAAGGCATAATGAATGGGAAGGACTATATTGGAGAATGGACTTATTACCATAAAGATTCTATGCAAATCATGACTTTAGAACATTATAACAGTCATGGACAATTAGATGGCGAGAGTTTGGTGTATTACAATAGTGGTAAACTAGCAGAAAAGAGATTTTATAAAAAAAATGCTTTGCAAGGAAAAGCAACATGGTTTGATGAAACTGGAAAAATTTTGAAAGAGTATCATTATGAAAATGGACTTTTACATGGAGAAGCTAAGTTTTATAATCCAACAGGAACTATAGAAATTGAAGGGCAATATAAAAGCGATAGAAAAGATGGTGTCTGGAAATACTATAAAGATGGCGAATTATTAGAGGAAAAAGATTTTACACGTTACTCTAAAAACCCATATCTAAAGAAGGATTAATTATTTTAAATCTTATTAAAATATAGAAGCTCCTTATAGAAATAAGGAGCTTCGCTTTTTTAGGTATTTTTTTACTAGTTGAGTAAGCTATTAATCAATCGTAGTTGGGTAATTACCTAAACATTAAGATTATAAATTTAAAATAAATTATGTAAAATCAAATTAATTTCCAATAATTTATTCAGTAAAAGGAGATAACAAACTGAATACTATTATGTTAAATTTTGTCAAAATGTGTTTAAAAACGGCATTTATTACAGGAATAATGTAAAATCTGTATCTTTGCAAACTGAAATTATGAAGAAAAAACGTGTTATAGTTGGACTTTCTGGAGGTGTAGATTCTAGTGTTGCTGCCTATTTATTAAAGGAGCAAGGCTATGAAGTTATTGGCTTGTTTATGAAAAACTGGCATGACGATTCTGTGACCATATCTAACGAATGCCCATGGCTAGACGATAGTAACGATGCCATGTTAGTGGCAGATAAATTGGGAATTCCTTTTCAAACAGTAGATTTAAGTGAGCAATACAAAGAGCGTATTGTAGACTATATGTTTAACGAGTATGAAAAAGGAAGAACACCAAACCCGGATGTGCTTTGTAATAGAGAGATAAAATTCGATGTCTTCATGAAAATCGCTTTAGATTTAGGTGCAGATTATGTTGCAACTGGACATTATTGCCGAAAAGGGACTATAGTAAAAGATGGAAAAGAAATTTATCAATTGTTAGCAGGAGCCGATCCAAATAAAGACCAGTCTTATTTTTTGTGTCAGTTATCTCAAGACCAATTAGCAAAGGCGTTATTTCCTATTGGCGAATTACAAAAACCAGAAGTTAGAGAAATTGCGGCACAACAAGAGTTGATAACAGCCGAAAAGAAAGATTCGCAAGGACTTTGTTTTATAGGCAAAGTAAGGTTGCCTGAATTTCTTCAGCAACAACTTAAGCCAAAAGAAGGTGTTATTGTTGAGGTTCCTGGAGATTTTGAGGCCTATAAACAACAGCTTCCTAGTTTTCAATCTAAAGAAAAAGAACTTCAATATTTATCAAAAAAAATACCTTACTCAATTCAAGACGGAAAAGTAGTAGGCAAGCATCAAGGAGCTCATTATTTTACAAAAGGGCAACGTAAAGGTTTAGCTGTTGGTGGAACCATAGAGCCACTTTTTGTTATTGATACCAATGTAGAAGATAATGTTATATACACTGGACAAGGGAATCAGCATCCAGGATTATTTAAGTCGGTTCTTTTTGTTTCAAATGAAGAATTACATTGGGTTCGCGAGGATCTTCAGCTACAGGTAGATGAAACGATGGATGTAATGGCAAGAATTCGTTATAGACAATCTTTACAAAAAGCAACACTATATAAAGTCGATTCTGGTTTGTATGTAGAGTTTAAAGCGCAACAATCTGCAATTACCGAAGGTCAATTTGTTGCTTGGTATCTTCAAGATGAATTAGTTGGTTCAGGAGTAATTTCTTAAATTGCATGAGTAAATACGATACTCATGAACTCCAGATTACTATTTTTATTTCTACTTTGTTTTCAACTTCAAATAACAGCACAAGAAGATGCTTGGGTTTATCTAACAGATAAAGAGAGTGTTGCAGCATCAATTTCAAATCCTATTTCTATTTTAACACAAAAAGCCATAAATAGAAAGCAAGCTCACGGAGTGTCTATTGATTCACGTGATGTTCCAGTTAACGAAAGTTATATTTCACAATTAAAAGCACAAACTGGAATTTCAGTTCTTGCTAAATCAAAATGGTTTAATGCAGTGCATGTTAGAGGTAGCGAAACAGATATTAATGCATTAATAGGATTGGCTTATGTTACCGAAATTATTTTTGCTGATAAAAATCTGAACAGCAGGATAGCTGTACCTAAAAACAAATTTGATATAGAAACAGCTCGAACAACTTTTGATTATGGAGATGCTGCCAATCAAATTGAGATGTTTCATGGAGATGATTTACATCAAGAAAATTACACAGGAACAGGAATAACTATAGCAGTAATAGATGCAGGATTTCCAGATGTGAATACAATGGGTGGATTTCAGAGATTAAGAGATAACGATGGTATTATAGATGGCTATGATTTTTTTGATAGAAATCCAGA
>DFBO01000053.1 GCA_002366675.1 Flavobacteriaceae bacterium UBA3078
TTTCCATTATTAGAGAAAGACACGCTTGATACTTTAAGACATGATAGTTTAGGAACAGCAATAGAAAGTTTTAAAACACAACGTGAAAAATATAATGAATTTTTCAAAGAAAACCCTGATGCAGTATTAAGCAATATGGTTTTTGGAGAATTAAATCGATATGAGTGGTATTTGTTGGAACGTAAACATTTAAATCATCATTTCGAGCAGTTCAATTTGCTATAGCAAATTGAACTGCTCGAAATTCCCACGAAAGTGGGAATCTCATAAATTTGAGTTTAGAACATGAAACACTACGTTTACATAATAACAAATAAAAAAGATGGTGTTTTATATATAGGAGAAACTAAAAGATTAAAAACAAGAATATATCAGCACAAAACCAAAGCACATCCAAGTACATTTTCTGCTAGATATAATTTAGATAAGGTGGTTTATTTTGAGGAATTTGAGTCAGAAAAAGATGCCAAAGCGAGAGAGGCACAAATGAAGAAATGGAATAGAGCTTGGAAAGTAGAATTAATAGAAAACTTGAACCCTAATTGGGAAGATTTATATAATAAAATATGATTATTGAAGAAACACCATTATCTAGGGGTGATTATAAATTTCGATTACCTAGAATTGATGAGTATAAAAGTTGGGTAAAAATTAGTAAATGGCTTAAAAAAGAAGGGGAATTTTTTGAAAGGGAAGAAGATATAGTTGAAGTAGAGTATACTAATAGGCGAATGGATGGTTTTCCTAATCAAGTTTCAAGTTTCAAATTAAAATTGCCTTGTTCTGGAAGAATAAGTAAAATAATTTTAAAAGAAAATGAAAACGCTTCTTTAAATGATTTATTAGCGATAATTGATGCTGATGGTAGTATGGAGTTAGTTCATAAGAATTATAAACATTATGCACATTATTATTATAAAGGAGTGCTTTTTGAAATAGAATATGATTATTATGATAAGGATTTCCTAGAAAGAATGAGTGCTTCTAAAGAAGCTGGCTATGATGAATATATTGATGTAGTGGGAATAAATTCAATTCTACATAAAGGAGTTGAGTTTATTGATGTTTTATTGGATAGAGTTTCTGAATTTAGTGACTTGATTTTAAAAAAAATAAAAGAAACAGAATAATTAATAGATTAACCAAATACTCATAAAAGTGAGTAAAAAAAGAGATTCCCACTTTCGTGGGAACGCTAAAGCGATGACACAACCATACGTAAAAATTGACATAGAAAACGAAGTAGGATATATAGAATTTTTTCATCCAGCACACAATTCTCTGCCAGGAGATGTTTTGGCTGAATTAGCTCAAACTATCACTAATGCAGGAAGTAATAATAAAATTAAAGTCATTGTACTAAAAAGTGGAGGAGATAGAACTTTCTGCGCAGGTGCAAGCTTCAAAGAATTAATTAGTATAAATGATAAAGCAACTGGAAAAGTTTTCTTTTCAGGGTTCGCAAATGTTATTAATGCCATGCGTAAATGTCCAAAATTTATTATTGGACGTATTCAAGGGAAAACTGTTGGAGGAGGAGTTGGATTAGCAGCTTCAACCGACTATTGTATGGCTTCGAAATTTGCTTCTATAAAATTGAGTGAACTAAACATTGGTATTGGACCTTTTGTTGTCGGCCCAGCCATTGAACGAAAAATGGGGTTAAGTGCCATGTCGCAAATCGCTATAGATGCCAATACTTTCTATCCTGCTGAATGGGCAAAACAGAAAGGCTTGTTTACACATGTTTATGAAAGTACAGAAATACTAGACGAAGCAGTTAAAACTACTGCTGAACATTTGTGTACTTACAATACAGAGGCCATGTTAGAGATGAAAAGAGTCTTTTGGAAAGGTACTGATGATTGGGATGTGCTTTTAGCAGAACGTGCAGCAATTAGTGGAAGACTTGTCCTTTCAGAATTTACTAAAGAGAAATTAAAAGGGTTTAAGTAATGATTTATTCCTTCAAAGAATACATTCCAGTTGTTCACGAAAGTAGTTTTGTGCATCCTTTGGCAGCAGTAACTGGCAATGTTATTATTGGAAGAAATTGTTATATAGGTCCTGGCGCAGCTATTCGTGGAGATTGGGGACAAATCATTTTGGAAGATGGTGTTAATGTTCAGGAAAATTGTACGGTTCATATGTTTCCAGGGAAGTCTATTACGCTAAAAGAGAGTGCTCATATAGGTCATGGAGCAATAATTCATGGTGCTAATATTGGGAGGAATGTTTTAGTGGGAATGAATACAGTTATCATGGATGATGCTGAAATTGGAGATGAGTCTATAGTAGGAGCTATGGCTTTTGTTAAAGCAGAAACTATAATTCCAAAGCGAAGTTTAGTTGTTGGAAATCCAGCAAAAGTGATTAAAGAAGTTAGTGACGACATGATTGCTTGGAAAACAAAAGGCACAAAACTGTATCAGCAGTTGCCAGCCGATTGCCATGAAAGTTTAAATGAAATAGAACCTTTAAGAGAGGTTCCAGAAAATATGAAAATGCAAGAAGATGTTTATAAAACACTTCGTGATTTTATGAAGAAATAATAGTGTCATTCAGAGCGAAGCGAAGAATCTCAATAAAAAGATTGCCACGTCCTTCGTCCTTGCAATGACAGAAAATAATAATATGTCGGAATTTGAATTTAAAATGCCCAAGTTGGGAGAAAGTATTACTGAAGCAGCCATTATAACATGGTTCAAAAATGTTGGTGATACCATTGAAGAAGATGAAATGCTTCTAGAGGTTGCAACTGATAAAGTGGATTCTGAAGTGCCTTCAACTGTTTCTGGAGTGATTGAAGAAATTCTTTATAAATCTAACGATGTTATTAAAATAGGCGAAACCATTGCCATTATTAAAACAGATGGTAAAACATCACCTTCAGAATTATCAAAAAAGCAAAATGTCATTCAGAGCAATAGCGAAGAATCTCGAAAGCAGAAGAGAGAAGTTAAAAAGAAACGAACTGTCATTCCGAGCGCAGTCGAGGAATCTCATTCAGGTTCAACTTCATTTTCAAATTCAAACACCTTTTTTTCACCTTTAATTATTTCTATAGCTAAAGAACAGCATATTAGTTATGAGGAGTTAGCTAGAATCCCAGCTACTGGCAATGATGGTAGATTACGTAAAAGCGATGTGTTTAATTATATAAACGAAGGAAGGCCACATCAATTTGTACAACCTTCAACATCACAAGATCCAACAGCATATCGTATTCCACAACTAAATTTAGATAAAGGTACAGGTAAAGTTGTGAAAATGGATCGTATGCGTAAGATGATTGCAGATCATATGGTCTATTCTAAACATACATCACCTCATGTAACTGCTTATGTTGAAGCCGATTTAACAAATATGGTTAATTGGCGAAATGCCAATAAAATAGCGTTTCAAGAAAAGTATGGAGAAAGGTTAACATTTACGCCTTTGTTTGTTGAAGCTGTAGCAAAAGCTGTGAAAGATTTCCCAATGATTAATGTCTCTGTAGATGGTGATGATATAATTGTTAAAGAGGATATTAATATTGGTATGGCAACTGCTTTACCAAGTGGAAATTTG
>DFBO01000224.1 GCA_002366675.1 Flavobacteriaceae bacterium UBA3078
TAAAGGAAATTTTTTACGATTTTGTTATCGTAGTAAAACTGTTGTACTTCCATAATATTTTAATTAGTCTTTTTTGGTTTTTTATTTGTTGTTTTAGTTTGCTCTTTTACTAGTTCATCTTCGAAAAGTATTCTTACTGATGGTGTATAACCATCATCAAACTGTCCACTTCTTACTGCAACTATAAATGCAATAAAAAACAGAACAGCAACTATAATACTGATACTTAATAAGATGTATATAACACTCATACCTATTTAATGCTATGCTTCAAAATTACATTTATAGCTTATTTAAAAACATGATAATTGTCATATTCGTTTTATTTTTAATCATTCTAATTTTCTGCCTAGAATATTTGTTGCAATGGTTGTAAAAACAACAATACTAATAGAACTTAAAGGCATTAAAATAGCTGCTATTACTGGAGCTAATTGTCCAGTAACGGCAAAATATAGTCCGATGACATTATAAACTAAAGACAATACAAAACTCCATTTGATAATTTTTATAGCACTTTTTGAAGCTTTAATATATTTATATAATTGATTAAACTTTGTAGCATCAAGAATGGCATCGCAAGCTGGTGAGAAAACATTAACGTTTTCAGAAATAGAGATCCCTACATTGCTTTGTGCTAGAGCTCCTGCATCATTAAGTCCGTCTCCAATCATTAAAATTTTAGCTCCTTCTATTTGATGGTACTTAATATAATCCAATTTATCGTCTGGTTTTTGATTAAAAATAAGCTTGGTCTTCGAAGGTAATAATTTTTTTAGATTTTCTTGCTCTCCTGCATTATCTCCTGATAAAATAACTAAATCATATTTTGTTTTAAGCTTATTGAAAAGTTTAG
This sequence comes from Flavobacteriaceae bacterium UBA3078, assembly GCA_002366675.1. GTDB lineage: Bacteria > Bacteroidota > Bacteroidia > Flavobacteriales > Flavobacteriaceae > Xanthomarina. The sequence continues at coordinate 857 of DFBO01000224.1, forward strand.
ATAGGCCTTTTCTGTAGTTATTATAAAACGTGTATTTGCCTTTATAAACATTATTGGTGCTAATGTGAACTGCTGTGCTTAAGACCGTTTTTCCGGTTGTTTTTCCAACAAAACTTGCAGAGCCAATTTTAATATTATTGTTATTGTGAGATGCTTCAATACCTTTGCCTAAATGTTCTTCAAAATGATTGAGAGGAATGATATTGTGCTCATCTAGAATACTATATAAGGTTCTGCTTAAAGGATGATTAGATCCGCGAAGCGTATTTTTTAGAAGTATTTCTTCTGAGGTTGATAGCTCATCGCCTTGATATGTAGCATGACTTTTCTGGCTCGTAGTTATGGTTCCTGTTTTATCGAAAATAATGGTATTTATTTCAGCTAATTGCTCTATCACTGAAGCATTTTTTACATAAAATTTTAATTTCCCAAAAATACGTAAAAGGTTCCCAAACGTAAAGGGAGCAGAGAGCGCAATTGCGCAAGGACATGCAATAATTAAGACTGCTGTAAATACGTTCATGGCTTTAGAGGCATCAAAATAGATCCAATAAGCTGTGGCAATAAAGGCAATACTTAAAACAGCTATGGTAAATTTTTTGCTAATGGCATTTGTAAGTGTTCTAAAACCATCTTCCTTGTTTTTACTAAAGACATCGTTGCTCCAAAGTTGTGTTAAATAACTTTGCTCAACTGTTTTTAAAACTTCCATTTCTATAACTCCAGATGTTTGTTTACCACCAGCAAATAGTTTGTCTCCAGATTGTTTGGAAACAGATTCAGATTCACCAGTAACAAAACTATAATCTATAGATGCTTTTCCATTAATTAAAATGCCGTCAACAGGAATTAACTCTTCGTTTCTAATTAACAATCTATCACCTTTTTGTATCTCATATACTTGAATTGGAGTTTCTATTCCTTTACTTGAAATTTTTGTAACAGCTATTGGGAAATAAGATTTGTAATCTCTTTCAAAAGATAAAAACGAATATGTTTTTTGTTGAAAATACTTACCTACTAATAAAAAGAATATCAATCCTGTTAAGCTGTCGAAAAAACCAGAACCTATATCAAAAATAATTTCGAAAGTACTTCTTAAAAATAATACGGAAGCACCAAGAGCAATAGGTACATCAATATTTAAGATGTTAGATCGTAATCCTTTATAAGCAGAAATAAAATAATCTTGAGCCGAATAAAATACGACTGGAAGTGAAAAGGCAAACATGAGCCAACGAAACAAATGTTTGTATTGTTCTAGCCAGAATTCGCCAACTTCAAAATATTCTGGAAACGATAAAAACATGATATTTCCAAAGGCAAAGCCAGCAACTCCTAACTTGTAAATTAAGGACCTATTAATTTGTTCTTTTCCGGTTTTATAATCGTCTAAACTTATGTAAGGTTCATATCCAATAGAACTTAAGAGTAAAACAATTTCTTTTAATGAATAGGAGTCTGTTGAATAGGTGATACGAACATTTTTCTTTCCAAAATTAACTTGTGACGAGGAAATGTTAGCATTTAGTTTGTTTAAATTTTCTAAAATCCAAATACAGGAACTGCAATGGATATGAGGTATAAAGAAAGTGACTATTTGAGTGTTGCTATCATCAAACTCTATGAGTTTTTCAATAATATTTTGCTGATCTAAAAAATCGTATTTACCTTCAATTTCTTTAGGTATTGCACCAGGAGATGATTCTAAATCATAATAACATGTTAAGTCGTTTTCAGAGAATATCTCATAAACGGTTTTACAGCCATTACAACAGAACGGTTTGTCTTGAAAAGTAATGGGATTCTTATTGCAAGAATCACCACAGTGGAAACATAAGGAATGTTCCATAATATACATGCTCATTTATACCTTTTGCAAAGGTTAAAAGATAGTGAGAAATTAGATATGATATTTGTCATGTTTTGATTAATTTTGAAAAATATTAAAAATAGGTATGAGTAGTAAGTGCGAACAATGTATTATTAGACAATTTAATTCTTTAAAAGCTTTAACAAAAGACGAATTGGTTAGAATATCTGGATGTAAAACATCAAAAATTATTAAAAAAGGTGAAACCATTTTTGAAGAAGGTGAGACTTTAAATGGTGTTTATTGTGTTAAAGATGGTATCTGTAAATTATCTAAGTTAAGTGCTAATGGTAAAGACCAAATTGTAAAACTTGTTGTAAAAGGAGATTTATTAGGTCAGCGTTCCATAATTGGAGAAGAAACAGTAAATCTAAGTGCAGTAGCATTAAATAATATGGAGGTATGTTTTATTCCTAAAGCTGAAATTATTGGAAGCTTAAAAAATAATCCAGGCTTCTCTATGGATGTGCTTAAACAAATGGCTCACGATTTAAAAGAGTCGGACAATGTGATAGTGAATATGGCTCAAAAATCTGTAAAACAAAGATTGGCTGAATCGTTACTATATATTCATAAAAATTTTGGTATTAATGACGAAGGTATTTTAAATATCGTTCTATCTAGAGAAGATTACGCAAGTATTGTTGGTACTGCTACAGAGTCTGCTATTAGAGTATTATCTCAATTTAAAAAAGAAGGTTTAATCTCAACATCAGGGAAACAGATTAAAATTGAGAATTTGGATGGGTTAATGCGCATTGAATAAATTTACCAATCACCTCTACTCTTAATATTGGCTTCACATAATTTTATTATTTCTTCTATACGTTTTTGTCTTGTAGTTTCTCTTTTTGCTTGATTTAACCAATATAAATAGCTTTTTCTATAAGAAGGAGCGAAGCTTTTATAATTATCAAAAGCTTCAGGAGATTTCTTAAACGCCTTTTGTAAGACTTCTGGTATAATGCCCTTTTCAACATTGTCTAAAGCCTTCCACGAACCATTTTTCTTGGCAATTTTTATTTTTTCAAAACCACTTTCATGCATCAACTTTAAAGAAGTAAGTTCTTTAATATAGTTTTTGTTTAAAGCACTCCAAACACTTTTAGGATTCCTTGGCGTAAAGTATTGACGCCTTTTACCATTGCCTAAACTTTTAACTGTAGAGTCAATCCAACCATAACAAAGAGCAACTTTTACAGCTTCTTCCCATCTCATGCTCTCTTTTTCATGATTTACTTTATAGAAAATTAAATAAATACCACTTGTTGTCTCATAGTTTAACTCTAACCATTCTCGCCATTCAACATCATTTTTAAAGTAGATTTCTGAGATACTCATTTATATTAAAGTTTTTTAACTTCAACATAAAAACCAGGTTCTACTTCAATTAACGCGCCTTCAATAGGCATGGTTTTCCATTCTGCATTTGGAAAAAGCCATTGTTCTTTTTCATCTATAGTAACTTGAATTGGCATATCGAAATTATTAACAATTTCGGTCCATCTATATTTTAACTCATTATTTTCTATAGAATACTCTAAAGTAGGAATTCTAATATCTCTTAAATACTGATTGAAAAACTCTGTTAAATCGATTCCTGTTTGTTCGCTTAAATAACCTTCAATTTGTTGGGTTGTTACTGTTTGATGATAAAATGTTTTATTTAATCCTCGTAGTATTTGCCTCCATTTTTCATCGTCTTCAATAAGTTGTCTTAAGGTATGTAACATATTACTTCCTTTGGAATACATATCTCCAGAACCACCTTTGTTTACATTATAGTAACCTATTATTGGCTTTTGGTTTTTAATGTTTTTACGTGTGCCAATAACGTATTCTGAAGCAGCTTCTTTTCCGTAATAATAATCAACAAAAATATTTTCAGAATAGGTGGTGAAACTTTCATGAATCCACATATCTGCAATGTCTTTATAAGTAATGTTATTTGCAAACCATTCATGTCCTGACTCATGAATAATAATATAATCGAATTTTAAACCCCATCCACTATCAGATAAATCTCTGCCTAAATAACCATTTTTGTATTGATTTCCATAGGTTACAGAACTTTGATGTTCCATTCCTAAATACGGTACTTCAACTAATTTAAAACCATCTTCATAAAATGGATATGGTCCAAACCAATGTTCAAATGCTTTCATCATTTTTGGAGCATCTTTAAATTGTTCTTTTGCTCTTACTAAATTGTCACGTAAAACATAGTAATCCATATCTAAAGGCCCATTTTCTCCTTCATAAACTTCAGAGAAATGCACATAATCTCCAATATTTACATTTATACCATAATTGTTAATTGGATTATTAACAAACCAATGAGATGTAACTGTATTGTCACTTTGTTTTTCGACACTTCTTAATCGACCATTAGAAATGTTTGTCAAGTTTTTAGGCACATTTACGCTTATTAACATACTATCTACTTCGTCGTACATATGGTCCTTATTAGGCCACCAAATACTTGCACCTAAGCCTTGACAAGAAGTTGCTATAAATGGTATGCCATTTTTGTCTTCTTTCCATGAAAAACCACCATCCCAAGGAGCACGAACTGCTTCTTTTGGTTTTCCTTCGTAATACACATCTACAGATTGAATACTTCCTACAATTTGTTCTTCAACTAAAGTGATAAAATGTGCATTACCATCATGTTTAACTTCTAATTCTTGTCCATTCTGAATCACTTTTGTAATCACTAAAGGTTCTTGTAAATCTACCTGTATAATTGGATGAGATTTCAAAACTTTATATTGAATGGTGTTTTTTCCAGAAATTGATTTTGTTTCAGGAGCTATTTTCACATCTAAATGATAATAGGTTAAATCCCACCATTCACGTTCTAGAGTAATACTTCCCCTTAGTGAATCTTGACGTGTGAAATTATTTTTTTCTGAAAAGATATTTTGTCCAACTACTGTGAGTGAAGAGATAAATAGTAAGACAAAAAGGTAGCATGTGTTTTTCATTTGAAATATTTTTTACTAAATTAATGAAAATAAAAAAAAGCCATTTCAAATTGAAACGACTTTTTTCCTTTTCTAGCTTTAATTACTCTTTTGGATACCGATTAACATCTTTATGTTGCCAAATAAGGTTTGCAATAGTCCATTTTCCATCTAACTTGATTAGGTGTAAATATTCTACCCAATTATCTGAAACTAATTTAACGTTTGCTATACGATTATAGATATCGAGTATGGTTATGTTATTTGTTGGATTTAAAGGGAACTTTGTGTTTGATTTATTCCAAGATGTAGCAAAATCAATCATTTGAGTTTTGGTTGTTGCTCTTGCGTATTCTTTTTTTGTTTCTCTATCCCAACCAATTGTAATTTTATTTAGACTATCATTCATGACCTCTCTCATTAATTCTGGTTTTAAATCTTGAAGAGCTACTAAATAACCAGTTGCTATTCTTCTAATTTCTAAAGAATCTATTTGTGATGCTTTTGATGCTAATTCAATTTTAGAATTTGTTGGGATGTCTCTAGATCTAATTTGTTCATTTTGGGTGTTAAATTGATTTAGTCCAATTTGGTTGCCAAGATCATCATATACTTTAATTCCGTAAGCAAAACCCCATTGATTCATTACCAAGTCATCATTTACATCATAATAACTATATTTTATATGGTTGCCATTCTCATCGAATAAGTCATGATATGAGGCAGTGCCTTTATCATTATTTATAATATTTAATTTAGTGTCTAAATTATAATGTGCTTTTGGATTTTCATTTTTATCTAATAGAATCCCAGTTGTTCCAAATTTAAAATATGGTGATAAAGAAACTGGTTCGTTTATTAAATTATATCTATTTTCAATAATTAATTTTTTGTGTTTTTCCCACTTATATTCTGCAATTCCCCAATTAGATTCCATTGGATGATTATCTACATCGAAAAATTGAAGCTTAGATTTGAAACCTTTACTATTATAGGTATATACTTCTTTAAATACGTCTCTGTCGTTAGAGATGCGTTTACCATTCTTATTATAAAACACTCTAATTTCTTGTCCCTCAGGATATGTTATGTCAACCTTATAAACGCCTAATGATGCTAAAGGATGTTGTCTTTCTGTGTGATAATGGTTATTTGTAATCTCTATGATTTTTCCAGAGTTATTATATTTAAATCTATAATGTGAAGTTGATTTGGCTGTTTGCTCGTTAATAGGATATGTTCCTTCTAAATTTAAATAAGGAGAAACATGATTATATTTTAAATGTCTAAAATATTTAGTTGAAAAATTGTTTTGAGATTGTAAACATGTAGTAATACAAAATAATAGAAGTAATTTTAATAATTTCATGAGTGATTAGTTTTTTGAATGAGATAAAATTTAATTCTTGCCATTATATAACAATAATAGTACCAAAAAGATGGATCTGTTTTTAATCAACTTAATTTTAGGTGTGTTTTAAAATAAAAAAAGTCGTTTCAATTTGAAACGACTTTTTTCCTTCTAACTAAACTTAATTTTAAAAACAATATTTATTTTCAGCTTTTACTTTTTCAGCAATAGCCAATCTTAAGTCTACAATATCTGGGTAGTTTGTGTATTTTACATAACGTTTTAACCCCATAAGCAACATACGTTGTTCGTCTCCTTCAGCAAAAGAAATAATACTTTCCTTTCCATTTTTCTCAACAATTGAAACAGCGTTATATAAGTATAATTTTGCCATAGCAATTTGAACAGCTTGTGCATCTTCGCCATAGCGTTTGGCATTTTTCTCAGCTCTAAGAAGTGCAGATTCTGCCATGTATATTTCTATTAAGATATCTGAAGCTGCTATTAATAATTGTTGATGACCATCTAACTCTGGGCCAAATTTTTGAACTGCAGCACCTGCAACCATTAAGAATACTTTCTTAATTTTTCCAATCATCTCTTTTTCTTCAGCAAATAATTCTGAATAATCTGGCGTATCAAAAGAAGGAATTCCCATCAACTCATCTTGAACTTTTTGAGCAGGACCTAATAAGTCAACATGACCTTTCATGGCTTTTTTAACTAGCATGCCAACTGATAGCATTCTATTAATTTCATTTGTTCCTTCATAAATACGAGCAATTCGTGCATCTCTCCAAGCAGCTTCCATAGGAGTCTCTTCTGAGAATCCCATTCCACCAAAAATTTGAATCCCTTCATCTGCACAATTTTGTACATCTTCAGATACTGCTACTTTTAAGATAGAACATTCTATTGCATATTCTTCAACACCTTTAAGTTCTGCTTCTTGATGAGAATTACCAGCAGCTTGACGCATAGCAATTCTATCTTCAATATTTTTTGCAGCTCTATAAGTTGCAGATTCTCCAGCATAAGCACTTGCTGCCATTTCTGCTAATTTGTATTTAATTGCTCCAAAGTCTGCTATAGGCGTGTTAAATTGTTTACGCTCGTTAGCGTATTGAACAGCAGTTGTTAAAATGCGTCTTTGCGAATCTAAACAAGCTCCTGCTAGTTTAATTCGACCAACATTAAGTGCGTTCATGGCAATTTTAAAACCTTCGCCACGACCAGCTAACATGTTTTCTACAGGAACTACAGTATCGCTATAGAATACTTGACGAGTAGAAGAGGCACGAATACCTAATTTGTGCTCTTCTTCACCTAGAGTGATTCCATTCGGATTATTTTTGTCGTATTCAACTATAAATCCTGTAATATTTTTATCGTTTTCAATTCTAGCAAAAACAATCATTAAATGACAAAATCCTGCATTAGAAATCCACATTTTCTGACCGTTAATTTTATAACTTTTCCCATCTTCCGATAGAGTAGCTGTTGTTTTTCCAGAATTGGCATCACTACCTGCTCCAGGTTCTGTTAAACAATAAGA
>DFBO01000215.1 GCA_002366675.1 Flavobacteriaceae bacterium UBA3078
CAATCTGCCAAATGTATTCATGGTGGAGCTGCCTTTATAATGCCTGTGATTCAAGATTATGAGTTTCTAGATTTAACGCCTATATCTATAGAGGTAAACCTAGTAAATGCATTATCCAAACAAAACATTCGTGTAAATGTACCTTCGCGTTTTACTATTGGTGTTTCTACAGAACCTGGAATCATGCAAAATGCTGCCGAAAGACTTTTAGGTTTAAACCAAGATAATATTCAAGAATTAGCACAAGAAATTATTTTTGGGCAACTACGTTTGGTAGTAGCTTCTATGGATATTGAAGAAATTAACAACGACAGAGATAAATTTTTAACCAACATTTCACAAAGTGTAGAATCGGAACTTAAAAAAGTAGGTTTAAAACTAATCAACGTAAACATTACAGATATTGTTGATGAGTCTGGATATATTGAAGCATTAGGAAAAGAAGCTGCTGCACACGCCATTAATGCTGCTAGAAAATCGGTAGCAGAAAAAACTAGAGATGGTTCTATTGGTGAAGCAAATGCTGTACAAGACGAAAGAACGCAAGTAGCTGCTGCAAATGCTCAGGCTGTAGAAGGAGAAAATACGGCTAAAATTGCTGTTGCTAATTCTGATTCTTTACGTCGTCAACGCGAAGCGGAAGCAGAACGTGTAGCAATTGCATCCGAAAAAGTACAAAGTGCAAAAGCCCTTGAAGAATCTTATGCTGCAGAAAAAGAAGCCGAAACTGCAAGAGCAGAAAGAGAACGCTCGTCACAAGTTGCAGATATTATTGTACCTGCAGAAATTGATAAAAAGAAAGTAGAAATTGATGCTGAAGCCGAAGCAGAACGCATTAGAAGAAAAGCAAAAGGAGAAGCAGATGCGATACTTTTTAAAGCACAAGCAGAAGCACAAGGACAATTTGAAATATTAACCAAACAAGCTGCTGGTATGGAGCAAATAGTAAAAGCCGCTGGTGATAATTCTAAAGACGCAGTGCTTTTATTAATTGCAGATAAACTTCCAGAATTAGTAAGAATGCAATCAGAAGCCATTAAAAACATTAAAATTGATAAAGTTACTGTTTGGGAAAATGGTGGTAATAAAGATGGTAAATCTTCTACTGCTAATTTCTTATCTGGAATGTACAAATCGGTTCCTCCATTACAAGAAATGTTTAATATGGCTGGAATGGAATTACCAGAATATTTAAAAGGAAAAGATATAAAAACAGATCAAACTTCTGCAGAAATTGTAGAAGATAGTCCTGAAAAATAAAAACCAAATTGTTTTAAAAATCCGCTAATAAGCGGATTTTTTTTTATCCTTACTTTTTTAATTAATACGTATATTTACAGAAACCACAACCTGTATGAAAACACAAATAAAGCTTTTAAGTATTCTTTTAGTTTTAGTAAGTACAACGCTATCTGCACAGCAAGACCCAAACATATTTGAGAAATTTGAATCTAAATTTTACACCATTGATGGTTACAAAATTAATGTAGAGGTTTTAGGTAGTGGAGATCCTATTTTCTTTCTTCCTGGAGGACCAGGAAACTCTCACGATTATATGCAAGGTAATTTTGGACAATACTATAAAACCAATACGGTTGTGTTTTTTGATTGGTTAGGTCGTGGTAAAAGTGACAACGCTAAAAACGCTTCAGAGTATTCGGTAGAAGCAGATGTAGAACTTATAGAAAAGCTTCGTAAGCTATTACATTTTGATAAAATTTCACTTGTTGGACATTCTTACGGAACCGTTCCTGCACAAGCTTACGCTATAAAATATAAAGATAATGTAGACAAAATGGTACTGATAAACGGTTTCCATTCTGGTGCTATGTGGCAAGCCAATTGCGATAGTTACAACCACTATGCGAAAACTCATTTTCCAGAAAAATGGAAACAAGTCGATTCGCTACGTGCTCTAGGATATGTGTCTAGTCAAGAACCATTAAAAACAGTTTATGGGAATTTTCCAACCAAATATATTTATTACCACAATACGAGTTTAAAACAAAATGCGCCTAAGGAAAAATATAGAGGTTGGTCTGGCGATGTTTATGTTGAAATTATTGGTCGAGATGGTGATTTTGACGTATCTGGAAGCATGATAGATCAAGATTACAGACAACAATTAAAAGACGTTAAAGCAAAAACCTTAATAATTGCAGGTCGTTACGATGGTGTATCAACTCCTGAATTTGCTGTGCAATATAAAACCTTTATGCCTCAGGCACAATTTGAAATGTTTGAACTAAGTGGACACAATCCATATCTTGAAGAGGCTGAAAAATTTTATGCAATTTTTGACACCTTTTTCAATATAAAATAAGTTATTTTTGAACCTTACTTGAAATTAAAAATATGAGTGAAATAAGACATAACTGGACTAAAGAACAGATTTTAGAGATTTATAATAAACCTATGATGGAATTGCTTTACGAAGCAGCAACGATTCATAGATTGCATCACGATCCTAATGTGGTTCAGGTGTCTACATTACTTTCTATAAAAACTGGAGGCTGCTCAGAAGATTGTGGTTATTGTCCTCAAGCGGCACGTTATCACACCAATATTGAAGGAAATGATTTAATGACTGTTAATCAAGTAAAAGCCCAAGCTTTACGTGCTAAAGAAACAGGGAGTTCAAGAGTTTGCATGGGAGCTGCATGGAGAAATGTGAAAGATGGTGAAGAGTTCGATCAAGTTTTGGAAATGGTTAGAACCATTAATAAATTAGATATGGAGGTTTGTTGCACGTTGGGAATGGTGACTGAAAATCAAGCAAAACGATTAGCAGAAGCTGGCCTTTATGCATACAACCATAATTTAGATTCATCTGAAGAATATTATAAAGAAGTTATTTCCACAAGAGGTTATCAAGACAGGTTAGACACGATTGATAATGTGCGCAAAACAAATGTTACTGTTTGTTCAGGAGGAATTATTGGTATGGGTGAAAACGTAGAAGACAGAGCAGGTATGTTAGTGGCTTTATCGACTTTAAGCCCACAACCAGAATCTACGCCAATTAATGCATTGGTTGCAGTTGAAGGAACGCCATTAGAAGATGAAAAACCTGTTGAAATTTGGGACATGATTCGTATGGTAGCTACTACAAGAATTGTGATGCCAGAAACCCAAGTGCGTCTAAGTGCAGGAAGAACACAAATGAGTCGCGAAGGTCAAGCCATGTGTTTCTTTGCTGGTGCAAATTCAATTTTTGCAGGAGATAAATTATTGACTACGCCAAATCCAGATGTGAATGAAGACATGAAAATGTTTGAACTTTTAGGCATGAATCCTCAAAAGCCCTTCACTAAAAAAGTACAACCACAAACGGTTGAAGCCTCAGAATCTGAATATCAAGCTTTAGGTGAAAAACCTAGATGGACAAGGCCAGAACATAAAATTGAGCGTAACGAAGCAGCTAAAGAACAGGCTAAAGCTTTTAAATAGATTTTTTTGTTAGTTCCTTTAACTTCTTAAATTATAGATATTGAAATTAAATCTTCAGGATATACCACGTGTTAAATCTATTTCAAAAGAAGATTTTATAGAACACTATTATAAACTACAAAAACCTGTTGTTCTTGAAAATTACATTCAAGATTGGCCAGCATATAATAAATGGAGTTTAAATTATTTTAAAGAAATTGCTGGAGATAAAATAGTATCTCTCTATGATGATAGACCAGTTTCTTATAAAGATGGCTTTAATGAAGCACATGCAAAAATGCCTTTAAAAGATTATATCCATTTACTTCAAAACGGTTCAACAAAATATCGCATATTTTTATGGAATATTTTAAAGGAAGTTCCTTTACTTCAAAATGATTTTAAATATCCAGATTTAGGCCTAAAACTTCTAAAAAAACTTCCTATGTTGTTTTTTGGAGGCAAAGACACACATACGTTTATGCATTATGATATTGATTTGGCGAATATCTTTCATTTTCATTTTGCAGGCGAAAAAGAAGTTATTTTGTTCGACCAGAATCAAAATAAATATCTATACAAAATACCTCATTCTTTAATAACAAGAGAAGACATTGACTTTTCAAATCCTGATTTTGAAAAATGGCCAGCATTAAAACAGGCAAAAGGTTATAAAACGAATTTAAAACATGGAGAGGTTTTATATATGCCTGAAGGGTATTGGCATTATATGAAATATATAACAACTGGTTTCTCTATGAGTTTAAGAGCAATTCCTAGAAACCCAAAGCATTTAAGCAAAGCCATTTATAACGTGTTTTTTATGAGGCATTTTGATCATGTTATGAGACGAATTAAAGGGCAAAAATGGATTGATTGGAAGAATGAAACAGCTGTTAAAAAAACGACCAATAATTCGAATACTTAATCTTATCTTTGCATAAAATTTATAAATAATGATGAAAAAAATAATAATGATTACTTGTATGCTTACAGCGTACTTAGTAAACGGACAAGCTTTTAGTGGAAAAGGAGATCAAAAATTTCAAGTAGGTGTTAATTTTCAATCCCATGCTACTGGGCTTAATTTAAGTTACGATTATGGGTTAGGCGAAAACATATCTGTTGGTATTAGTTCTAGTTATGCCTTAGGTGTTTCTGGAGATTTACAAGATGGTGTGAAAGATGCATTTGGAAATACAGTTGTAAAAAAAGCAGGTTTCGATGATCGTTTTGATTTAAAAGGACGATTTAATGCGAATATTGGGAATGTTTTGAACATCGATGAGAATTTCGATCTATATCCAGGTTTAAGCTTTAGTCTGAAGAATTTTGGTGGTCATCTTGGTGCACGTTACTTCTTTACTTCGGGTTTTGGTTTGTATACGGAAGCACAATTTCCTATAGCTAAATATAAAGATAACCTAACACCTGCTCAAGAAATCAACAATCAGTTTTCCTTAAATGTAGGAGCTGTATTTAATTTGTAATTAACAAAAACATAGAATTAAAAAAGCCTTATACGTGTATTCATATAAGGCTTTTTTTAGTGAATTAATTCAGCCACTTTATCGTAAACTAGATGGCTTTCCCAGCCTCTATACAACAAATAATCTGCCAATTTTTTTCGTTTTTTATACACATTGGGTTCTTTAATGTTTTCTGCTCTTTTTTCTGCTAACGCATAAAAAGTGTTTAAGTACTCTACATCTGAAATTTCTTTAAAAGCTTCTTGAATATTAAACTTACTAATCTCTCGTTTTTTTAATTCCATTTCTAAGCGTTTCCGTCCCCATTTCTTAACGCGAAACTTCCCACGAACATAACTTTTTGAAAAACGAGTTTCATTTAAAAAGTCGTGTTCTAATAAATGCACAACAACTAAATCTACTGCTTCAGGTATCATACGCATGTTTCTAAGCTTGTTATTTACCTCTTTGTGGCAGCGTTCTTGGTAAGCGCAATAGTTTTCAAGGGCTCGTTTAGCTTCTTCGAGCGTGTAGGTTTTAACCGTTTTCATTGTTGCAAGATAATAACAATTTGTTAACAACTAACTTTCTGTAGGACATTGAATTATATATAATTTGTGGTATATTTGTTTGCTTGTTTTTCAGGTAAAAAGCAAAATTATATGATTAAGAAATATTTGCTCATTTTAACAGCTTTCCTATGCTTTGTTGTGTCTGGTTTTGGGCAGATGACTGATTTAATTATTTCAGAATATGTTGAAGGGAGTTCCAGTAACAAGTATATTGAAATATACAACGGAACGGGTTCGAACGTTAATTTAAGTGACTACCAAATCCTTCTTTTTTCTAATGGTAACAGTGCACCAAATAACACCAATACTCTTTCT
>DFBO01000097.1:0-1397 GCA_002366675.1 Flavobacteriaceae bacterium UBA3078
CACCTTTTTGCAGTGGAGTCTATTGAGATAATAATTTGATTTGATCGGCGTAAATTTAAATATTTCCGTATAGATTTTTTTACAAGAATCATGCGGATTTATATATCACGCAATATATTGATGATGTTTGTTCATTAAGAGTGTCAGAAGCATATCTTAATACATCAAATCCAATAGACTAATCCTGCTTTAGCTGTTCCCAATTTAGGCCAGTGAAACAAGGTCCAATTGTCCCTTCAAGGGTTTTAATTCCGGGGTGGGGTATCCCCGCATTCCATTCGATAACCTTTATCATTTCATTGTGATCAACTGCTATATCCCACCCAACGATTGGGAAATGGGGAATTGAGCTATGGAGTTTGACACAGATATTCACAGCCTCTTGAAATTTTGGTAGATAGGTATTAGAAAAGGAAAAATTTGAATCAGGGTGCTTTGTTAATCGTTGAAAGTTTAAAGTATAACAGCATGAATCTAACATACCGTCATTATTAACAACCGGAACGAAAATGCCATCTTCAGATTGGAGCCACTCTTTTCCTTGCCTGCTAAGTTTAAGATAAGACCCTCGAAATTCAATTTTCCCTTGGATATTCCTTACGGTCACAACTCTAATTGATGAAAGAGAACCAGTTACTATTTCATCAAAAAAAGGATGTTGTTTTACAGCATACTGGATAACACAATTTCCAATATTTTTAAAGGTTTTTTCATTGATTGCTTCTACATTTACTTTCGATACACCTTTACCTCTCACTGATTGATTGATTTTAATAAAAACATCAGACCCCTTACCAATTATCTGGCGTAATTCGGAAAGATTAATAGGTGAAAAATTTTTGTCGAATAAGAGGCCGTTTATATGATAGGCGATATCGGGTAAGGCTTCAGTTCTTAAAACAATTTTTGAAAATGTTTTGGTTATTGCTAACCCTAAAAGGCCTTTGTCTGGGATGACATATCTGGAATAAAAATTAGCAGGGATCCAGCCTTCCTTAAATTTTCCACGAAATGCTGAGTAGAAATAAAGCCAAGGTGCATAGTTTTTATCTCCAAATACTTCAACAGCATATTCATCAGCTCTTTTCCTCATAAGAGGAGTCAATTTTTGCCCATTAAGTTTTTCAATATTTCGTATTTCACTAAAAGCAGCTTGTCTGTGAATCTTATGAAAGTGCTTTTGGTTATTTTGGGCCCGAGCTAAATTAATTAGATGTTTTGTTCTATCTCGTAGTTGTGTTATGTACATCATTGGTTTTTTTCCCTTAAGCTATGAGCACTATCGTAAGCAATGTTGCTATGTATCAAGATCCTGATAGCTCATTGTGTTGGATTAATAATTAATTAAAAGTATAAGTCTACTGCAAAAAGGATGTGCTCTGTTTGAAAGTGGGGCG
>DFBO01000097.1:1421-5188 GCA_002366675.1 Flavobacteriaceae bacterium UBA3078
GATATATTTGTGGGGCATCAGATTAGCTATTTCCCAGAAATAGGAGTTAATTCAGTGGAGTCAAGTATAGAATTGTAGATTTGGTTAATAAGTCTGACGGTCAAAATATAAGAGATATTAGATCAACTATTCTGTCTTGTGTAATCATTCCAGAATTTAGATTAGAGTTTTATGATTTGATATCTGCTGTTCAATCAAATTAATAAAACCTAAAAATAATGTTCTCAAGCTTTATTTTCGAGGTTGTCAATTTTTTCCAGAATATTGTTTATTAATTTATTATTTCCATCGATCATTTTTATGATAATTGGTATGGCTTTTTCCAAATCAATCTTATCCGCAGGATGCCATGGTTCATGTGAATCTGGAATTGGATCTTTAAAAATTTTTCCGCTATCTGAGTTTAAAAAATTTTTTGCAATATTTATTTCGTATTTTAGGTTTCTGGAATAAAGATCATATCTCATTTGTGGGGAGAGAAGTGAGTATGATTCAAAAGGTGGTTTCATGTATTCATTGCCCAGCAGCGTTGAGAATAAGTCAAACAAGTCATTGTCATGCATATCAGAGAATAATTCCTGACAATAATAAAGTATTTGAAGAACATCGGTATTGAAACCTGCATTTGTGGCTATATTTTTATCTTCAGTGCTCTTCCAGTTAGTATATTCGGCATTTAAACTAATACTTGACAAAAAATCATGTATTATGCCTTTATTTAATTGTTGTTTCTCATACGGTCGGATTATTATATTGTCTTTTCCTATAATTTCAGCCCATTGATCAAGTTTTTCTTGAATAAATCTATAACGAGAACCTATTTTTGGAGCTTTGATGAACTCTTCAATATCTTTTGATATCTTCAATCCCCACTGTTTCCAAGCTGATTGACACCAGAAATCAATTCTTCGCAAATAACAAATTACCTTAAGATTGTATGCTTTGTTATAAGAGTTAATGAACAAATCCATGAATTCTTGATCAAGCAACCACTCCTCATAACTCAATATTACCTTGTTCATGTGATTGGTTTCAGAGAATTCTAAGATACTGTTGACATCATCTATGAATTGTTGCTTATTTTCTTTGATTGATTTGTACCACATACCATGATTATGAAAACGTCCTGCTTCCATATGTTTTGAATCTAAATTTGGGTACAAACAATTATGATATGAGTACAAATTGAATCGATTAATATCAAGAAAGTTCTGAATAATAGAAGTTCCAGTTTTAGTATCTCCAACATGCAGAAAGATGGTTGTCTTTTCCTGGGAGTTCAGAAATGTTCTGATTGTTGACTTTTTATTCTTATTATCCATTTCATATTTATCGTGACTTTTGGGAGTTAATTGTGGGATTGTAATTCTCCACTCTTTTTTCCCATGTCTAATGAAATGTACTAAGGGATTTACTTTGGAATGCTTAACATCTGGATTTGTCGCCAAGTAGAATCTTGTATTAAATTCTTTTGAAGGGTTTCTGCTCTCTTCCCAACCCTCATGAATAAAGTGCCAAATAGGATCAATGTCCGCTTTTCGCACATCTGGATACATTGATAAGTAATATATTGGATCAAATAATCCGCTAAATGCAATAAGAAAATATTGATAGATGAATCTAAGCACGTTTCACCTTCTTGATTAGCTTAAGTATTTTCCTAAAGGGTCTTGTCATTCGCCAACTTCTACTGAGAGAATAAGATAGGACTTCTTGCTCAAGTTCAAATTGGGAAGAATCAATTGAAGAGACAAGGTTTCCAGTGTTCCGCTTTAGAGTTAGTTGATTTTCTTGAGCCAATTGAATTTGAAGCATTCGTAAAAAATCATTGTGGTGTCTCTCAGTTAAAGCATAATTTTCCCTAATTTCCGAAATATTCAGGTTTTTAGATAATGAAATATCACCGAATAATTCTTGAATATTTTTTTCTAGTAAGAAATTTTCTTTGCTATAGTCAAATAAAAAATCCAAGTGATTTACTGCACCTGCAAAGTTGCTAAAGATATCATCAAATAACTCGTACCCAGATAATACTCTATTCGTGGCGCGCCCAGAAAAATTATAGAATTCTTCAAAATGAATATTGTCTGGGGTAATGAAACCTGGACCTCCAAAATGATCATAACAATAAATCGGCACCTTTAATGAGAAACAATATTGGACTGTCTTTCCTATTGAGATGATTAAATCAAATTTCTTAATGATATTTGGATCTACATAAACATGATTGTTGTCTAGTCCAATGAATTCAACTACATGCCCACTATCTTTTGCCAGCAATGAGAATTGATCAAGTTCTTGAGGTGGGTGATTTGAAATAACTGCTATGCGTGTTAGAATTTTGGAGAAATGAGTTCTTGGTTGACTAAAATAATATTCTGGTGAAAAGTTCGGAAAATACTTAATTTTTTCGATGGAAATACCCTCTTTTCGTAGAACTTGAGTATTTCCTTTACTATTTGAAAGAATACAATTCAATTCATTATGATAGTATGGTGGAACTGCAAGAGAAGAGAACGGCCCTAAACAACTATAAATTATTTTTGTGGATTCTGGCTTTTTATGAAAAATAATATGGTTTATTGTATGTGTGTGATGTGTCCAGAAAATATCATATTCTTCAAGTTCGAAATCATCATGGAGCAGGTTTTTTACTTTGATATTTCTATCTAAAAATTTACTTTTTAAAGGTTCATCGAAAAAGAAAGTTGCTGCATCTGCATCAAACCCTAATTCCTTTAATGCAGTGCAGATTTGCAGAGTATTAATTTCTGATCCAGTAAAGTTTTTTAAGAAGTAATTGGTTACTAGAATTTTCATACATTAAACCTGATGAAAATCTTGATTAGAAGAATTTTCCGAAGGATTGAATGATCTTTGAATTGCGATTGTCCTCTCGATACAATTCAGACAATCGTCCTTCATCACATATCAATTGCAACACAATTGAAGCCTTGAGTTTGAATGTGATGGTTCATTATTTAATGCGATGATCATCATAAGGTTTCAACCTTTGGTGTTCGATTATAATTTGTGGCTAATTTCTAGGGCATAACCTGTTGTTTGATAGTTAACTTCAATCCTAAACATTACTAGTTTTTATGTAATAAGCAATTTTGTAAAAGGAATTCGATTTCATACACAATCAACTAAATACCTCATTGAAATTTTTATTGTCTTTCATGCACAACACAAATATTTTCTTGATTAATTAATTGAGTAATGGCTGTTAAAGGTGATTCAGGGCTAGTTTAAGTGAGACATCCCAATCTGGAATGATTAAATAGAATTGGTCCTTAATTTTTTGTAAATCAAGAACTGAGAATAAAGGACGTGCTGCAGCATTAGAAAATTCACTCGATTTTGCTTGTTCCAAATGCTTAACTTTACAATTTGATTTATCCTGCATATTATTGAGAATTGATGATGCCCAATCGTACCGACTGCAAAACCCGTTATTGGTAAGATGGAATAGGCCAGTATTTGATTGAATATATGCTGTTAGATCAGATTTTGCCTGAAATACGATGTGAGCTGTTCCCTCTGCCAGCGTCCGTGCCCAAGTTGGACTGCTGATCTGGTCATCTACAATACGGAGGGTCTCATGATTGTGAGCCCAATCTAACACCTTGGTAACAAAACAAGGCCGACGAAGTGAATAAACCCAGCTTGTGCGGAATATCCAATATGCTCCGCCTACCTGCTGAACAGCATGTTCTCCCACCAACTTTGTTTCTCAATACACACTGATAGGATTAGGTTCATCT
>DFBO01000013.1:0-6888 GCA_002366675.1 Flavobacteriaceae bacterium UBA3078
AAAAGAGCAAGCTGTATTGCTATCATCTTATTTGCAAGATTAGGTGTACGTTTAGTGACTGGCTATTTAAAAATGAAAAAAGAGAATCATCAATCTAGTGAAGAAACCGAATAGTGTTTTTAAAATTTTGACTCAGTTTTAAGTCAATGTTTTGTTATCTGTTACTTTTTTCAAAACCCTTTCAAGTTCTGCTTCTTTTTGAGTGCCAATTAAATATTTCTTTCCGTTAAAAAGCTTTAGAGATAAGCCTTTATTTCCACTTGTATTGTACACATTTCCATGAGTCATTCCTATTCTAATACCATATCCAACAAACCCATATTTTATCACTTTTGCAGATTTTACATCAGTCCATAAAATATGTTTGTTTACAAAAGGAAAGAAGCTAACATAAATTTCTTTATTGTTAATAATAGTCTTCAAACGCATCAACCAAAATAAGACGATTATCCCAAAAATAAATATAGAAAATATAATAAGCCCAACATCAGACATGGGATTATCTCCAAATTTTTCATCAAGAATAAATTGCTTGTAAATACCAAAAATTGGAATGTTCCCAAGTCCTATCATTATAAGCCAAAGCCACCATTGAGAAAATTTCTGTTCTTCTTTAAAAAAAATATTCATTAAATATTCTATTTAGCTAAACCATATTTATCAAACAAATAAACCAAACTTGCCATAGTTGCAGCACCAAGTTCTAATTCACGTTTATTAACAGCATCAAAAGTATCGTTCGCTGCATGATGATAATCGAAATAGCGTTGCGAATCTGGACGCAAACCAGCTAAAACATTTGTATCACTCTTTAATGGTCCAACATCTGCTCCACTATATCCTTTTTCGAAATAATGAATTAAATATGGTTTAAAAAGTTCTTGCCATTTCAACACTTGATTGAGATTTGCATCGCTACAATCGAAACTAAAACCACGAGGTGTAAATCCTCCTGAATCACTTTCTAAAGAAAATATATGATTCTCTCCATTTAGTTTAGCTACTTCTGCATATTTTTTCGCACCTCGAAGTCCGTTTTCTTCATTCATAAACAACACGACTCGAATGCTCCGTTTGGGTTTAATACCACTTTCTTTTAGCAAACGTAATACTTCTATGGATTGCACAACTCCTGCTCCATCGTCATGCGATCCATCTCCTAAATCCCATGAATCTAGATGTCCACCAACAACAATATATTCTTTTGGAAACTGACTTCCAGTAATTTCACCTATTACATTATAAGATTGCACATCTTTTAATTGCTGACATGTTTGACTAAAATAAAACCTCAAATCCTTATTTAATGCTAGCATACTACTTAACTCATTAGCATGATTGGTACTTATAGCAGCAGAAGGAATTCTCTCAGACAATGGCAAATCTCCATAAGTCATGCTTCCAGTATGAGGAAAATTATCTTGGCGTAAATTTAAAGAACGAACTAGAACACCAACTGCTCCAAACTTTACTGCCTCGTAAGCCCCTGCATATCTTTGATTTGAACATCCACCATAAGCTTCAAATGTATTTATTAAATCTACTTGCATTGGACGATTAAAAAAGACGATTTTCCCTTCAATATTTTCTTTCCCTAGAGTTTCAAGTTCTTCAAAACTTTTAACCTCAACCACTTGAGCTTTTAAGCCTCCAAAAGGCGTTGCAATAGAACCACCAAGAGCACAAATATTTACGGTTTTAGTAACACCAGGAGCTGTTTCTATAAATGCAAATTCTGGAGCACCACGAACCCATTTTGGCACCATAACTGGTTGTAACCAAACTTTATCTAGCCCTAAACTCTCTAGTTCCTCTTTGGTGTACGCAACTGCTTTTTCAGCATTCAATGAACCTGATAATCTGCCACCAATTTGATTAGACAAATGGTCTAACCATTGGTAACTCTGTCCATTTGTAAGTGAGGTTTTATAAATAGTTTTTAAAACGTCTGCATCTGTTTGTGCAGTCGTGTTTAAAACAAAAAATAAACTAAATAATAAGATGGTAAATCGCATGAATAAGGTTTTAAAAAATAAAGATACTATTAATACAAAAATCAAATTGTTAATGAGTTGATAAAAAAGTGCTTAAAACAATTATTCGTTTTCTAGTTGCTTTTTATAAAGCTCCAGATTTTCTTTTACATCATCATCTAATTCAGGTTCTTTAATATCTGTATATTGCTTTAAGGTTTCGTGTATAATTTCTGCTACCAGATATCTAGCTGTTGGTTTATGGTCTGCTGGAATGGCAAACCAAGGTGCGTGAGGCTTCGATGTTCTATTAATGGCATCTTGGTAACAAGCCTGATATTCGTCCCAAAGTTTTCTCTCTTTTAAATCTCCAGGTGAAAACTTCCAGTTTTTATTTGCTTTTTCTAAGCGACGAAGCAATCGGTTTTTTTGTTCCTCTTTAGAAAGGTGTAAATAGAATTTAAAGATGATGGTTCCGTTTTCAGCTATGTGTTTTTCAAAGGCATTAATTTGATCAAAACGTTTCTCCCAAAAAGCCTCATTAACATCTTCCAGAGAATTGACATCAGGTAAATTTTCACCTAAAATATATTCTGGATGCACACGAGTTACTAGAACATTTTCGTAATGCGTTCTATTAAAAACACCTACTTTTCCACGAGCTGGAAGTGCAATATAATGTCTCCATAAATAATCGTGTTTTAACTCCAAAGGTGTAGGAACTTTAAAACTATGCACAACCACTCCTCTAGCATTTAAATCTTTAAAAACTTCGCGAATTAAACTGTCCTTCCCTGCAGTATCCATACCTTGTAAACACACTAAAGCTGCATATTTCCCATGTGCATACATGGTATCCTGTAATTTTGCCAGTTTAATTCTTGTATCCTCAAGTTCTCGTTCAATTTCTTTTCTTTTGGCATCTAAATTATAAGTAGTACTTATATTTTTTAACTGAATGTTTTGAGTTACTCTAAACGTACTTGAATCTATTTTCTTCAATTCTAAATGTATTTATTAATTCTGTTTTTAAAGATATCAATATTTTCTGTATTACTATTAATTGTTTCTATAAGTAAAACTCATTTCATACTTTTTAAATGCATTAATTCGTGTCATACAAATAATTATATGAAACGAACAGTTATAATTCAAGGAAGTTCTAGAAGCAAAGGAGACACTAGCTTAATTGTAAATTATTTAGCAGACAAATATCAAATTGATGTAATTGATTTGAACACAAAAACTATTGGTCAATACGATTATGAATATAAGAATGCCAATGATGATTTTATGGAAACCATAACGGAAGTTATAGAAAACTATAACACCATTATATTTGCAACTCCAGTCTATTGGTATGCAATGAGCGGTATTATGAAAGCCTTTTTTGATAGAATATCTGATGTAATTAGAAGCCACAAAGATTTAGGAAAACAATTACGAGGGAAACAAATGGCCATGATAAGCACGAGTAATAGTGATGATTTAGTAAAAGGTTTTAATATGCCTTTTGAAGCATCTGCAAATTATTTAGGCATGAATTATTTAGGAGATACACATACTTGGGTTGAAAACAACCATATTCCTGAAATTGTAAAAACTAAAATTGATAATTTTTCTAGTCTTTTAGTTCCTTAGTAATTAGTTTTTGGATTTCAATATTATCTTTAAGTAAATCCTGAAGCATCCCTAGCGTGGTTTCTTCAGAAGCTTTTTTCCATTCATGCATCGCTTCCATTATTATAAAAAGTTTAGGGTAATCATGCTCTGGTTTTAAAAATTTTGAAAGTTCTGGCTGATTACTAAGTCGTTCTTAAAGTGTCGTACTACTTGTTAATAATGTTGCTTCTTGCAAAGTAAAAGTTTTATTTTTATCATTTACTAGCAAATAACTTGACATCGTTTTCGTTCACTTCTTTTTCACCCAAAATAATAAGTCTTTCTACCACATTACGTAGTTCTCGGATATTTCCAGTCCAATCGTATTCCTGAAGCATCTTTATCGCTTTCGCTGAAAATGATTTTTTTGCAGTTCCTTGTTCATTAGAGATTTTTTTAGAAAAATATTCAATTAGTAAAGGAATATCTTCACGTCTATCGTTAAGGGAAGGCACTTTAATGAGTATCACAGCTAATCGATGGTATAAATCTTCTCGAAAGCTACTTTCTTCAATTTCTTTCTTTAAATTTTTATTGGTTGCAGCAATTACACGAACATCTACCTTTATATCTTTATCACTACCAACACGTTGTATTCTGCTTTCTTGTAAAGCTCTTAAAACTTTAGCTTGAGCAGAAAGGCTCATATCTCCAATTTCATCAAGAAAAATGGTGCCTCCATTAGCAGCTTCAAATTTACCTGCTCGATCTTTTACAGCACTTGTAAAAGCACCTTTAACATGTCCGAATAATTCACTTTCAATAAGTTCTGAAGGAATTGCAGCGCAATTAACTTCAATTAATGGCCCACTTGAACGTTCACTCTTTTGGTGTAACCAATGAGCCACCAATTCCTTTCCAGTTCCGTTTGGACCAGTAATAAGCACACGAGCATCAGTTGGAGCCACTTTATCAATCATACTTTTTATGCTAGAAATAGCGTCACTTTCGCCAATCATCTGAAAATTCTTGCTCACTTTTTTCTTAAGCATTTTATTTTCAACAACTAATTCTTTACTATTTAATGCTATTCTAACAGTATTAAGTAATCTATTTAAATCTGGTGGCTTAGAAATATAATCGAATGCTCCTAATCTCATTGTGTTTACAGCTGTATCTAAATCGCCATGTCCAGAAATCATAACCATTGGAATTTCAGGCTTGATTTTTTTTACAGCTTCAAGAACTTCAACACCATCCATTTTTGGCATTTTAATATCGCACAACACTAGGTCGAAATCTTCTTTTTTAATTTTTTCTATTCCAACTAGACCATCTTCAGCTTCATCTACTTGATACGCTTCATTCTCTTCAGATAGAATTTTAACTAAAACTCTTCTAATGGCAGATTCATCTTCAATTACTAATATTCTTGACATCTTTTTACTTCTTTTTATCTATAATATGAATATCTCTTTGAGGGAATGGAATACTAACATTATTCTCTCTAAAAAGTCTATCTATTTCAAACCTAATCTCACTTGAAGGTATTCTCGCATTGAAACTATCGTTAAGTGTAAATACTACACTAAAATTTAATGAACTATCACCAAAATCTGTAAACAAAACCATTGGTGGAGGCTCGTTTAAGACTTCTGAATGGGACTTTGCAGATTGAATTAATAATCTCTTAACTAATTGCACATCGCTTCCATAAGCAACACCTACTGAAACACTTTCTCTAGTGGTTGTGCCATTTTGAGTCCAATTATACAAGCTATTTGTTAAATATAAGTGATTAGGAATAATTAGTACTTTATTATCTACAGTAACAGCACGTGTCGTTCTTAATTTAATTTCTTCTACCCGACCTACTTTTCCTTCTAATTCTATAATATCTCCAACATGTACAGATTGGTCAACAAGAATAAAAACACCTGAAATAATATCTTGAAAAAAGGTTTGGAGAGCTAAACCAATACCTATCAATAAAGCTGCAGAAGCAGCAAAAATACCTGTCACATTTACACCTAATGTATGAAATGTGACAAGCATTATTATAATATATATTACCCATCTCGCATAAGAAAAAACAGCTCTAAATTTCTTTTTATCATTATTAGGAAGATTTCTTGTAATAATTCTTCTAATTAGCTTTAAAATTAGTGAAGCTCCTAATAACACAAGTAATAGAACAATAACATCCATAATGCTTATGGAAACCTTATCTGTTATTTGATAGGATTCATTTAGAATTTTAAAAAAATCTTTCATGTCTAATATTTAATCCACTTTAGTAGTTCTCTATAAGTTGGTTTTTTACCATACATTAAGATACCAACTCTATATATTTTTGCTGCAAACCATACTGTAAAAATAAAAGTTGCAACTAATAAACTTAATGATAATACTTGTTGCCAAATTGGTACACCAAATGGTATTCGCATAAGCATAACAACTGGAGATGTTAATGGTATAAACGAAAATACAGTTGATACAGTACCATGTGGATCTTCGATTACAGTAAAAATACCAATATAAACTGCCAAAATTAATGGCATTAAAATAGGCAGTAAGAATTGCTGAGTATCTGTTTCATTATCTACTGCTGCTCCAATGGCTGCATACAAAGAACTATATAACAAATAGCCACCAATAAAAAACAAAATAAATGCAATAATTAAATTAGTAATTGGTAGATTATAAAAAGCATTCATCACATTTTGAATCTCCATATTCACATCTGGGTTTTGCATGGCTTGGTTTATAATTTCTTGTTGCCCAGATTGTGATTGTGCAAAATCAATACCAAAAACAAATGAGACTAAAGTCATTAATATGCCTCCCAGAATAATCCAAATAACAAATTGTGTAATCCCTGCTAATGATGTTCCTATAATTTTACCTAACATCAACTGTATAGGTTTAACTGACGATATGATTATTTCAATTATACGACTTGTTTTTTCTTCAATAACGCTACGCATAATCATATTACCATAAATAATGATAAACATAAATAATAAGTAACCTGCTAAACCACCAAAAATTAATTTAACCACACTATCTATCTTAGAAGTTCTTTCTCCTATAAAGCTTTCTTGAGCAATATTTACTCGCATTCTTGACGCCTTAATTTTTTCTATATCAACTCCTTCAAATTCTAGTTTTAAATCTGTAAGCTGCTTTTCTAACTTACTTTCTAAATCAGACATTAGAGTAAGTGATGGAGAATCTTCGGAATAAAACTTTATATGTTCACCAACTTGATTGATGTCTTTAAAATTCTCAATATGTAGTAAACCATATTCTT
>DFBO01000013.1:6997-17629 GCA_002366675.1 Flavobacteriaceae bacterium UBA3078
ATTTGAGATAAATAAGCAACAATGGCTATTAATGCAATCATTATTATTGGACTTAAAATTGTCATAACAATAAATGATTTGTTTTTAACTTTCGTTAAATACTCTCTTTCTATAATGAGGGATAAATGGTTCATTTCTAATTATTCTTTACAGATTGAATAAAAATATCGTTGGCACTTGGTATTAATTCTACAAAATGAGAGACTTCTCCTTTTGAAGTTAAATAACTTAGTAAATCGTTTGGAACATCTGTTTCTGAAAGCTTTACATTAAGCATCAACTCATCGCCTAAAGATTTAAAACTAGCTGGCGAAACATTGAATTTTTGCGATAAATCTTGTTCTAATATTATTTTATCTGAAGTTCTAATACCAACCTCAAACGTATTGGTTTTAAACTGCTTTTTAATATCTGTTAATTTTCCATCTAAAATTTTATTAGACTCATGAATCAAAGCAATTTGGTCGCATAATTCTTCTACAGATTCCATTCTGTGAGTTGAAAAAATAACCGTTGCTCCATTTTCTCTTAACCTTAAAATTTCGTCTTTTATAAGATTTGCATTAATGGGGTCGAATCCAGAAAATGGTTCATCGAAAATCAATAATTTAGGTTCGTGTAATACGGTAACCACAAATTGGATTTTTTGCGCCATTCCTTTAGAGAGTTCTTGAATTTTTTTATCCCACCAATCTCCAATTTCTAATCTTTCAAACCAATATTTCAACCTAGATTTAGCTTCTGCTTTACTCAAACCTTTTAACCTAGCTAAATACATTGCCTGATCTCCTACTTTCATTGATTTATATAAACCGCGTTCCTCTGGCAAATAACCAATATCTCTTATATGATGTGGTTTTAAAGATTCGCCATCTAGTATCACCTGACCTTCGTCTGGCATGGTTATTTGATTGATAATTCTTATAAGTGTCGTTTTTCCTGCTCCATTTGGGCCAAGTAGTCCAAATATACTTCCTTTAGGAACTGAAATAGAGACTTTATTAAGTGCTGTAAAATCTCCAAAATTTTTAGAAACTAAATGTGCCTCTAATAGGTTATTCATATTAGTTAGTTATTTTAATAGAAACGTAAAGATATTAAATGTTGAAAAGCTATTGGTAATATAAGTCTAAAATTACTCTCCCTATATAAAAAACAAAACCCACCCTTAAAGAAAAATATTAAGGATGGGAAAAAATTGCTATGAAAAAGAAAAAAACCACTATTCTAAAATAGTGATATATCAAATATAGTGTTTTTTGCCAAACTAAGGTTCTTTTTAATTAAAATATGTTACCATTTAAAACAATAAATCCGTCTAAATAGACGGATTTATTGATGTTAAATATATTTTAAGAAAACATGTCCTTAACCTTTTCAAAGAAGGATTTGTCTGAACTTTCTGGTTTCGGAGAAAAATGCTCATCCTCTTTCATTGCTTCAAAAAATTCTTTTTGTTGCTTACTTAATGTTTTTGGAGTCCAAACATTTACATGTACCAGTAAATCTCCTTTTCCATAACCATTAATACTAGGTATTCCTTTACCTCTTAGCCTTAATATTTTACCTGATTGAACACCTGCTTCAACCTTAATACGAACTTTTCCTGTAACTGTATCAATTTCTTTCGAAGTACCTAAAACAGCATCAGGAAGACTTACATACATATCATAATGTAAATTATCTCCTTCACGCTGCAAAGTTGCGTGATTTTCTTCTTCAATAGCAACTAACAAATCTCCAGAAATACCATTTCCAGGAGCTTCATTACCTTTTCCAGATACTTTAAGTTGCATGCCTTCAACAACACCTGCTGGTATTTTTATAGAGACTGTTTCTTCTTTTACAAGTAAACCATGTGCATCTGCACCATCTGGTTTTTTATCTATAGTTTGACCAGCACCTCCACAAGTAGTACAAGTAGTTGCTGTTTGCATACGTCCTAAAATAGTATTTGTAATACGTGTTACTTGTCCAGAACCATTACATGATGCGCACGTTTTATAAGTTGTTCCTGGCGCTTGAACTTTACGCCTTACTTTTACTTTCTTTTCTACACCATTTGCTATTTCTTCAAGAGTTAATTTAACTCTAATACGCAAATTGCTTCCTTTTACTCGACGTTGCTGACCTCCACCGAAGCCTCCTCCAAAGCCAGAGAAACCTCCTCCACCTCCGAAGCCACCTCCAAAAATATCACCAAACTGACTGAATATGTCGTCCATATTCATACTTCCACCACTAAAACCACCATTCCCATCGAATGCCTGATGTCCAAATTGATCGTAGCGTGATTTTTTGTCAGCATTACTTAAAACTTCATAAGCCTCAGCAGCTTCTTTAAATTTAGTTTCGGCTTCTTTATTGTCCGGATTTTTATCTGGATGGTATTTTAATGCCATTTTTCTGTAAGCCTTTTTTATTTCAGCTGCAGTAGCATTTTTATCTATTTCTAATGTGGTGTAATAATCTTGTTTTGCCATCGTTTCTATTGTCCTATAACTACTTTTGGAAATCTAATTATTTTATCGCCAAGTTTATAACCTTTTTCTACAACATCAATAATTTTCCCTTTTAAATCTTCAGAAGGCGCTGGAATTTGTGTTATAGCTTCATGAGTATCTGCATTAAACACATCTCCTTGGGACACTTCAACAATAGATAATCCTTTTTGCTCTAATGTTGTTATTAGCTTTTGATAAATAAGCAATACACCTTTACGGAGTTCTTCAGCTTCTTTATCTTCATCTATATGATTTAAAGCACGCTCAAAATCATCTAGAACTGGTAACATTGCTACCACAACATCTTCACTTGCTGTCTTAAATAATTCAATGCGTTCTTTAGCTGTACGCCTTTTATAATTTTCAAATTCGGCAAACAAACGTAAAAATTTATCCTTTTCATGTTTTAGTTCTTCCTGAAGTTTTTCCTCTAAGGTTTGTTCTTCCTCTTGACTAATCACTTGCTCTTCTACTTGATCTGCTGTTATATCTGCTTTTTTATCTTTCTTACTCATAACCGTATTCTTAGTTTTTAAAATACTAAATTAAACTTGGCAAAAGTACTGCCATTATTATCAAAATGCCAAAATGTCACTAATAAATTTTAATCTTTTTTTAAGTTTATTTTTCCTTTCAAATGTCTATTTTTGTAACTTAACACTAAATAAAATTATTTATTATGAAAAAAGGTTTTTTAAATTTTATAACTATTGTCGCAATAACAGTTTCTATTGTAAGTTGTAAAAAAGCTAAAGAAGCAAATACAAGTGATGCTGAACCTGCAGCTGTTGCAGAGAGCACATCTCAAAAGTATGTTACAGATGTTTCTGTATCTACAATTGAATGGAAAGGTTTTAAACCAACAGGAACACATAATGGTTCTATTAACATTGATACTGGTGTTTTTCAAATGGCAGACAACAAACTACAAAGTGGAACTTTTTTAATTGATATGACTTCTATTGTTGCTTTAGATCTTGAAGGTGAGTACAAAACAAATCTTGAGGATCATTTAAAAGGAACTGTTGAAGGTAAAGAAGGTGACTTTTTTAATGTAAATCAATTTCCTTCTGCTGCTTTCGAAATATCTGGTGTAGAATCTATGGAAGGTGGTAAAACAATGCTATCTGGAAATTTAACTGTTAAAGGTGTTGAAAACAATATTACATTTCCTGTAACTGTATATGGAGAAGGTGACAAACTTTTAATAACAAGTGAGCTTTTTACTATTGACAGAACAAAATGGGGAGTAAATTATGGTTCTAAGTCTATTTTTGATAATCTTGGAGACAAGTTTATTAATGATGACATTGAATTAAAAATAAATATTACGGCCTTTAAAAAAGGATAATAAAATATTAACTTTTAAAAAAGCCAACTCAAAAGAGTTGGCTTTTTTTTTATTTAAGAGTCTAATAAATTTTCCAAAGCTGGTAGTAGATTAGGATAATTAAATTCGAAACCCTCTGCCTCTATTTTATTTGAACCTACACGCTGACTTTCTAATAGAAGTTGATGCATTTCTCCTAATAGTAGTTTTAAAAAGGATTTTGGGATATTTGGTAAAATTAACGGTCTATTTATTGTTTTTGCTATAGCCTTAGTAAGCTCTTGATTAATTACTGGGTTTGGTGCTACTGCATTAAAAACCCCATCTAATTTGTTTTCTAAAACAAATAGAAATATTCGAGCTAAGTCTTCTTTATGAATCCAGGATTGCCACTGTTCTCCATTACCTAAAGCTGCTCCAAAACCTAATTTAATTGGCTGAACTAACTTTGGTAATGCACCTTCATTTTTTTCTAGTACCAAACCAATTCTAATTTTTGTAACTTGAATTCCAAGTTTCAAAAATGTATTTGCTTCTGTTTCCCATTTCTCAACTACTTCTCCTAGAAAATTTGAAGAATAAACTTGCGAACCTTCTTCGTAATAATTTGTAAGAGAATCTGGATATATACCAACTGCACTTGCAGATATAAGGCGATCAATTTTGATTTGTCCTTTTTCGATAGTTGTTTTTAGAAGTCTTAGTGATTGTATTCTACTATCGATTATCTTTTTCTTGTAATTTGTGGTCCATCTATTAGAGATTGAAACTCCAGCTAAATTTATAATGACATCTACACCTTCAAAAGAATTTATATCAATTTCATTTAACTTGGGATTCCAATAGAAACCTTTATAATCATCTTCTAATTCTAATTTATCTTTTGAAGTCGTTAAATAATGAACCTTAACATTATGCTTTTTACATTGAGCAACAATTGCTTGACCTACTAATCCTGTGGCTCCTGTAATTAAAACTTTCATTATCAATTTTTATTTAAAGATACAGAATTGCCATCCCTTTAAAAGACACTTTAATTAAGGTTTAACAGATTTAACGAAATTTTGTAGTTTTTTTAAATACGGATAAAAAATCTAAGAATAAACAATTAAAAACATTAGATCCTTCGCTATGCTCTGAATGACACACTTTTTGGTTTTGCTAGTTAACAGAATGCTTAGTTGCTCTTAACATTTCACGTTTTCCTGGAGGACCTGGAATTCGTTCAACAATAAAACCAGCACTCTGCATTGCTCGTCTCACACTCCCTTTTGCAGAATAAGTTACAAGAATGCCTTCTTCTTTTAGAGCATCAAACATTTTTTCAAAGATGGCTTCTGTCCATAGTTCTGGTTGAACACGTGGTCCAAAAGCATCAAAATAAATAATATTAAACGTATTTTTAGTAATAATTTCGCTGAAGTCTTTTTGTTGTTTCTCTAGGATGAAATTAGGAGTGACTTTATGTGCTTTTCCCCATTTACAAGAATGGATATCCTGAAACAATTGTTTAGCATTTTCAAAATCAAATTGCATCCCATAATTTAATTCTAGAATCTCTTCTTTAGAAATAGGATACGCTTCAACTCCAACATAATTAATTTGAAGCTTAGCATTTTTGGATTCAACTAATGTCGTCATGACATTTAATCCTGAACCAAAACCAATTTCTAAAATAGAAATTGGTATGTTTTTTTCTTGCTTATTTTTATAAAAATATTGTAGTCCTTGCTTAATATAAACATGTTGAGATTCTTGCAAAGCACCATGAATAGAATGATACTGCTCATTTAAATCTACAAGTTGAATTGTTTTTGAACCATCTGCAGTAGTGATAATCTGTCGATTCAAAATCTATTTAATTAATAGTTTCTGAATTCTTGGAATAGGCCCTGTACATTCGGTCTGATGACAAGATATACAAAGATTAATCGTGTTATTAAATCGTTCTTCTAACGGAATTAAAGACTCCGTATTAAATATTTCTTTTTCGTTTTCAATAAAAAGTTTTGAAAAGCTCTGAAACGTTTCGTTCCTGCTTTTAAACTCAGACATTTCTGCCGAATGAATTTTAAGAAAATCTAGTGGGAATTCTAGAGGCACATTACCCTTTAAAATATCTTCTTTAATTTTTAAATTTTGCGCATACATCTCGTTCATGAGATTTGCCATTTCAGAAGGTTGATACATATCGTAAACTATATCTTCTTTTACTGGCTCTGTCTCTTTCTCAGATTCTTTACATCCCAAAAAGCAGATTATTACACAAATACTTAAAATTATAATTCTCATTTATTCTTCTTTTAATAAAACGCCATCAGCCTCAAAAGTATAAGTACGTTTCGTTTCTGTTATGGCCGCAATTTCATCCTCAGATTTTCCTGCATCTTCAGCATAATGACGTTGCTCTTCTACAGAAACCTCACTTACAAAAGCTTTACCGTTAATAATAACTTCTTTTCCTGCAATATTTTTTGGCATAAAAAATCCATAATCTTTAAACTTTACCATGACTTGTTCTTCATTACCTAAATCCAATTTCATCCAACAGCCTTTAGCTTGACAAACTTCATCCACTTTAGCTACCATTTTGGCAGAGATGCTATCTCCAACAGTCAGGTTTTTATATTTATCAGCCATTAATTCTGCTACTAGAGCATTATCTGATTCAATTTTATCTCCAAAAGAAGCATAAGTAATTTCTTTTACTTCAGTTGTAGTTTCTGTTTCAACTGGTGTTTCTTCTACATTTTTTTTACAAGAAACTAAGACTATAGAGATTACTAAAAGTGTTAAAATACGTTTCATCTTATGTTTTATTTTAGTATAATATTAAAGACAAAGATACGAATTTTATAAAAAATATTTTGATTTTTTATACTACTTTAATTTTATAAATTCGCAGAAGAAAACAAATGCAATGATAGAACCTTCAAATAACGAAATCGATATAGTAAAATCTAGTAACACTAAAATTCATGATGTAGATTTTAACAACTTAACTTTTGGTAAAACATTTACAGACCATATGTTTGTTTGCGACTATATTGATGGTTCGTGGCAACAGCCAAAAATCATGCCTTATCAAGCCATGACTTTTGAGCCTTCTGCAAGGGTGTTTCATTATGGACAAGCTGTTTTTGAAGGAATGAAAGCATATAAAGATGAAAATGGGAAAATTTGGTTGTTTAGACCAGATGAAAACCATAGTAGAATTAACAAATCTGCTGCTCGTTTAGCTATGCCTGAATTCCCTAAAGACTACTTCTTTAATGGATTAACCAATTTATTAAAACTTGATAAGGACTGGATTAAACCTGGGCTTGGAAACTCTTTATACATCAGACCATTTGTAATTGCAACTGAACCAGCAATTTCAGCTTCTCCTGCAAATAGTTATCGTTTTATTATTATTTGCTCTCCAGCAAAAGCTTATTATACAGGAAAGGTTCGTGTGTTATTTGCACAACAATATAGTCGTTCTGCCGATGGAGGTGTAGGCTTTGCTAAAGCAGCTGGAAATTATGCAGCTCAATTTTACCCAACTTCCTTGGCTCAAAAAAAAGGATATCAGCAAATTATCTGGACAGATGCTAGAACACATGAGTTTTTAGAAGAAGCTGGTACCATGAACATATTTTTTAGAGTAAATAACAAACTAATTACGGCTCCTAATAACGACAGGATATTAGACGGAATCACAAGAAAAAGTCTGTTGCAGCTTGCAGAAGACAACCAAATAGATTTTGAAGTAAGACCAATAAGCGTAAACGAAATTAAAGAAGCAGCAAGAAACGGCAGTTTAAAAGAAATTTTTGGAGCTGGAACAGCTGCAGTAGTAAGTCCTATTTCTGCTTTTGAACATGATAATGAAGTATTTGAAATTCCTAATACAGAAGACTCTTATGCTTCCATGTTTAAAGAACAATTACAAAATATACAACACAATTTATCTGAAGACAAACATCATTGGAGATATGAGGTTAAATAAAAAAAGGGAAGCAATGCTTCCTTTTTTTAATTGTCTAAAATTGCTGCTATATGTGGTTTAAAATAATTTGGGCCTTTTAATACTTTGCCATCTTCTCTATAGATAGGCTCTCCATTTTCACCAAGCTTGCTCATATTACTTCGCTGTATTTCGTTAAAAACTTCTTCAATCTTATCTTGTAAACCGTGTTCTATAATTGTGCCACATAAAATATAAAGCATATCTCCTAAAGCATCAGCAACTTCTACCAAATCGTTATTATTTGCTGCTTCAAGATATTCCTCGTTTTCTTCACGCATGAGTTTATATCTAAGCATATTCTTCTCTATTCCTAAATCTGCTTTTGGCGTGTCTCTATATCCTATTTTAAATGCAGTATGAAACGTTTTTACTGAGTCGATTTTATTTTTCATAAAAATTTATTTTTCATTTACTGGAAAAGAGAAATCTAATCCTTTTTAGTTTTGTAATTTTGCCTAAAATTAAGGATATGTTTACAAATGGTCAATTAGTTTTTGGAATTTTATTTGCTATAGTATTTATTATTATTATTTTCTTCTCTTACAGACATGACAAAAAACTTCATAAAAAACATTATAAAGGAAGTGTATGGATATTACTTGCCTTTATAAGTTTTATCCTGTTTATAGTTTCTATTAAATGGTTTTTTAAGTAAATTTAAAAGCAATACAGATTTAAATTATCAAAATCATTCTAAATACTCTCACTATTGAATACATATATTCAGATAGTTCAAAATTGATTATCTTTGATAAACGACTAAAAACCCAATAATGAAATATCTTAAATACATTGTATTTCTACTTTTAATAGTCTTTATAGGTTTTGCTATTTATATAGCAGTTCAACCTAATTCATTTGAAGTTAAAAGAACTAGAATTATAGATGCTCCAGCTGAAGTTATTTATAATAATATCATTGATTTTAAAAACTGGGAATCATGGTCTTCTTGGGTTGAAAGAGACCCAGAAACTGTTATTACTTTGAGTGAACAAACAAAAGGTGTTGGAGGTTCTTATACTTGGGTTGATTCTCATGGAAAAGGGTCAATAAAAACATTAGAGACTGTTTCGCCTAGTTCAATTAAACAAGAATTACAATTTGGTGACTTTGAACCTTCAAAAATTAATTGGACATTAAGTCCTACTTCAGATGGAAAAACAGAAGTCACTTGGAGAATGAATAGTGATAATGTGCCATTTATATTTAAAGCTTCTGCATTAAAGGAAGGTGGGTTCGATAATATGATTGGTCCTGATTTTGAACGTGGTTTAGAAAAATTAGATAGATTAATTGTTGAATCTATGAAAGTCTATTCCATAAAAGTTGATGGTGTAACACAACATGGAGGTGGATTTTATCTTTACAATACTACTTCAGCAAAAATGGATAGCTTTGAAAGTGTCATTCAGGACATGTTATTAGAAGTCAATAATTATGTTCTAAAAAACAATATTACAACTGCTGGATCACCATTTGTTTATTATCATAAATGGGATGAAGTAAACAATACAGTTATGTTCTCTTGCTGTATTCCAACTACTGCTCAAGTAATCACTTCTGATAACAACATTTTAACTGGTCAATTAGAGCCATTCAAAGCTATTAAAACAAATCTAAAAGGTAATTATAGTAATTTAAAAGAAGCTTGGGAAGCTACTGTATATTATGCTCCAAAAAATAAATTAGAATTTACAGAACTTGGCCCAATGCTAGAAGTATATTTATCAGACCCAACAACAACACCTAATCCTGCAAATTGGGTCACAGAAATATATATTGCCATTAAAGAATAAATGAAAAATTTAATTTTAGTATTTATAGGTGGAGGATTTGGAAGTGTTCTTAGGTATATTATAGGTAAATATTTAAACAATCCTGAATCTGGAATTCCTTATGGCACATTTGCTGCCAATATTCTAGGCAGCTTACTAATTGGTATTATTTTAGGGCTCGCAGCAAAAAACAATGCACTTAACTCCAATCAAACACTTATTCTGGCAACTGGTTTTTGTGGAGGCTTTACTACATTCTCCACCTTTGCCTACGAAAATCATATTCTTTTAAAGTCTGGCGATTTTACAAGCTTTGCTGTTTATACAATTGCAAGTTTTGTGGTTGGGTTTTTAGCTGTATTTTTAGGAATGTTTCTAGTAAAATAAGTAAACAAGACTAATTTTAATAAAATATACGACATTCTACGTATGTTTTGGCATTCAAATAATTAGGATTTTTGAATTATAAATCTAAAACCTAATTATCATGAAGAAAATTATTCTTGTTATTGCCTTACTTGTTGTAAGCTTAACACAAGCACAGAATGTCTTAATTGTAGACAATAATACTAGTGTAGACACATCACCATCACACATGTTTACAAATTTCGCTAATGCTCAAACTGCTGCAGCAAATGGAGACATAATCTATATTCAACCCTCCATAACTGCTTATGGAAATATTACAATTTCTAAAGAAATAACGGTTTATGGAATTGGACATACGCCTGAGTTAAACGATGATAGAAAAAGTTATGTAAACAATGTTACCATAGCTGCCAGCAACGTAAAAGTTAGTGGTTTATATGTACGCAGTGGAAATTCTGGAAGTATTGCAACAAGTGGTTCTCATAGCAATATTACTATTGAAAATAATTATGTTTACAATTATATTAATGTACATACTGGAATTACAAATGCAAATATCCATGGGAATGTTATTAATGTTGGTCTATATTTAAATAATAGTGTTAATGCTACTGTGACAAATAACTTTATTAAAGCTGGAGT
>DFBO01000013.1:17734-18661 GCA_002366675.1 Flavobacteriaceae bacterium UBA3078
CAACTGGCAAAATGGTGGCACACCAACCATTTTTAATAACTGTTTATCTTATAGTTATAATGGCACAACTATAGCGCCAATGAATGGCAGTGGAAACTTCGATAATACAAATCCACAATTTGTAAGTATTTCAGGAACAGATCCTCTTTTTAATGTGAATAATGATTATAATATTGGGTCTGGTTCATTAGGAACAGATGGAAACGATATTGGACTTTATAATGGTTATTACGATTTTGACATGAGAGGATATCCGACACTGTTACCATATTTAACAGAAATGACAATTAGTAATAATATGGTTCCAGCTGGAGCAACTTTAAACGTGAACTTAAAGGCAAACGCAAATAAAACTAACTAAAAACCAATATTTATGAAAGCTATATATACCTTATTAGTAGGCTGCTTTTGTGTTGGGGCATCGTTAGCGCAATCAGATATTGCAAGTTTAGAATATTTCTTTGATACAGATCCAGGTATTGGAAATGGAACCTTAATAGATATCCATCCAGATGCTGAAATAATCAATCAAAGTTTCAATATTTCTACTTCAGGTTTAACTCTTGGAACCCATAGATTATTTATTAGATCTATTAATATTGATGGAGATGCAAGCATGTATGAACATAAAACCTTTAGAGTCTATCAAATTCAAGACACAAACAATACAGATATTACTGAAGTTGAATATTNNTTTCTTTAATACTGATCCTGGTTTTGGCAACGGAACTCCAATTGATATTGCAGACACTGACAGTTTTGATGATGCTTTAACAATTTCAACCTCTGGTTTGCCTATTGGAACACATCGTCTATTTATTCGTGTTAAAAATACAGATGACACATATAGCATGTACGAACATAAAACCTTTAGAGTCTATCAAATTCAAGATACAAACAATGCAGATATTACTGAAGTTGAATATT
>DFBO01000013.1:18671-23903 GCA_002366675.1 Flavobacteriaceae bacterium UBA3078
TTTCTTTAATACTGATCCTGGTTTAGGTAACGGAATTGCAATTGATATTGCTGACACAGATAATTTTGATGATGCTTTAGCAATTACAACCTCTGGTTTGTCTATTGGAACACATCGTCTATTTATTCGTGTTAAAAATGCAGATGACACCTTTAGCATGTACGAACATAAAACCTTTAGAATATCAAAAGTACAAGATGTTAACAACGCTACAATTACAGCTGCTGAATATTTTATCGATGTGGATCCTGGTTTTGGAAACGCATCACCATTAACTGTTTCTGGAGATGTTTTAAATGAAGATATAGTTGTTCCAACTTCTGGAAGTATTGCTCAAGGTGATCACTACCTCCATATTCGTGTTCTAAATGCTGATGGTACTTGGTCTTTATACGACAGAAAATTATTTGAAGTAGATGGCACTTTAGGGATTCTTTCTGAAGAAATTTCAGAAATAAATATTTATCCAATACCAGCTTCAAATTATGTAAATCTAAAAACACCAAATCATATTAAAATAAAATCGATGAGACTAATTGATATGAATGGAAAAGTGGTGATGCAATTACAAAATGGTATTGAAAAAATAAATGTATCCCAATTACAACAAGGTGTTTATTTAATACAAATTACTACTGAAAATGGTAGTTTATCAAAACGAATTATTAAAAATTAAGTTTAGTTAGCTAGGAAAATTAAGGTGCCTAATACTTTTGTTAGGCGCTTTAATGCTTAGCGAAAGTTTTAACGCCAGCCTCCACTTTAATGTCTAAGTAATTTTCTCGAGGTACAATTGGACAAGAATACTTTTCATTATAGGCACAATACGGATTGTAAGCTGTATTAAAATCAATAACTAGCTTGTCATTACTAGGAATTCTGCCTTCAACATACCTTCCTCCACCATAAGTAGTATCTCCATTTGTTAGATCTAAAAATGGTAAAAACAAATAATCCTTATAACCATCTTGAGTCATCAGTTCTAAGTTTTTATAGATGTTTAGTTGATGTATTTCTCCTTTTAATTCAAATGAAATAACACCATATTTTACATAAACTGGCTTTCGCTCAGTTGTTGTTTTCATTTGAAAAGGTTTCTCTTCTGGAGTTCTAATAAGTGTTGCATTAACAACATAGGTAGAATCAAATTTAAAAAAATCCAATCCTTTAAAAGCCTTACGGTCTTTATCTTTTAATGGCGATTTTGTAGCGTCTTTAAAATCGGCATTCATCTTTTTTTGGAATTCAGTATCTCCTAAAAGAGGTTGCTTATCTTGTGCACAACTTGCAATGGATACCAATAAAAATAAGTGTAGTAAGTATTTCATTTTAATGTTTTTTACATTTCAAAAGTACAACTTTAAAATATTTTGTTTAGATTTGGATTCATTAAAAGTAAAAAACAATGAATAATTACGTCACTATTTGTAGAAAACAAAACACCTCTTATAGGAAGAGTTGGGCATACTATGTATTCTAGTGATTTAACTATCAAATGAAATTATATAAAAAAGTCCGACGATAACGTCGGACTTTTTACTTTTAATAAACCAACCAAAAATGAAAACACTATTTAATAATTATATAAACACTTTTAAAGGATTATCTTCTGAAGTATGGTGGCTAGCTTTAATTACATTAATTAATAGAGCTGGAACCATGGTAATACCTTTTCTTTCTTTGTACTTAACTAAAGATTTAAATTTTACTTTAGCTGAAGTAGGTTGGGTTATGACTGCTTTTGGTCTAGGATCTGTAGTTGGTTCTTGGTTAGGAGGCAAGTTAACAGATAAAATTGGCTCTTATAAAGTTATGGTTAGAAGTTTACTAACTACTGGTATTCTTTTTATCGGTTTACAATATTTAAACACCTTTACTTCGTTCTGTTTTGGGATATTTGTAATTATATTAGTTGCAGATATGTTTCGCCCTGCAATGTTTGTTGCTTTAAGTGCATATAGCAAACCAGAAAACAAAACACGTTCTATAACTTTAATACGATTGGCAATTAATTTAGGCTTTTCTGCTGGACCTGCTATTGGTGGATTAATTATCACTACAATGAGTTATGGTGGTTTATTTTGGGTAGATGGAATAACATGTATTTTAGCGACACTTCTTTTAATAAAAGTATTGAATCCTAAAAAAGCAAAAACATTAGATACCGTTATAAATGAAAATCCACAATCTGCCTATAAAGACAAAGCATTTTGGATATTTCTAGCATCTATGACTTTATTTGGAATTATCTTTTTGCAATATTTTTCGACTATGCCTTTGTACTATAAAGACATTCATAAGTTAACCGAATTAGAAATAGGTTTGCTATTAGGAATGAATGGCTTATTTATTTTTGTTCTTGAAATGCCACTAATAAAATGGTTAGAACAAACTAAATATACTAAAGCAGGACTAATGATGTTTGGTGCTATTTTAACACTCATTAGTTTTCTTGTTTTAGATATGACTTCTTGGATTGGAATTTTAATTGTTGGTATGCTATTAATGACTATTGGTGAAATGATTGCCTTTCCATTCTCTAATGCATTTGCAATGCAAAGAGCAAAAAAAGGAAATCAAGGTGAGTATATGGCTTTATATACTATTTCTTTTTCTATAGCTCATATTTTTGGTCATAATGCAGGTCTGCAACTAGTAGATAATTTTGGGTTCAATACAACTTGGCTAATAATGGGTGTTTTAGGACTTGTTTGTGTTGGTCTCTTGTATTATTTAAAACAATATTTAAAAAGTAAGAATGAATTATTATAAATAATTCATTCTTACTTTAATGGTTTTACAGGATTGTGCTTTACAACATGAGATAGCACAATTTGCGTTTTAGTTTCTCCATACACAATTAATTGATCAATGAAAGCTTCTAAATGCTTTTGATTTTTTAAGACTACTTCCATCACAATATTTTCATTTCCTGTTATACGATAGCAATTAATAACTTCATCGTAAGATTTTACCTTTTCTAAAAAAGGTTTTAATTTACCCATAAAGGCTCGAATAGTTATTAGTGCTTTAAATTGATAACCTACTTCGAAAGGTGAAACAGTAGTATGATAATTTTGAATAACACCAAGATCTTCCATTTTTTTTATTCTTTCAGAAACTGCAGGTGAACTAACTCCTACTCGCCTTCCAATTTCAGCATTAGACAATCTCGCATTACTCTGTAAGCATTTAAGTATTTTCCAATTTAAATTATCTAAACTCATTTTAAAGAAAAATTACAATCTACATTAATTATTAAATCAAATATACAAATATACTTTAAATACTAAAGTTAAAAATCAAAACTAGTCACTATTTTTGATGTAATTGCTATTTAAAAATGATTCCTAATATGTCCTCACACTTATCCCACTTGCCTATATATCAAAAGGCTATGGAAATTATTATCTTATCTAGAAGTATCTCAACATATTTGAGTCATGATTTAGCACTTTTACAACATGATGGTACAGAAAACTCAAACATATA
Organism: Flavobacteriaceae bacterium UBA3078; assembly: GCA_002366675.1. Lineage (GTDB taxonomy): Bacteria > Bacteroidota > Bacteroidia > Flavobacteriales > Flavobacteriaceae > Xanthomarina. The sequence continues at coordinate 22,164 of DFBO01000013.1, forward strand.
TTTTTCTGGAGATATCATACAACAATCATCTTCACTAGCTCCTGAAATAGAAAAAGCTGAATTAGAAAAATTTAGTGATAAAAAGCATAAACATATTGCTTCTGTTAGACGCTTAACAAACTTATTATACAAAAATTGCAGTCGATTGGAAAAATCGAACAGTAATGGAAAAGATTATCTACCAATATTACGTAGTGAAATTAGAAATTTCAGAAAGCTTCAACACACCTGGTCTTTAACTCTTTAAGAGAACTTAAAAATCATTTTATTTATTATTTAATTCATCAAGCACTAAACGTATTTCACCATACGAGTACTTCTCTTCTATTTGATGTTTTAAATCTGAAATATTTTCAAATGTTTGCTTTGGTATAATTTCTTTTAATTCTTTATAATGTAATTCTGAAATTAAATCTGTCGGCTGTACTTCCCCTGAAGGAATAAAACTTGCTAAATGCCCAAAAATGGTATTTGCGTTTAATTCTCTTTCTAAAGCTATTTGCTCTATAGATTTACCAGATTTAAATAATTTTAAAGATATACTCTTTGTTTCTCCTTTTTGTCTTTTAACTTTAGGTGCTTCAAAAACATTGATTTCTTTCGATACTTCTATATCATTTTCATCACAATACTCCCTAATTACATGTAAAATTTCACTTCCATATTTCTCAACACGTACTTTCCCCATACCATTAACTGCAAGCAATTCCTTTTTATTTGTGGGTAAGGTTTCACACATGTCATACAAAGCCTTTTGTGTGAAAATCTGATAATGAATTAAATCTTCTCGTTCAGCAATGGTATTTCTTAGTTCACGGAGCAATTCAAAAAGTTCAACATTAGTTGTTCCGTCTATGACAGACTTCCTTGTTTTTTTTGGTTTATCCTTAGCCAAAAAGATAGATTTAGCTCTTAACTCTAAAAACCGATTGACATTAAACCCTTTCTCTAAGTGTTCAAAATAAAGCAACTTGGCAGCAATTAACTCTTCAATAGTGTCTAAATGTTTACTTATATCATTTTCAAGAGCTTTATTATCAGTAGTAAAACTAAAGGCATTAAAAGGTTCTGTTATATTAGTTTTTGTTTGCTCATAAAAATATTCAATAGCTTTCACAAAACGTTCCTGAAGTTCATTATTTATTTGAGGTTCTCTCCCATTTTGAGATAAAGTAGTAAGTTGAGATTTAAAACCGTTTGCAACTTTTAATAAACCTGTTATAGCTTCTTTAAGTGAAATAAGAGGCGTTTCTATATGTCCTTCAATACTACCTCTATTTTTATAATAGATATCTAATATGCGATTTATAGGGTACAAAAATTTATAATAATCGAATGTCTCTGAAATTAATTCTAATTGAAACGTCAATCTAGATTTATGTAAAATAAATTCATCTGGCTGATTGTCTTCTGCTTCCTTCGTAAATGAATTAACATTACTATCATTAATAATTTGATCAGAATTAATCTTGCTTTTTAACACCAAACCTTCTAAACTTTTACAACGACTTAATGCCACATAGGTTTGTCCATGTGCAAAAGCACCTTGTGCATCAATAATTGCTTTCTCAAAGGTCAAACCCTGACTTTTATGAATGGTAATAGACCATGCCAAGCGTAAGGGTATTTGTGTATAAGAACCTATTTTATTTTCAGTTATAGCTTTAGTTTCAGTATTAACCGTATAATTAATATTCTCCCAAGTTTCTTCAGTTACAATAATATTAAAATCATCATCAG
>DFBO01000013.1:23918-24102 GCA_002366675.1 Flavobacteriaceae bacterium UBA3078
GCATTTTACAACGACTTCATCTTTATCTAACAAAATTACTTTCCCAATCTTACCATTAAAATAGCGCTTTTCAATAGAGCTATCATTTTTTACAAACATAACTTGAGCACCAATTTTTAAAGTAAGTTCTTCTTTATTAGGATAAGAGAATTTAGGGAAATTTCCTTCAATATTTGCTTTATAA
>DFBO01000185.1 GCA_002366675.1 Flavobacteriaceae bacterium UBA3078
CTTCTAAGTTCTTCATTCCATGCACAAGGTCCAACTAGCCAAGGTGTATTTATTCTTGTCAATTCAGATGCCGCCTCTATATCAAGGATAAATGTAGTATTATTATGGTTTTGCAAATATGTTGCTGGTACTTTTGACGAAATTTCACCTTCAATTGTCTTTTTTATGATTGATGCTTTATTTTGCCCCCAAGCTAATAATATAATTCTTTTTGCCTTTCTAACAGTTTTAATTCCCATAGTAATGGCCTTTTTTGGCACATTATCAATCCCCAAAAATGAAGGAGCTGCATCAACTTTAGTGATATAATCCAAAGTAATACTTCTAGTCTCAGAATTAAAGTGTGAACCAGGCTCATTAAATCCTATATGACCTGTCCTTCCAATACCTAATAACTGTAGGTCAATTCCACCACTTTCATCAATTGCCTTTTCATAATCTATACAGTATTGGTGTAATTTTTCAGTAGAAACTCTACCATTTGGTATATGAATATTCTCAGGCAATATATCTACATGATTAAACAAATGCACATGCATAAAATAATGATAACTTTGAATATTTTCCTTATCCATTGGGTAATACTCATCCAAATTAAAAGTAACAACATTTGAAAAACTTAAACCTTCTTCATTATGCATTCTTATCAGTTCTCCATATACTTTTATAGGAGATGAACCTGTAGCTAAACCTAAAACACATTGTTCTCCTTTTGCTTTTTTTTGTATAATTAAATTTGCAATTTCTTTAGCTACCATTAAAGATCCTTCAGTTGAATTAGAAAAAATAACATTATGCTTTTTTTCAAACCTAGTTTCTTCAAATTTCCCTGATTCTTCGTAACTAATACTCTTTGTAAATTTTAACAGTTTAGCTTCCATTGTTTAATTTTTTAATTTGACAACACAAAATTACAATAAAACACTTAACCAAAAGCATTTTTATGCATTTTTATGCGCATTATGTTCGCAAACCTCTATATAACAGATACTAACAAAATTCAAAAAAATAATAACACTCAAATAAAATACACTATTTTTAATAAAAAACTACAGAAATCAGTCCAAACCTCTGCTTTTAATCAAAAATATTGCATCTTTGTAACAATTCTTGCAATAAATAAATTACAGAAATCATGTTAAAAGAAGAAAGACAGCATCAAATATTAGACAAAATTAAATTAAATAGAAAAGTTTTATCTTCTGACCTAAGTATTGAGTTAAATGTTTCTGAAGATACCATAAGAAGAGATCTTAACGAATTATCAATCAAAGGCCTTATTAAAAAGGTACACGGAGGCGCACTTCCTAAGGAAAGTACAGCTCCATCTTATGAAGAAAGAAGCAGTTTTAATCTTAAAGAAAAAAATAGCATTGCAAAAAAAGCGGTAAACCTAATAAAAGACGGACAAGTTATCATTATGAGCGGGAGTACCACAAACTTGCAGCTTGCTAAAATTATCCCTTCCGATATAAATGCAACCATATACACCTATAGCTTACCTATTGCACTACAACTTACAGAACATCCTTCAGTAGAAATTATATTTATTGGCGGAAAGCTAAACAAAGCTGCACAAGTAACCGTAGGGCTTGATGTAGTTTCTTCAATATCAGAATTAAGAGCCGACCTTTGTTTTATGGGTACTGGAGGTATTAATGTTGCAAATGGCATGACCGAACCTGACTGGGAAGTTTCTCACATTAAAAAATGTATGATTTCAGCAAGTAATAGTGTTATTGTACTTTGTACAAAAAACAAGCTAAACAAAGTAAAAAGATACGCTGTATCTCCTATTAACAAAATAAACACCATTGTAACAGATATTTCACCAGACGCTCAAATCTTTAATCCATTCAAAGAAAAAGGAGTTACAATTCTATAATCACTCATAAAAACATAATATTTTGCTGTTTTATGCGCTTTTAATGTTAAATTTTTGCATTTTTTTAACTATTTATTAACGTAATTTAAAAATAAATACTACTTTTGAGTAAATATTATTTTAAATCCACTTTTATGAACAAAACAAATGAAAACCTCTCTTTTACTAAGAGATTTCGATTTATAAGCAGTCTATTTGTGCTTATGATGTTAGGGCTTTCCTTACAAGCTCAAACAACCATCTATACATTAAAAGGTAATGTAACAGATAATATTGGTGAACCAGCTCCTGGTGTTAGTGTGCAAATTAAAAACACAAACATGGGTGGAACTACTGATTTCGACGGTAATTATACGTTAACGGCTAATCTAAACGCTGGTATTCATACTCTTACTTTCAGATCACTGGGGTTAGTAACTAAAGAAGTAAAAATTACTTTAGGAACTGAAGCTGAAATAGTGAATAATGTTGTTATGAACTTAGATATTCTAGGATTAGATGAAATAGTCATCACTGGTGCAGGAGCACTAACAGCAAAAAAACAGTTAGGTAATACTATTTCTAGTATCAAAGGTTTAGAGATTTCTGAATCTGGATCAGTAGATATTACAGGAGGGCTATCAGGAAAATTGGCAGGAGTTCAAGTAACTCAAAATTCTGGTGATCCAGCAGGTGGTATTAGTGTTCGATTAAGAAGTGCTAGTACTGTAAATGGGAGTTCAGACCCTTTATACATTATTGATGGTGTAATTGTGAATAACAATTCTACCAATGTATTAAATACAACTGGTGTTACTCAAAATAGATTGTCAGATATTAGCCCACAAGACATTGATAGAATTGAAGTTATAAAAGGTGCAGCAGCTGCAGCTATCTATGGATCTAGAGCAAGTAATGGTGTTGTACAAATTTTTACAAAGAAAGGTCTATCTGGCGAACCAGTTATTACAGTTTCTAGTAGTGTAAACTTCAATTCTTTAAGAAAGAAACGCGATTTTAATCAAGTGCCTTTGGAGTGGGCTTCTGATGGTACTACAGTACCTGCAACAAGATATGACTATCAAGATATGGTATTTCAAAACTCAACAGGGACAGATAACTACGTTTCTATGTCAGGAGGAAAAGAAAACACCAACTATTTTGCTTCATTTTCATATTTAAAGAATGATGGGATTCTTAAAAGTACTGATTATGAAAGAGAAGGTGGAAGAATTAGAATTAATCAAGTTATCAATGATTGGGCATCAGCTTCTTTTGGTACCTATTTTTCAACAAGTAAAAGTAATGACCAACCTAATGGAGGTTATACTGCTGGTATATTACCAACAATACTATTTACAAACAATACAATAAATCCAAGTCCTGATGCAGATGGTAATTATCCAAATATGACGTTTTATCCAAATATTTTGGAATATATTGAAACTTTTGAATTCACTCAAAAAAATAATAGAACCATTAGCGATTTACAGCTTAATTTAAAACCTGCTGATGGGCTTAAAGTAAATTACATTATTGGTTATGACAATTCTGAATCTATAGGGAATTCTTATATTCCAATTGGAACTAACACTAGAACATCAGGTAGAGCAGCTTCAACAACTATTAGCACAAAACAATTAAATAGCGATCTAAATGCTTCATTTAATAAAGACTTAAACGATAACATAAAATCTACAACAACAGCAGGATTTTCTTGGCAATCAGATAAAACATTTTACCGTTCTATTTCAGCTGAAGGTTTAGCATTAGGGGTAAAAACAACTGATGGAGCTGCATCAATTTCTACTGACGAAAGCAGAAGTGAACGATCTTTTTGGGGTGGTTTTTTACAACAAACATTTGGCTTGAGTGATAAAATTTTCTTAACAGGTGCAATTAGATTGGATGGTTCTTCAGTATTTGGTAAAGATGAAAGAAACCAATTTTACCCAAAAGCAAGTATGTCGTATTTAATTTCTGAAGAAGATTTTTGGAAAAACAGTTTTGGTAGTTCAGTTAATAGCTTTAAAGTTAGAGCAGCCTGGGGACAAGCAGGTAACCTAACAGCTATAGGTCCTTTTGATAGATTGTCAAACTATTCAGCGACAAGCATTGATGGTTCATCAGGTTTAATTGCTCCTACTAGATTAGGAAATGCTGATTTAAAACCGGAAAGACAAACAGAATTAGAATTTGGTATTGATATGGGACTTCTTGATAATAAGGTTGGTATTGAACTTACATATTACGAACAAGACATAGAAGATCTTTTATTAGCAAGAACACTTTCTCCATCAACTGGTTTTGGTTCAAGAGTTGAAAATATAGGAACTATGACTAACAAAGGTTTTGAAGCATTAATTACAGCAATGCCTATCCAAACTGCAGATTTTAGTTGGTCAGTTACTGGTACCTATTCTACAAATAAAAATGAAGTGAATGATATTGAAGGTGAACAATTTGGAATTGGAAATTTTGGATTTTCAGTTGCTAAAAACGGTCAACCTTTAGGTGTTTTTTATCAAGGATTTTATGCAAGAAATGAAGATGGAAGCTTACTTTTAACTCCTGATGGACTACCTCAAAGAGATAAAGGGTCTTACGATGCTAATGGAAATGCTGTTCCAGAAAGAGATGCCTCTGGACAACCAACTGGGTCCTCTTTAAGTAAAGTAATAGGAGATCCAAACCCTGACTTTATTGCGTCGTTAACTAATGAGCTGAAATACAAGAATTTTTCTTTTAGAATGCAATTTGACGCTGTACAAGGTGTTGATGTTTTAAGTTGGGATACACGTATGTTCTATCGTTTTGGGGGTGGGCCAGCTACCGCTAGTGAATTAAGTGGAGAGAGTGTAAGAGGAACTGGTGCTGCTAAGTTTGGTATTGCTGAATCTTATATTGAAGATGGTTCTTATATTAAACTTCGAGAAGTTTCAACTTCCTATTTATTAAAAGATCCTTTGAAAGGAGTTAGTAGTGTTAAATTTACCATAACCGGACGTAATTTATTCTCAATTGATAATTTTTCAGGCTATGACCCAGAAGTAAATATGGATGGACAAAGCAATGGAGCTAGAGGTGGTATTATGGGACTTGTTCCAATACCTAGTGTAATTAAATTTGGTGTAATAGCTACATTTTAAGTGTTAAAATATAAAATATAATAAAATGAAAAATATAAAAATATTTACAATCATAAGTGCTTTGCTTATTAGCAGTGGTTTATTCACTGCTTGCGACACGGAGTTTGAAAATCCAAACAACCCAACCGAGGATGTTGTTTTAGGAACGAAGGAAGGTCTTTTTGCTTTAGCAACTGGAATTAGACAATACTATTCTGTAACAGCTTTAAGACAAATAATTGAAGCCCCAGGAATTACGACTAGAGAGTTAGGAGTAACCAATACTTTTTTAAATATTAATGAATTAGCCAAAGGAGGCTCTGAATTACCTTCTGAAAGTGGGGGTATTACAAATCCTTGGGTAAATATTATGCGCGTGAAAGGAATGGCTGAATCATTAATTAACGGAGCAAATGAAGTTGATCTTTCTCCAGGGACTAGAAGTGGTGTTTTAGCATATGGAAATCTAATTAAAGCAATGAGTTTAGGTAACCTTATTCAAATGTTTGAACAAGCGCCAATTAATAATGCTGCTGATGGTGCTGCTGAATTTAGTGATCGGGCAACAGTGTTGGCTAATTGTATTTCATTACTTGAAGAAGCTAAAAATGTGATGTCAGCATCACCTGTTTCAGATGAATTTAAATCAACTGTTTTATGGTCAGATATGAATTTAGAAAAAACAGTAAATGCTATGTTATCAAGATATTACTTATCAGTGGGCAATTATACAGAGTCTATTAATGCTGCAAATGCTGTATTGAACAATAGTGATGCAACCAATTCTATGTGGGTTTATGATGCTAATAATCAAAATCCTATTTGGAATCGCACAGTAAATTCTGCTGACTTAAATCCACAAACTAACTTTGGATTATTAGGTGATTATATTCCTGAAGCTGGTGATGGACGTGTTAGTTTCTACTTAGGAAACGACGCTGGTTTTGCTAATTTAGATGCAGGTGGGCAAGCACTAAGTGAAATGCTAGGGTTCTTTGGAACTAGTACTACATCAATTCCAATATACCTTAACGGAGAAATGTTATTAAACAAAGCGGAAGCGTATGCTAGACAAAGTCAATTAACCGATGCGGTTATTCAACTAAACTTAGTAAGACAAAAGAATAATGATCCATTAGGTGTTAATGCTAACCTTCCAGCATGGACAGGAAACGAAACTAGCCAAGGTGATATTTTGGAGGAAATTTATAAAAATAGATGTATTGAATTGTTTTTAACTGGAATGAGATTTGAGGACAGTAAAAGATTTCACCCTAATTTTATTGTTCCTACAGCAAGCAGTACAACTAATGAAAGGAATAGGAATTTTTATCCTTATCCATCTATAGAAAGAGAGAATAACCCTAATACTCCTGCTGACCCAAGTATTTAATTAAGTTTTGAGTTAATATTGATTATAAACGGGGTTTCAAAGAAATTTGTAAACCTCGTTTATTAATATTATCCATACTTAAACTAACTATTTTAAATGCAATTAGTATGGCAATATTACTTAATTTTGCACCTTAAAAATATTAAAAACCTGAATTAAATTCATGAACGCAACCCTCATTTTAATAATTATAGCATCCTACTTTGGAGTATTAATGTTAATTTCTCACTTTACTTCTAAAAACAGTAGCGAAAATTCATTCTATACTGGAGATAGAAAATCACCTTGGCAAGTTGTAGCGTTTGGAATGATTGGAGCAGTTATGTCTGGTGTTACATTTGTATCTATTCCTGGTATGGTAGGAACAAATTACCTTTACTACCTACAGTTTGTTTTTGGTAATGTAGTGGGATATATATTTATAACCTATGTGCTGATTCCTATTTATTATGATTTAAAATTAGTTTCAATTTATACATACCTAGAAACACGATTTGGAATTAAAACCTATAAAACCGGATCACTATTCTTTCTAATATCACAATCCTTTGGTGCAGCACTAAGATTATTACTCGCAGTAAAAATTTTACAATATGCGGTTTTTGATGCATTTAATATACCTTTTTACATAACTGTACTTATTATTTTAATCCTAATTTGGTTGTACACTAATAAATCAGGTATAAAAACAATCGTTTGGACAGATACACTTCAAACACTATTTTTATTGATGGCTGCAATTGTATCTATTTATATTATAAAAGACTCCTTAAATTTAAGTATTTCAGAAACAATCTCATCGGTTACTAAACACGAATATTTTAAGGTTTTTGATTGGAATTTTAACTCTGGAAGTAACTTTT
>DFBO01000190.1:0-1428 GCA_002366675.1 Flavobacteriaceae bacterium UBA3078
AAAACTGTAGATATTGATTATACTGTAGCTGAAAAAGGCTCTAGTCAAATAGAATTACAAGGTGGTTATGGTGGTGGTTCTTTTATTGGAACTTTAGGATTGTCATTTAACAACTTTTCTATTAAAAATATCTTTAACAAAAAAGCATACCGTCCATTACCTATGGGAGATGGGCAAACTCTTTCATTAAGATTACAAAAAAGTAGGTATTACACTACATCTAGCTTTTCATTTACAGAGCCTTGGTTAGGAGGAAAAAAACCACAGTCACTCTCATTATCTGTTTATAATTCAAAACAATTTAGGTACAATTATCAGACTAATAAAGTTGACAAAGATCAACGTTTAAATATTATTGGTGCAACAGTAGGCTTAGGAAAACGTTTACAATGGCCAGATAACTATTTTACACTATCTCAAAGCATTAGCTACCAATTATACGATTTAAAGGAATACGGTATGAACATTGCTGGTTTGTTTTTAACAAATGGTAACTTAAATAATTTATCATATAGTATTTCACTTGGAAGAAATTCTTCAGGGCCTAATCCAATTTTTCCAAAACAAGGATCAGAATTTAGTTTAACTGGAAAATTTACCATTCCTTATTCTTTATTAAATAATAAAGACTATTCATCTTTAGAGTTAGCTGAAAAATACAAATGGCTAGAGTATTATAAATTAACGTTTAAAGGTAAATGGTATACAGCACTAACAAAAGATTTAGTTGTAATGACCAATGCTGAATTTGGTGTTTTAGGAAACTATAACAATGAATTAGGAGATTCACCTTTTGAACGTTATTTTGTTGGTGGTGATGGAATGTCATCCTATCAATTAGATGGTAGAGAAACTATTGCACTTAGAGGATATGAAAACGGACGTTTATCATCAATAGATGGAGGAACTATTTACAACAAGTTTCAACTAGAGTTAAGGTATCCAATCACATTAAAGCCTTCTGCTTCTATATATGTTTTAGGGTTTTTAGAAGGAGGAAACTCATATGATGGCTTTGATAACTTCAACCCTTTTACTTTAAAAAGGTCTGCCGGTTTAGGTCTTAGAATATTTATGCCAGCTTTTGGAATGCTAGGAATAGACTTTGCACATGGGTATGACCCACTACCTGGAACTCTTGAAAAATCAGGTTGGCAAACACACTTTATTATAGGACAACAATTTTAATCAAAATCAGTTATATTTGTAAAAGTTTATTAATGGCACGATTTTTTCTAAATACATATTAGTTATGATAAAAAAAGTTCTTTTATTTGCGTTTATAATTTTGAGTATTGCTTCAAATGCACAAAAAGCTCAAAGAATTGGTTATATTGATATGGAATATATTTTAGAAAATATTCCTGAATACAATGAAGCACAATCAAAACTAAATGCTAAAGCAATTTCTTGGCAAAATAATATTGA
>DFBO01000190.1:1569-2150 GCA_002366675.1 Flavobacteriaceae bacterium UBA3078
TCGGTTCAAGATATTGCAACAAAAAGAAAATATGATTTTGTGTTAGATAATTCTAGTTCGCTAATTATGTTATATACAAATAAAGCATATGATATTAGTGAGTTAGTTATTACAGCCATAACAAGATCTAAAAAAGCAGCAGCTGTTAACGAAAAAAGAAACAAAAAGAATAATGACAAGGAGCAACCAAAAGTTGTGAATGAAGAAACAGAAAAAAAATTAACTGATCGCGAAATAAAACAAGCTGAGTTAAAAAAGAAAATTGAAGATAGAAAAGCTGCTCAATTAAAAAAACGTGAGGAATTAAAAGCAGCGATAGAAGCAAAAAGACAAAAAAGAATTAAAGAAATTGAAGACGCTAAAAAAGCAAAAGAAGAAAAACAAAAAAATAATTAATTAAAAACAACGAATACAAAATGAAAAATTTTAGAACGCTATTATTAATTGCAATACTTACTTTAGGGTTTAATACAGTACAAGCACAGGAAAAAATTGGGCATATTAGCACTGATTTACTAATAAGTTTAATGCCTGAAACTAAAGCTTTAAATACTGAGTTAGAAAAATTAAGTAAAACGTAT
>DFBO01000190.1:2370-2528 GCA_002366675.1 Flavobacteriaceae bacterium UBA3078
AGAAGCATCTACTTTAATTGTTGCTAAAGGTACAGATTTGTTACCAGCAGTTAAAACAAAGTTAGGTATTCAATAAAAAAATTACTTAAACAAAAAAATCCCGCACTTGCGGGATTTTTTTTTACTTTTATGCTAATGAATAAACCTATTGGCATATT
>DFBO01000255.1 GCA_002366675.1 Flavobacteriaceae bacterium UBA3078
ATTCGTCTATATTTTACAACGGTTTAGAATAACCAAAGTTGTGTTTTGGTTTTGCAATTTTTCGTTTTATAAAACTAATAAATTTAGTATTAAGAATTATTCTATTTTACTTAATGCAACAATTTTGGTTATGCATTGTTAGCCACTGTTTTTTAAATCGGACTATATTTCACAAATTCCATATTCATAATTCCTGCAATTTTATTAGCTTCTAAATCTGCATTTACCAAATCATTAAAATCTGTTATTTTCAATTTTTCTCGGTGTGTTCTATTTAATAAATAAATTCTGTAAATTTTATTTTTTTTTGAAAATTGAACTCCTGTTCGGCTATATCCAAAACTTTTTTGATTTAAATGTAATACGGAAATGAAAGAATAGTTTTCAGTAGTCTTCCATTTACCAATCTTAATAAAAAATAGTCCTACGTAATGTTTTATTTTCTTTTTATCAAAGTCTAATAAAGTACCTTTTCTCAGAAAGACAATTATAATTCCAATTAATAGAATTAATATTCCAATCAATGATGTTGAATTTATTGAAAACAATAAACTCATCCCAGTTAGGACTATTCCACTTAGAATTAATGTAATTCCAATTATTAAAAACATTAAAGGAAAAATTTTCTCTAGTTTGTAATCAATTATCATATGATTTTTTTGTAGAATCTATAATCTGTTAATTAATCGTATTATTTAAATTTTCTATTTCTAGAATCAGCTTTTTATTTTTTTTTCGTAATAGTGGCTAACGGTTTAGTACATGGGAAGTTGCGTGTTCAAAAACACGATTTTCCAAGTTTTAAATTTAACATTATTTTTTTTAGATACATTCTAGTTTACTTAATTGAGCAATTTTCTATGTACATTGTTACAAGCCGTTTTTACTGTTCATTTATTAACTCAATTGCTTTTTCTACCAACTCATCTCGTCCGTCTTTTATTCCTTCAATAGTAGGTTTTACTTCAAAATCGATTTTTATTCCAATTCTCTGTGTTTCTCTGCCATCTGGGTAATAAACTCCCATTCCTGTTATAAAAGTCATAATGTTTCCTGGAAAATAAATGTAATCTGATATATTTCCATCCGCAGCAGCAGTTTGCGAACCAATTACAATTGCGTTAGGTGCCTTTTGATATGCCATTGCATGATATTCTGAAGTGCTTTGTGTATCTTCATTAACTAAAATTATTACTTTTCCTTTGTAATAATCTATATTTTCTCCCCCCGCTTTCCCAATATAACCAAAAGTAAATAGACCAGGAGTTTTAATATTACCTACAGTCAATTTGGCAAATTCAGCCTTTTTTGGATATAAATATTTACTCACACTATCTAATGGGGAATTTATTATTGGATACCTACAATCTAAAATAAGTCCTTTTGTATTTTTAATATCATTCCAAATCTTCGACATGTATTTTCCATGTATACTAGTTTGACTTAAATAAGCAATTTTTGGTGTTATTAATTTAAAACAAGTATCTGCTAAATGATCAAAATCTTTTTTCCAAATTTTTGATCTATTCGAATCAGCAACTTTAATAACTGTGTTTTCTTTTTTATGACCTCTAATATATTCTATATTTAATATGGAATCATTTGTTGCCACAAGAGTTCTTAGGGCTATAATGCGTAATTTTGTAGCATAATTTGAAGCAGGAGCATATTTAAGGTTTTCTTTCACAATAGTATCAACTGATTTGTTGTTAACTTTTGAAATAACATCTCCAATTTCCAACCCTGTTTCTTCACCTAATACATCGTCATTAAAATATGTTACCACAGCTTTATTTTCAATAAAACTTAATTTTACTGGGGCATAATTTATCCCTTGATAATTATTTAAAGCTTTATACCCTCCCCAAATATTAGCGTGAGTATCATTAATTCTAGCAATTAATTCTAAAACGGTTAACATATATTCAGTTTCATTTTTAGCGGAAATAATTTTAGGAATAAATTCAAAGAGTACATTTTTCCAATCTTCACCAATTAAGTATTTATAGGGAAAATAATATTGAATCATGTTCCAATAACGATACAATGCTAGTATTCTAAACCCTGAATCTGGGTATTTCATTTCAGGATAGGGATTTTCATTTAAAAAAGCAGGAGGACCTGTACCATCAAAATATATACTTACATAATAATGATCATCGGTTCTTTCTGCATTTTGTATACTTAAGAGTAATTTTGAAAGTTCATTTGAGAAATTTGAATTTGAAATCCAATCTACATCTGGTTTCATTTTTATTTCATCAGTAATTTTAACTACCTCTTTATTTTCTTGAAATACACCTAAACTGTTTATCCATTCAACTAATACTCCATCTCTTTCTTTATTGTTTTTTGCGTTTAAAACTTTTGGCAAAACTCTAAAAAGTTCATAATCCCAATTAAAATCTCCTTTTGCAATATTAGGATGATGGTATTTTAAAAAACCCCAAACCAAACCTACTATTTTAAGATTTTTGATGTTTACATTGTCTAAATTAATAATTGAAATTTGAGAACCATCGTCAAATTCCTTATCTGCTTTAGCTGGTATAATAAATGGTTTTAAATCTTCTATGTCAGCTCCATCAATAGTTATTGTTAGATCATCTAACCACATTTTTCCTTTCCCCTCTAATAAACCTCCAAAAACTATTTTATCAGTTTTTAAAACATCCATATTTAATGTTATAGAATATTTTTTCCAATCAGTTGTACCTGTAATCTCTTTTTCGGACATATTCTCAAAAGCCACACCAGGATCAATGCTCATCCATAAACCAGCATAACCGTCTGTTACATTTTCGGTTTTAATGTATCCTGTTAGTGTAATTTTATTACCATTATAATTATTGGGGATTTTAAATTCTAAAGCTTTATATCCTTTTTTTTCGCCTTTAAATTCAATTGAAGCAGCATATTTTCCCTCTTTAAAAATTGTTGAATCTACCGAAATAACGTAATCAGCACTTCCAAAACTGCTCCAATTATCAAGTACTCCATTCTTAATTTTCTCAAAGTCAAAGTTCGTTTCTTTTTTTTGACAATAAACAGCAATTGTCATTAAAAATATTGTGATACTGATAGTTAGTTTTTTCATAGAATTTTTTTATTGAGTAATGGCTTGTAACGGTTTAGTATTATGATT
>DFBO01000237.1:0-4697 GCA_002366675.1 Flavobacteriaceae bacterium UBA3078
AGATAGCAGCTTCATTTTGAAAGAGATAAAATACATTATCTGTTTTTCTCAGAAAAACTTAGATGTAAAAGATGAAATCTTGCTATTTTAAAGCAAATAATTGAAAGAATTTTCAATCATTTTTAATACATTTAGGTACTATTAACCAATCTTTTTAATTATGAAAAAATTTAGTTTGCTTATTTTAGGAATTCTTATTGGTGCTTTTGCTACTTACTTTTTATGCCCAAGTTGCAGTGTTGATGATACTGAAGTTGCTATAGTAAAACCAAATGGTGTTATTTCTATAGCAGAAGCAATTGCGTTAGATAAAAATTGGACTGATACTAGAAAAAAAGCAGTTGATTCTGTAGCTGGTAAAGCAGACAATCGTTCTGCATGGTATTCTTTTGACGATATGTACAACTATTTAAGTTATGCTAAACAAGAATGTAAAGATTTAGGTTACGATATGGATGGAGTCCGTATCTATCTTGGTGTTTATGGAGACAATGCACCTAAAGGAAAAGCTGGTTACACAACTATGTTTATAGTACCTACAGGAACAGTATCTTTATCTAAGGGTAGTAGTTTGCCAAGTCTTTTGCCTCCAGATAGTGGTGATGTCCCAAATGGTCCACCTTTAGATAAAGGAAGTGCAGGAGATCCACCACCAGCAAATTATCCACAATAATATGTTTTGTGGAAGATTTTTTTATTCAAAATAAGAGTTTAATTACAAGAGCTTTTGAAATTCTATCAGCATTAATAGGCATAATACTTTTTAACAAGTATAGGTTGACTTCTGCAAAGTATTTTATTTATTTTTTAGTGTATGTCTTTTTAGTAGATTTTATTGGTGATTATCCAAATCATTTTAATAATTATGATTTTTTAAATGAGTTTCAAAGCCTTGTTCATGACACCAAATATGAACATAATATTTGGTGGTTTACATTATTTTGGGACATTGGGGCCGTTTTGTTTTTTGCTTTCTATTATATTAAAATATTAAAAAACTCTCTATATAAGAAAATTATTAATTATTGTAGTATTATATTTATTATATATATTATTTATTATTTTTCGGTTTATTGGAATGATTTATTTGTAATATCTATACCAATAATTTGCGTTTTAGGAGGAATCATTATTTTGCTATGTGTTATTTTATACTTTATTGAGATATTGTTAAGTGAAAACGTAGTTACTTTTTATAAATCGTTAAATTTTTATATAAGTGTTGCTATATTTATTTGGTGGATAATTGTAACACCACTTACTTTTTATGATATATATAATTCAACATCAGATTGGAATTTCGTTTTTTTTAAATGGCAAATCTATTTATTTGCAAACATATTCATGTATAGTACGTTTTCGGTTGGATTGATAATATCAAACCCTGAAAATGATTAATTTTTAATAAATAAGAAAAGAGCATGCGCGATTATTTAAATTATGCTGAAAACGAATCTAAAGATTCAGGTTACACAATGGATGGAGTTCGTGTGTATCTATGTGCACATGCAACAACTAAAGAAGTTGGCTACACGACTATATTTTTAGTGCCAACAGGCGTTGAAAACACCTCTCAAGCGAGTAGTACTTTATTTAATATATTGCCGCCAGCAGGAGGAGATGTTCCTGGAGGTAGTGGCTTGAATGATGGTGATCCTGGAATTCCACCACCAGCTAACTATCCTCAATAAAAATTATTGAATGAACGATTTTTTAATAACCTATTATAGTTTTATAACTAAAGGTGTTATATTGTTTTCAGCAATAATAGGGTTTATTTTATATAAGAAATATAAAAACACTACTACCAAGTATTTGATTTTATTCCTTGGATATGTTGTTTTTATTGAATTAATAGCATATTACCCTACTTTATTGAAATTAGATTCTTTAGATTTATTAAAACAGATAATAGACAAAACAGTTTTTAAACAAAACTATTGGATTTATACCTTATTCTGGCATATTGGGAGTATTATGTTTTATTCATTTTTTTATTTTAAAATTTTAAAAAAGAAATACAATAAATTAATAGTCAAATATGTCTCAATGATTTTTCTATTAAGTTCTATTTTGTGCATTGTCATTAATAGGAATGATTTTTTTGTTTCGTTATTTCCATTTATTAAAATAGCTGGGACATTAGTGATAATTTTATACGTTGTTTTATATTTTATAGAATCTTTAATTAGTAACAAAAGCTTAACTTTTTTTAAATCTATAAATTTCTACATTAGTGCTATACTATTAATTTGGTGGCTTGTTACTGGTCCTGTTGTATTTTTTGAATCTTATACATCAAAGTCAGATTGGAATTTTATTTTTTTAAGATGGCAAATATATTTATCAGCTAATATCTTTATGTATTTGGGGCTTGCATTCGCTTTAATTTTTTGCAAACTTGAGAATGACTAGTTTTTAATAAATATAAAAAGGCATGAGAGATTATTTAACGAGTCTAAAGAGTTAGGTAACTCATGGATTTTTAGAGTAATAATATGGTAACTATTTCAAATAATTATATTAATTTTAAACTGAATTTCTCAAAAAATTAAAGGATGAAAGACTTCCTACTTAATAATTACATGTTTGTTAATTTAGCTGTTGTTTTTATTGCAGCTGTTTCAGGACTATTTTTATTTAAAAAGTATAAACAAATACCTGTAAAATATTTTATATATTTACTAGTATATGTGTTTGTTACAGATTTACTTGGTTCTTATACAAGAATTTTAAAACATATTGATCTTTACTATTTAATAGATAATACTGTTTTTAAATTCAACTTTTGGTGGCATAACCTTACTTGGTATCTTGGAAGCACTTTCTTTTTCGTTTTGTTTTATAAAAAGATAATACAAAGTAATTTCTTAAAGAAAATCCTACAATACGCATTAGTTGTGTTTTTAATAATTTCCATTGTTAGTATTGCCATAAATTTTAAACAGTTTTTTGAAGGAACACCCAAAGTTGTTAAAATAGGCCATATGTCTCTTACTATGCTGTGTGTAGCTTTCTATTTATATGAATTATTGCTTACAGAAAAAGTAATAGAATTTTATAAAGACATTTATTTTTATATCAGTGCCATTGTTTTAATCTGGTTATTAGTAACCATACCTTTAGTACATTTTGTTTGTGGAAATGCAAGTACAGATCCAAATCAAGCTGAATTAAAATGGATGATTATGTTATATGCCAATATCTTTATGTATATATCATTTGCTGCAATTCTAATATTTTCTAAACCTAAAAATGAATTCATTAATTAATACTTTAATCCAAGTCCAGCCAAGTGTTTCTACTTCTGCTGAACGCTACTTATTAATTTATATGATTAGTGTTTTACTAATAGTAACAACATTGGTTGTGATATTTTTTATAGTTTTTCAAAAAAGAAAAAATAAACTCTTACTAGATAAAATAAAACAAAAACAAGCTTTCGACGATGAGATTGCACAAACACAAACAGAGATTCAAGAAGAAACATTAAAGCATATAGGAAGAGAATTACATGATAATGTTGGACAATTATTAGCATTTGCTAGCATGCAATTAAACATGCTTAAAACCAAGGTACATGAAGATGTAAAAGAAAAAGTTTTAGATGCGTCTAACGTTATCAAGGAAAGTTTACAAGAAGTGAGAGAGCTTTCTAAATCTTTGAATTCGGATGTCATGCTTCATGCTGGTTTTGAAGATTCTATTAAAAATGAATTAAACCGTTTAAAGCGAATGAAATTAATGGACGTTAGTTTTGAAAGTTATGGTAGGCAAGTAATTATCAAAAATGAAAAAGATGCCATTATTTTATTTAGAATTTTGCAAGAATTTATGTCTAATTCAGTCAAATATTCTAAAGCTAAGCTTTTAAAAATTGCTTTAGATTATACTGAAGACATGTTAATAATTCAAGCATCAGATAATGGTGTTGGTTTTAATATGAAGTCTGTAAAAAAAGGTGCTGGATTGATTAATATGAAAAGTAGGGCAGAACTTATTGAATCTACTTTAAACTTGACATCTCAACCAGATAAGGGAGTTACTTTAAGAATTGAATATCCCATTTTAAAAAGAGAAGGCGTAAATTAATTTTTTAAACAGGCATCCCAAACAGAATTATTTGGTAATGGAGCTGACACATCAATATGCTCATTTGAGACAGGATGAATAAACTGCAAATTTCTAGCGTGTAAGCTAATGCTAGCATCTTTGTTGCTTCTATTAAAACCATATTTTAAATCGCCTTTAATAGGGCTTCCCATACTTGCTAACTGGACACGAATTTGATGGTGTCTGCCAGTTTCTAAAGAAACATCAAGTAAGAAATAATTATCTAACTCTTTAATAACCTTGTAATGTAGAATGGCTTTCTTGCTGCCTGTAGTTTCTTTAGTATATGCAGTAGATTTATTATTTTTCGGATTCTTTATCAACCAATGAATTAATGTGTCTTGTGCTTTTTTGGGTTCTTGTTTCACCAAAGCCCAATAAGTTTTAGAAGTTTTTTTGTCAGCAAATAATTTATTAAGTCTAGGCAAGGCTTTACTGGTTTTTGCAAACATAACAACACCAGTTGTAGGTCTGTCTAGTCTATGAACCACACCAAGATAAACATTTCCAGGTTTGTTGTATTTATTTTTAATGTACTCTTTAACAACATCGCTTAAAGGTTTATCTCCAGTTTTATCTCCTTG
>DFBO01000237.1:4722-8182 GCA_002366675.1 Flavobacteriaceae bacterium UBA3078
TTTATTCGAAAGAATTTTATCTAAATTTCTTGCCACGAATACACGAATAATTAAAATTTATTATTGAATACTGAATACTAATACTGTTCTTCATCATTTGGGAAATCTTCAGTTTTAACATCATCAACATATTGAGAAATAGCTGTAGTCATTTCTTCAAATAAATTCATATAGCGACGTAAAAAACGTGGATTAAACTCATGTGTCATTCCAATCATATCATGTAAAACTAAAACTTGACCATCTACACCATTACCAGCACCAATTCCTATTACTGGAATTGAGACACTTTTAGCAACTTCTTTAGCCAATTTAGCTGGAATTTTTTCTAATACAATAGCAAAACAACCAGCTTTTTCTAGCATTAACGCATCTTCTTTTAATTGTTTGGCCTCTTGTTCTTCTTTAGCTCTTACAGTATAAGTTCCAAATTTATATATAGATTGAGGTGTAAGCCCTAAATGACCCATAACTGGAATACCTGCATTTAAAATACGTTTAATAGATTCTTTAACTTCTTTACCACCTTCTAGTTTTACACCATGACCACCAGACTCTTTCATTATTCTAATAGCTGAACGTAACGCTTCTTTTGGATCGCTTTGGTAACTTCCAAAAGGTAAATCTACAACTACTAAGGCACGATCTATTGCTCTAACTACAGAAGACGCATGATATATCATATGGTCTAAAGTTATTGGTAAGGTAGTTTCATGTCCTGCCATTACATTACTTGCAGAATCACCAACAAGTATAACATCTATTCCAGCTCCATCAACAATTTTCGCCATAGTGTAATCGTATGCAGTAAGCATAGATATTTTCTCACCATTAGCCTTCATATCAATTAGAGTTTTTACGGTAATTCTTTTATATTCTTTTTTTGCAACAGACATAGTATGTGGTAGATTTTTATAGATTGTAAAAGTACTAAATTAGATATTTAATGTTAAATTTTTCTTTAAAGTCTTTATAATAAGTCTGTGTTCAATTAATTTAGTTGAAAATAAACCAAAAATGGAAAGAGTTATTATTTTTTTAGTGCTATTAGTTTCAACTACAATTACTGCTCAAGACAGTGAAGAAATTCAAGTTAAACAGGCTATAGATACTTTTTTTGAAGGATTTCATAAAGGTGATACAGTACTTATGAAATCAGTAATGTATGGTAAATTCCCAACTCAAACAACTTATAAAAATAAAGAAGGAAAAAATGTTTTGGTTACTGAGGAGTCTTCAAAATTGATTCAAGCCATAGCAAATAGGCCTGCAGACCAGAAATGGGATGAACGTTTGTTAGATTATAGCATTCAAGTTGATGGCACAATGGCAAATGCTTGGACGCCTTATGAGTTTTGGTTTAATGATACATTTAGTCATTGTGGCGTGAATTCATTTCAGTTATTTAATGATGACGGAAACTGGAAGATTATTTATTTAATTGATACTAGGAGGAGAGAAGGATGTCAAGAATAAATTTCTTGATAATAAATTAAAAAATCTAGTTTTCTATTTAATCCAAAAATCTAAGTATGTTAGGACCTAACAATCCGACATATTAACACCAATAGCAAGTCCACCTTCACTGGTCTCCTTGTATTTAGAGTTCATGTCTTTAGCAGTTTCCCACATGGTGGAAACGACTTTATCTAAAGGCACTTTTACATTTTTGGGATCTGTATCTAAAGCTAATTCTGCAGCATTTATAGCTTTAATGGCTCCCATAGCATTCCTTTCAATACAAGGTATTTGTACTAATCCACCAATTGGGTCGCAAGTTAATCCAAGATGATGCTCCATAGCAATTTCTGCTGCTACTAGTACTTGTTCTGGTGTGCCTCCAAGCAATTCACATAAAGCTCCAGCTGCCATTGCAGATGAAACGCCTATCTCAGCTTGACAGCCTCCCATTGCTGCACTTATAGTAGCTCCTTTTTTAAATATACTACCAATTTCTCCAGCCACTAATAAGAATTTTTTGATGTCCTCAAAATTACCATCATGATTTTCAATCACTAGATAATACATCATAACTGCAGGTATAACTCCAGCGCTTCCATTTGTAGGAGCAGTTACTACACGTCCTAATGAGGCATTAACTTCATTAACAGCAAGAGCAAAACAGCTTACCCATTTAATGATTTGTCTAAATTTAACTTCGGTACTCCTTATGGAATAGATCCATTCTACCTGATTTGTATATGGTGTTTCACCTTTTAGTGTTAGATTCATGTCAAAAGCACGACGTCTCACATTAAGACCTCCAGGAAGGTTTCCTTCAGTATGACAACCAATATACATGCATTCTAACATGGTATCCCAAATGCGCTTTATTTCTGCATCAATTAGGTCTTGAGAGCGTAATGATTTTTCGTTTTCTAAAACAACTTCAGAAATAGACATATTTAAATCATGACAATAAGTTAAAAGTTCGGTTCCTAATTGAATAGGATAAGGAAAAACATTTTGAAAAATCTCTTTATTCTTCTTAGAATTTTCTCGTTCTTCTATAACAACAAAACCTCCTCCAATTGAGTAGAAAGTAGATTTGAACTTTTTTCCATCAACTAATGCCGTAAATGTCATTCCATTAGAATGAAACGGTAGAAATTTTCGATTAAAGACTATTTCAGTTTCAGGGTTAAACGATAGAAGTTTTTCATTATTAAAATTCAATGTGTTTGTCTCCTTTATTTTAGAAACTATAGAAGGGATGCTTTCAGTTGGAATTGCTTCCGGATCAAAGCCAGATAATCCTAACATTATAGCATAATCTGTAGCATGGCCTTTTCCTGTTAAAGATAGTGAGCCATAAAAATCAATATGAATATGTTCAACTCTGTCGAATTTATTTTCAGTTTTAAGTTCTTCAATCCAACGTTCTGCAGCACGCCAAGGACCTAAGGTGTGTGAGCTAGATGGACCAACACCAATTTTTAACATATCGAAAACCGAAATACATTCCATTTATGAAACTGTTTAGAATCAGAAACAAATATAAGTTAAGTTTTAAGTTTGAGATTGTTTTTGGAGTAAAAAAAAGCACCTAAGAGAAGGTGCTTTTTTAATAATTAATTATAGAAATATTTTTTTAATTTTTCATTATTACTTTTCCATCATCAGATGCTATTCTAGCAAGGTAAGGCCCAACAGAAAGATCTGATAAGTCTATTTTATTAGAGTTTTCAGCAGTTTTTACTAAATCTCCCAAAATGTTATAAACTTCAATTAATGCAATTTGTGCATTCGAAACAATGTTTAAAACACCTTTAGTTGGATTTGGATAAATTGAAAAAGATTCGACACTAAATGAAGTTGTACTTAAAGTACCAGTAACATTTACATCATCAATAAACCAATTGTCACCATCATTTTGTTCCATGACAAAGGCAATATAAATTTGATCACCATCGTAAGCAGATAAATCAATTATTTTCATATCTGTTAATGCTGGATTAGT
>DFBO01000237.1:8249-13344 GCA_002366675.1 Flavobacteriaceae bacterium UBA3078
AGTAGAGATTCTAACATAATAAATGGTAAGCATTTTTTAAAAAACATCTGACATCGTGTCAGATTTTTTGTCATGGCATAATCATTGACTTATACATTCCGAATTTAAAAATTGAACACAACGTTTTCGTGAAGACGGAAATTTATAAAAACAAATATTATTATGAGTAAAATTATTGGAATCGATTTAGGAACTACCAACTCTTGTGTCTCTGTTATGGAAGGTAATGAGCCAGTTGTAATTCCTAATGCAGAAGGTAAGCGTACAACGCCATCTGTTATCGCTTTTGTTGAAGGAGGCGAAATTAAAGTTGGTGACCCAGCAAAACGTCAAGCAGTTACAAACCCTACAAAAACGGTATCTTCTATAAAACGTTTTATGGGTAATAAATATTCTGAATCTCAAAAAGAGGCAGATCGTGTACCATACAAAGTTGTAAAAGGAGATAACGATACTCCTCGTGTAGATATTGATGGTCGTTTATATACACCTCAAGAATTATCTGCTATGATTCTTCAGAAAATGAAGAAAACTGCTGAAGATTATTTAGGTACAACAGTAAGTGAAGCAGTAATTACTGTTCCTGCTTACTTTAATGACTCTCAACGTCAGGCAACTAAAGAAGCTGGAGAAATTGCAGGTTTAAAAGTTCGTAGAATTATAAACGAACCAACAGCTGCAGCTTTAGCTTACGGAATGGATAAGAAAGGCACAGACCAAAAAATTGCTGTTTTTGATTTTGGAGGTGGAACACATGATGTATCTATCTTAGAATTAGGAGATGGTGTTTTTGAAGTACTTGCTACAGATGGAGACACACATTTAGGTGGTGACGATGTTGACCAAAAAGTAATTGATTGGTTAGCTGATGAATTTAACGCTGAAGAAAGTATCGATTTACGTAAAGACCCTATGGCTTTGCAACGTTTAAAAGAAGCAGCTGAAAAGGCTAAGATTGAATTATCATCTTCAGCACAAACTGAAATAAACTTACCTTATGTTACAGCTACAGCAAGTGGGCCAAAACACTTGGTACGTACTTTAACAAGGTCTAAATTCGAGCAATTAATCGACGATTTAGTAAAACGCACGATTGCACCTTGCGAAAAAGCTTTAAAAGCAGCAGGTCTATCTAAAAGTGATATTGACGAAGTTATTTTAGTTGGTGGTTCAACTCGTATTCCTGCAGTCCAAGAAGCTGTTGAAAAATTCTTTGGAAAAACGCCAAGTAAAGGTGTAAATCCTGACGAAGTTGTTTCTTTAGGAGCTGGTATTCAAGGTGGTGTTTTAACAGGAGATGTTAAAGATGTTCTATTATTAGACGTAACACCATTATCTCTTGGTATTGAAACTATGGGTAATGTTATGACGAAGCTTATTGAAGCGAATACAACTATTCCAACAAAGAAAAGTCAAGTATTCTCAACAGCAGCAGACAATCAGCCATCAGTAGAAATCCATGTATTACAAGGTGAAAGAGCTATGGCAGCAGATAATAAAACTATTGGACGTTTTCATTTAGATGGTATTCCACCAGCACGAAGAGGAACACCTCAAATTGAAGTAACTTTCGATATTGATGCGAATGGTATTATTAAAGTATCGGCTACAGATAAAGCTACAAACAAAACTCAAGATATTAGAATTGAAGCATCTTCTGGTTTAACTGATGAAGAAATTCAAAAGATGAAAGCTGATGCTGAGGCTAATGCAGAAGCAGATAAAGTAGCAAAAGAAAATGCAGATAAATTAAATGCTGCTGATGCTATGATTTTCCAAACTGAAAGTCAGCTTAAAGAATTTGGTGATAAATTATCTGATGATAAAAAGAAACCAATTGAAGAGGCTCTTGAAGAATTGAAAACAGCTTTTGAAACTAAAGACTTAGCTATTATCGATCCTGCTTTAGAGAAAATTAATGAAGCTTGGAAAGTAGCTAGCGAAGAAATGTACAAAGCACAAGCTGAAGCTCAAGGAGGCCCAGAAGCTGGACCTGATGCAAGTCAAAACGGAGAAGCAGAAGGAAGTGATGTTGAAGACGTAGACTTCGAGGAGGTTAAGTAGCCTGTCCTGAGTGCAGTCGAGAGGTATCAAACATTAACTTAATTAGATTTATAAATTTTAAAACGCAATCATTTATTTGGTTGCGTTTTTATTTTATACACACAATACAGATTAACTATGCATGCATAATAAAATAGTTTATATTTGCATTCAAACTTGAAATATGCAAACCAAATTAACCCAACTCCTAAATATAAAATACCCAATCATTCAAGCACCAATGTTTTTAGTTTCTAATACAGCTATGGTTATTGAGGCTATGAAAGGAGGCATTGCTGGATGTATTCCAGCTTTAAACTATAGAACGTTAGACGAGTTGCGAACTTCTATACAAGAATTGAAAGCAGCAAAAGTTGAGGAAGGATCTTTTGGTTATAATCTAATTGTAAATAAATCCAATATCAAATATAAAGAGCAACTTCGTGTATTATGCGAAGAAGGTTGTGATTTTATTATTACATCTTTAGGTAGCCCAGAAGAAACCATCAACCAAGCACATGCTGCTGGAATAAAAGTTTTTTGCGATGTAACCGATTTAAAATTTGCTCAAAAAGTAGAAAGCTTAGGTGCAGATGCAGCCATTTGTGTCAATAACCAAGCAGGAGGTCATAGAGGAGAATTAGCTCCAGAAGAATTAATTAAGCTCCTAACTAAAAACATATCTATTCCAGTAATCTCTGCTGGAGGAGTAGGATGTAAAGCAGATATTGATAAAATGTTAAGTTATGGTGCAGCTGGTGTTTCAGTTGGTAGCCCATTTATTGCTTCATTCGAGGCAGGTGTAACAGAAGAGTATAAACAAGCTTGTGTAGATTATGGAGCAGAAGATATTGTAATGACTGAAAAAATATCTGGAACACCATGTACAGTAATTAATACACCTTATGTTAAAAAAATAGGTACGAAGCAAACCTGGTTAGAATCAGCATTAAACAAAAACAAAAAACTTAAAAAATGGGTAAAAATGATCCGTTTTACTATTGGTATGAATGCTGCAACAAAGGCAGCTACTCAAGCGACTTATAAAACAGTTTGGGTTGCAGGACCTAGTATTGAATATACTAATAGTATACTTCCTACAAGTGAAATTATTAAAAAACTAACACATTAAGAACCAGTATTCTTTTACTTTTTTCATCATTTCACAATAAATAAATTACACAAAACACAAACGATTAATTTTAGTTGATTAACTTCGGATTTACTTTTTTAAACCGAAATCATGAAATTAAAATCAATTCTTATCTTCTTATTGTTCATTGGGAACTTATTAAATAGCTATTCTCAAGAAGCCAATGTCATGCTTGAAAAAATTAAAAACGAAGGTTTTAATAACTCTCAAGCTATGTCTATGTTAAGTACATTATCAGATGTCTATGGACAACGTCTTACTGGTTCAAACGAATATTTAGCTGCTGCGACTTGGATGTCTAAAAAAATGACAACTATTGGTTTACAGAATGTACATTTTGAGACCTATTGTGATAATTGTCGTGGTTGGAGTATGGAGAGTTTTAATGTAGAAATGATTTCTCCAAATTTCATGCATATTTCTGCATATCCTTTAACGATGTCTAAGAGTACACAAGGTATTGTGACAGGAGATGTGGTTCATATAAAAAAGTATAAGCACTTAGATTCTGTAAAACTTCTGTATGAAGGAAAGTTAAATGGTAAAATTATTTTATTAGGGAAGGAGCCACGAAGAAAATCTTTAACAGATACCATTTTTGTAAGGTATTCTGAAGCAGATTTAATAGAGATGGCAAAGAAGGATTCTGCCAAAGTAAAACAAACGCGTTTACCAGAATTATTAAAATCGTGGGAAACAGATGATATCAAAGAAGAAGCCTTTTTAAAATTTTTAGAAGCTGAAGGTGCATTAGCTATATTAAAATCTCGTTCCATGTATTTAGGTGTTTTACATCCAGATGGCACGTATTATTATAAAGATGGTCAACTTAAACCTTTGCCATATTTCACCATTATGCCTGAGCATTTTGGCAGATTAGCTAGAATGATTGACATGGAAGTCACTCCAAAAATACGTTTAAATCTTGAAACAAATTTTTATTCTAAACCTGAGAATAATGTTAATGTCATTGCTGAGTTAACTGGAACAGATAAAGAATTAAAAGAGGAGATAGTTATGGTTGGAGCTCATTTCGATTCATGGCATTCTGGAACTGGAGCTACAGATAATGGTGCGAATTCTATTGTTTTAGTTGAAGCTTTAAGAATACTAAAAGCTATTGGGTATCAGCCAAAAAGAACTATTAAACTCGGACTTTGGGGAGGAGAAGAACAAGCTTTTCTAGGATCTGTTTCTTATGGAAAAAAGCATTTTGGAGCTCATGATCAAGAACCCAATGAAGCATCTACTAAAGTATCAACTTATTTAAATTTAGATAATGGAGCAGGAGCCATTAGAGGATTGTATTTACAAAATAATGGGTTTGCAAAGCCTGTATTTAAAGAGGTTTTTAAATCAATTTCAGATTTATCTGAAGGAACTTTAACCATTGAGAACACCTTATCAACAGACCATGAAACGTTCGATTTTTATAATATTCCTTCTTTTCAGTTTATTCAAGATCCTATAGAATATTATTCAGTAACACACCATACACAATTAGATGTATTAGAATATGTTCCTGAACAAGATGTTATTAAAAATTCTGTAATTTTAGCATGGACCATTTATTCACTTTCAGAAAGAGAAGGAAAAGTGCCTAGAAAACAAAAAGAATAATTTGGCCTCATTTTATGACATTTAGAATTTGAAAATTACTTAAATGTTACTAGAGCTGCTTATTTAAATGTGTTAGCTAGATATAAAACAATTAATATTGAAATTGAAGAACAAATATCGTTAACTGATAAAGAGTTGATAGCTAAAAAAAAACTCTATTATGTTTATTCTGTTTTAGGAGTTGAAATACAATAATATATCTCAATTATAATATTAACACGTGGAAAACAAAATGTTATGAATTGCATTTTTGGAATTATGGTTTTCGTATTTCTAATT
>DFBO01000202.1 GCA_002366675.1 Flavobacteriaceae bacterium UBA3078
AGATGATAAGCGAAGTTAGTATTTTCAAACAACAAAATCCATACTTAGTAACACGTATATTTAACTAATATAATTCCAAATATTCTTGTATTTGCTTAGTTGGTGGTAGGTGTAAAGTATGGTTTTGTTTTCTTGAGATTTTAAAGTAGGATCGTTACTAAGTACTTTTTTAGCGTAATATCTTGCAGATTGTAAAATGTCTTTATCTTTT
Source organism: Flavobacteriaceae bacterium UBA3078 (assembly GCA_002366675.1). GTDB lineage: Bacteria > Bacteroidota > Bacteroidia > Flavobacteriales > Flavobacteriaceae > Xanthomarina. Next base: position 212 of record DFBO01000202.1, read on the forward strand.
AATAAATCTGCTATTTTAAGATTTAAAACACCACTTTGTTGAGTTCCCATAATATCTCCTGGACCACGTAAACGTAAGTCTACTTCGGCAATTTCAAAACCATCGTTGGTTCTAGTCATGGTTTCTAAGCGTACTTTGCTGTCGTTACTTAATTTATGGCTAGTCATTAAAATGCAATAGCTTTGTTCGGCTCCACGACCTACACGTCCACGTAATTGGTGTAATTGTGATAAGCCAAAGCGTTCAGCACTTTCTATAACCATTACAGAAGCATTAGGAACGTTTACGCCAACCTCTATAACGGTTGTAGCAACCATAATGTTGGTTTCGCCTTTAATAAAGCGTTGCATTTCGTAATCTTTGTCTGCTGGTTTCATTTTACCATGAACTATGGAGATTTGATATTTAGGCATCGGAAAATCTCTAACAACACTCTCGTAGCCATCCATTAAGTCTTTATAGTCCATTTTCTCGCTTTCTTGAATTAATGGATATACAATATAGACTTGTCTGCCTTTCTCGATTTCATCTCGAATAAACCTAAAAACGTTCAGTCTGTTTTTATCGAATCTATGAACCGTTTTTATGGCTTGTCTTCCTGGAGGTAATTCGTCGATTACAGAAATGTCTAAATCGCCATAAACAGACATGGCTAAAGTTCTTGGAATTGGCGTTGCAGTCATGACTAAAATGTGTGGAGGAGACGTGTTTTTGTGCCACAATTTACTTCTTTGCTCGACACCAAATCGATGTTGCTCGTCGATAATTGCGAGTCCTAAATTTTTGAATTTCACCTTATCTTCAAGAAGTGCATGCGTACCAATTAAGATGTCTAATTCGCCATTTTCAAGCAATTTATGAATTTCTCTTCTTTCTGAAGTGTTACTTGAGCCAGTTAGAAGTTTAATCCTGATATTCAAATTATTAGATATCTCAAGTAAACCATTATGGTGTTGTACTGACAAAATTTCAGTCGGAGCCATTAGGCAAGCTTGAAAACCGTTGTCAACAGCTATTAACATTGACATGAAGGCTACAATGGTTTTCCCAGAGCCTACATCTCCTTGTAAAAGCCGATTCATTTGTGCATTGCTGCCTAAATCTTGTCGAATTTCTTTTAAAACGCGTTTCTGTGCGTTGGTTAATTGAAAGGGTAAATGCTCGTTGTAGAATGTATTAAAATTGTCGCCAACATGTTCAAAAGGAAATCCTTTAATTTTTGATTTATGAATTAAATTTTTAAGAATTAGTTGCAATTGAATATAGAATAATTCCTCAAATTTTAATCTAAATTGAGCCCTTGCTAAAAGCTCTTGGTTTTTTGGAAAATGGATGTTAAAAACAGCTTCACTTTTTGAAAGTAGCTTGAGTTCTGAGATTAACTCATTGGAAAGAGACTCTTCAAAGCGTCCTTTGGTCTCAATAAATAATTGTTGCATGATTTTATTAATCACACGATTGGTAATGCCTTTATTCGCTAGTTTTTCGGTAGAAGGGTAAATAGGTTGCATGGCAGAGCGTAAATTTTTCTCATGCTCTTCAAGAAATTCCATGTCTGGATGTGGTAAACTAAAAACACCATTAAACCAGTTTGCTTTCCCAAAAACAACATAGGGTTTGTTGAGTTTTAGGCTCTCTCTAACCCATTTCTGGCCTCGAAACCAGACGAGATCCATTGTTCCTGTGTCGTCTTTAAAGGTTGCAACTAAGCGCTTTCCACGTTTTTGCGCTACTTCTTTAAGGTTGACGATTTCGCCAATAATTTGAACTTCAGCATTATTACGTTGTAATTGATTAATTTTATAATATTTGGTTCTATCTAAATATCTGTTTGGGAATAAGTTGATTAGATCTTGATAGGTGTGAATGCCTAATTCCTTCCGTAGTAAATCTGCTCGATTTGGACCGACACCTTTTAAATAATCTATGGGAGTTTGTAGCATTTTAAGGCTAAACTGAATTTAATTGTTGGTAAAATTAAATCTAAATTACAAGTTTATGGTAAAAAATACGAATATTTTATAACTTGCTAGAAATAACTAATTAAACTATTTTCAAATGAAATTTATTTCTAATATTAAAGCTTTATCTGTGATATCGCTCATGTTCGTTTTGTTTTGCTGTAGTAGCGACGATTCTTCGCAAGGTGCAACTACGCCAACACCAATGCCAGAGATTGTTTTGACAGGTGTTGTTGCGCCATTTGCTGAAACGGATGTTTTAAGTTTTTCAGATTCTCAAAGTGTACAGGTAAAAGGCATGAATTTAACTGCTAATCTGATTATTGAAACTGATTCTAATTTTCAAATATCTTTAGACGATACTACTTTTTCTGCTAATCTGACTATCGATAAAGCTGATGCAAATTCAGGAAACCAAACTGTTTATGTGCGTTTTGCTCCTGCAGAGACAGCTGTTGGGCCAAATAATGGAGTTCTAACTTTTAAAAGTGGTGGAGCAACTTCTAGAAACCTTAATTTGAGTGGTGTTGGAGTAAGTATTACTCCAATTATTACAGTTAGTGAAGATGTGTTGGATTTTGGTGAAGTGGCAAATGCCACACCATCAGAACCCTTAACTTTAAATGTTAATGGTGATAATTTAGTTAATAATATCTCACTATCTACTGATGGGTCTTTTGAAATATCTTTAGATAATGTGTCATATGGTACTTCTCTGCAAATAGATGCTGCAAATGCAAATGATGACACTATGGTTTATGTAAGGTATACGCCTTCTGAGGTTGGTGTTGAATTAGGTTTGATAACGCTTCAAAATGCATTGACTGATGATGTAAATGTAGATTTAAAAGGTTTTGGGCTTCCAGTTGTACACAACTATGTGGCTTTCAGTAGTGAGCATTTAGCATTTGGTGGAGGGCTAAGTCAATCTTCTGAGCAAACAGTTACTTTGCATGATGATATTTCAAATATTGAAACCATAAATATGTATGTGCAATTAGATTGCCCTTCGGGAGGTTGTGATGCATGGGATGTGTTTGCAAATATCTCTGTTCGAGACGAAGATTCAAATGATTGGTATGAAATAGGTAGATATATTACGCCTTATGGAGTTGATAATAATGATTTGGATAGAGGTTTTATGATTGATGTTACTGATTTTAAATCTTTATTAATTGGAGAATTAGAATTGAGAGCCTATATCGAGGTTTGGGGTTCTGATGGGTGGAATCTTTCAGTAGATTTTGATTATATTGAAGGAACGCCTGATTATCCTTATTATGCTATTGCTGAGGTTTTGCAGTATAATGAAAACTCTTTAGAAGGTGTGATTTATGGCGAAGATGATTCTGCTTTTGTTTTGGCAAAATCTATTTCAGTTCCTGCTAATGCTGAAAGCACACATTTAAGAACTATTATTACTGGTTGGGGACATGCTACTCCTAATGATTCAGATGGTCGTCCATGTGCTGAATGGTGTTTTAGAACACATGATGTAGTTATAGATAATGTAGATATGTTTCAGCATGATCTGGGGCCAATAGGTTGTGCTTCAAATCCAGTAAGTCCACAAAATGGAAACTGGCAGCCAGATAGGGCTGGATGGTGTCCGGGAATGGCTGTTCCTGTTCGAATTGATGAATTCGATACTGCTATGGCTGGAAATACATTTGGATTTAAGTACGATTTTGAAGATTGGACAAACGATTTACAGTCTACAGCTAGTAATATACATGCATATTATGCTATTTCAACTTTTGTT
>DFBO01000095.1 GCA_002366675.1 Flavobacteriaceae bacterium UBA3078
AAAGCTGAAATAGGAAAAATTTTACAAGGTAAATGCGTTACTCATGAAATAGATGTTGTAGCAAATAAAAAAAGAGACGCAATTATTGTGGAATGTAAATTTCATAACGAAGAAGGTAGAAATTGCAATGTAAAAGTGCCTCTTTATATAGCAGCTAGATTTAAAGATGTGAAAAATTATTGGGACTCTAAACCACATAAAACCGAATTAAATTCAGGATGGGTTGTTACAAATACAAGGTTTACTGAAGATGCTTTACAATATGGGAAATGTATCGGGTTAAAGTTGTTAAGTTGGGATTACCCAAAAGAAGATGGGTTAAAAAATATTATTGACAGATTGGGTTTGTATCCAGTTACAGTTTCTACTTTACTAACCAATAGAGAAAAGCTGTTTTTGTTAACTAGAGACGTGGTTTTATGTAGAGATCTAATTGGAGATTCGTTTTATCTTGATCATTTAGGTATTTCTGAAATTAGAAAAGAGCGAATTTTAAATGAAATAAATCAACTGTGTCAATCTTAAATATGATTATGAACAAGTTTGCAAAAATACATTTCTTAGGAGCATCAGGTGTTGTTACAGGTTCTAAATTTCTAATAGAAACTTCCGAAAAAAACATTTTGATAGATTGTGGCATGTTTCAAGGAATCAAAGAGCTTAGAGAATTAAATTGGAGCAACCTTCCAATAGATGTAAATACCATAGATATTGTTTTATTAACTCATGGGCATTTAGATCATGTTGGCTATTTGCCAAGACTAGTAAAACAGGGATTTCAAGGAAGAATTATTGGCACAGCACCAACATTAGCTATTGCGGAAATTATATTAAAAGATAGTGCTAAAATTCATGAAGAAGAAGCTGATAAAGCAAATAAAGAACATTATACAAAACATAAACCTGCTTTGCCATTTTACACTTTTAATGAGGCAGGACAAACAATAAAAAGGTTTCAGGTCGATATGCATGATAAGTGGATAAAGTTATCTGAAAATATATCATATAGGTTTCAATATAATGGACATATTATTGGAGCTACTTTTATTGAATTAGATATTTTAGGTAAGCGATTTGTTTTTTCTGGAGACATAGGGAGAACAAACGATTATTTATTAGACGACCCTAAAAGACCAGAATGGGCAGATTTTTTATTTGTTGAAAGCACCTATGGTAATAAACTTCATCCAGAAGAAGATGTGGAAACCATGCTTTCTAATCTAATAAAAGAAACCATTCACAAAAAAGGGAATCTAATTATACCCAGTTTTGCTGTAGAAAGGCTTCAAACATTGATGTATATTTTATGGAAACTGTATAAGGCAAATAGAATTCCTAACATACCTATATTTATTGATAGTCCAATGGGAAATAATGTCTTGGATGTTTTTAAAAAATTCCCAAAATGGCATAAACTCCCAGAAGCAGAATACAGAGCTATGTGTAACCATGTCAACATTATTCAATCGTATAAGGAAACCTGGGAAACCATAGACGATAAGCGTTCAAAAATAGTTGTTGCAGGAAGTGGTATGGTTACAGGAGGAAGAGTGTTAACCTATTTAAAACAGCTTATAGATGAGCCTTCAACTACAGTTCTTTTGGTAGGTTATCAAGCCGAAGGGACAAGAGGGAGACAATTGCTTGAAGGTGTGCATGAAATTAAATTCTTCGGAAAATATTATCCTGTAAAAGCAACAGTTAAGCATCTAGAAAGTCTTTCTGCTCATGCAGATCAGGAAGATTTATTAAACTGGATGAGCAACATAAAAAACATTCCTGAAAAAGTCTATTTAATACATGGAGAGCCCATGGCTTTAGATACTTTTAGAGTAAAAATAAAAGACACGTTTCATTGGAATATAAGCATTCCAAAACTATTAGATGTTGAAGAAGTAATGTTATAAATAAAAGTAAATAAATTATGAAAACACATGCAAAATATGTTGAATGGCTTAGTGCTCATGAAATGCATCAAGCTACAAATAATTGGTTCTCTGAATTGGAATTTATTAAAGACGAACAAATTTTTTTCGACGATTTAATTAAATCTTATACTCTTCAGCTTATAGAATCTAAACACTACGAGGCAAGTAAGAATTTAGTTGAACAATTAAGTCAATTTCAAAAAGATACAAACAAGTTTTTAGGAATAGTCAAGACACATAGAAACAAACTTTATATTATGGTAGATGGCAAAGACCAATTAAAAAATGAAGCCAACTATAGAGAAGAACATAAAACTTTGATTATAAAATTAGCTGAATTTATGCATGAGTATACATTGTTGAAATCAAAACTATTTAATAATATAAAAGAGATTCTTAAGGAGCTTAAACAAAAGCCCTTGCTGAAAGAATGATAGATTATGATTAATTATTCGCTATGATATATCAATAAAGGCGTTCTAAGATGAGAGCTTATCTTTTTTGTTGAAGAACCTACAAAAAACCGTTCAAAAGCACTTTCTTTTTGAACAAGCAAAGCAACTAAGTCTATGTTGTTAGATTGTAAGTAACTATCTACTGTATAATGTATTGGTACATGACTTATCTTATGATATGAGTATGAAGCGTCAATTAATAAATTATCTATTTGTTCTTGATCTACTTTCTCTTCTTTAGATGTTTCGTTTTTAGGTTTAATACGTAACAAGTGTAAAGAACCCATGTGTTTTTTTACAAAACTATGTAAGTTTAAAAATGCATGATTACTTAATGAATCATTCAAATCTAAAGGGAGGAGGATGTTTTTTGGCTTTTTATATTCAAAACCTTCAGGAATAATCAATGTAGTACAGTCTACTTTTCTAATAACTTGTATGGTATTGCTTCCAAAAACAACTTCTTTAGCACCAGTTGCACCATTAGTTCCCATAACAATTAATTCTATTTTCTCAACTTCAACATATTGGTTTATGGCATCAGTAAGAGCATCATAATCTACAATAGTTTTAATGGTATAATTCTCAGTTTGATATTTTTCCTCAATTTTTTTTACAAAGCTATCTAGTTTTTGTTTGTTTTTTTTAATTAAGGAATTGTAAACACTTGTATTGGTGCTTGAGAGTAAATCGCTTGTAGTATATCTAGAAGTTTTTTGAGTGTTTAAAACATGAAAAGTGCACTTTTGCTTTTCAAATAATTGTAAAGCATAGTTCATAGCATTTTTAGAATTCTCAGAATAATCGGTTAATAAAAGAATCTGTTTCATTTTTATCTATTTTTTGTAACTTAAATATATATTTAAATATAAGCAACAACTATGATATTAATCATAAACTATAAGTTTGAAATGATTCAAAATAAAAAAGACCCTCAAAAAATGAGAGTCTTAATTATAATGTTATTCTAATCTGTTAATTAGTGAGCTCCTTTAACTGCATCAGCAGCTTTATCAGCAGCATCATCAACTGCATTGTCTGCAGCATCAACAGCGTCGTCTACAACTTCACCAGCAGCATCAACAGCGCCATCTACAGCATCACCAGCAGCATCAACAGCGT
>DFBO01000044.1:0-369 GCA_002366675.1 Flavobacteriaceae bacterium UBA3078
TCACCAGCAGCATCAACAGCGTCGTCTACAACTTCACCAGCAGCATCAACAGCGCCATCTACAGCATCACCAGCAGCATCAACAGCGTCATCTACAGCATCAACAGCGTTATCAACAGCTTCACCAGTAGCTTCAGCAGCATCTTCTATAGCATCACCTACGTTTTCAACAGCATCTTCTACGCTATCAGCTTTTTTCTCATCTCTACAAGAAGTGAAAGTTAAACTTAAGCATAATAATAATACAGTACTTAATAATAATTTTTTCATTAGTTTATAGTTTTAGTGTTAAAAATTAATTTACGAATTTAATAACTTATTGTCAAACATCATATATCTTTTATTAACAATTTTTAACATAAATTATTTA
>DFBO01000044.1:506-3082 GCA_002366675.1 Flavobacteriaceae bacterium UBA3078
CCTTTGTTTTTCAGCATAATTTCTGCTTCAGGAAAATGCTTGAAATTTTCACCAATAATGATTGGAATACCAAAAACAGCTGGTTCTAATGTGTTATGCAATCCAGTATTTCCAACTGCACCACCTACATAAGCTATGTCTGCATAGCTATATATTTTAGAAAGCAATCCAATTGTGTCTATAATTAAAACTTGAAAATCTTCTAGAGGAGCCTGTTTCTTTTCAGAGAATAAGATGCTTTTCTTATTTATGGACTGTTTTAGTTTATTTATTTGAGCATGTTTAATATTATGAGGAGCAATAATAAGTTTTATTTCATCTGAACTTATATTGTTGATAAACTTTATTAAATAAGCTTCATCCTCTGGCCAGGTGCTTCCGGCTACAATACAAAGTTTATTGTTTTTAAACTGTTCAATAAAATCTAGATTATTGTTTTGTTCTAATTGGTTATTTACGCGATCGAATCTGGTGTCTCCAGAAACAGTTACATGGTTATAATCTATAGATTCTAATAAAATTTTTGAAGAGTTATTTTGAGTGAAAATATGATCAAAAGCAAATAAGGCATTTTTCATAAAATGGCCATAAGACTTAAAATAGATTTGATTATCTCTAAATAATGCTGAAATTAAAATGGCTTTTAGTTGTCTCTTTTTTAATTCATTTAAAATGTTTGGCCAAATATCATACTTAACAAAAACCGTTAATTCTGGACGAACAACATCTAGAAACTTTTTAGCGTTTGCTTTTGTGTCTATAGGAAGATAGACAACAACATCGGCAATGTCTGTGTTTTTTCTTATTTCGTAACCTGAAGGAGAGAAAAAAGTAAGAACTATTTTATGGTTTGGGTAAGACTTTCGTAATTCTTTAAAAACAGGAAGTCCTTGTTCGTATTCACCTAAAGAAGCACAATGAAACCATAGGGTTTTGTCAGTTTCAGATATATTAGTACTTAATATGTTGAAGCTTTCTTTTCTTCCGTTTACTCCAAGTTTAATTTTATGATTGAAAATTGAAATAATTTTCAACACCAATTGCGTGATATAAATGCCTAAATTATAAATTGCCTGCAATTTTAAATCTTTATTGCTAAAATACACTTCTTTGATAAAATTTCATTGGTTAACGTTTACTAATTTTGTAATTTCGTACAGTATGAAAAAAATTCAAATGGTTGACCTTAAAGGTCAGTATAAAGGTATAAAAGATGCTGTTAATCCTGCCATTCAGGAAATTATTGAAAACACATCATTTATTAATGGACCAAAAGTTCATGAGTTTCAAAAAAATCTAGAAAATTATTTAGGAGTTAAACATGTAATTCCTTGTGCAAATGGAACTGATGCCTTGCAAATAGCAATGATGGGTTTGGGTTTGAAACCAGGAGATGAGGTTATAACAGCCGATTTCACCTTTGCTGCAACTGTAGAAGTAATTGCGCTATTACAATTAACTCCAGTTTTAGTAGATGTAAATCCGGACGATTTTAATATAGATTTAGAAGCTATTAAAAAAGCCATTACTCCAAAAACTAAAGCTATTGTTCCTGTACATTTATTTGGACAATGTGCCAATATGGAAGCTATTATGGACATTGCAGAAGAGCATGATTTATATATAATTGAAGATAATGCACAAGCAATAGGTGCAACATATACATACAGTAATGGTAACAAAGCAAAAGCTGGAACAATAAGTCATGTGGCTTCAACGTCCTTTTTTCCATCTAAAAATTTAGGGTGTTATGGAGATGGAGGAGCTATTTTTACTAATAGTGATGAATTGGCTCACACCATTCGAGGTATTGTAAATCATGGAATGTATGAGCGTTATCATCATGATGTAGTTGGAGTCAATTCAAGACTAGATTCTATTCAAGCTGCTGTTTTGGATATCAAATTAAAAAACTTAGATAGCTATAATAAAGCTAGAAGAACTGCTGCCAATAAATACAATGAAGCTTTTAAAAACATAGATGAAATTATAACCCCGTTTGAGTATGGAACACCTGAAAATCATGTGTTTCATCAATACACATTAAAACTAAAAGGGGTTGATAGAGATGGACTTGTAGCCTTTCTAAATAAAAACGACATTCCTTGTGGTGTATATTACCCTATTCCACTCCATAGACAAAAAGCTTATGAAGATGCTCGCTACAACGAAGCCGATTTCGAGGTTACAAATCAATTAGTAAAAGAAGTTATTTCTTTACCAATGCATACTGAATTAGATGATGAGCAAATCGCATTTATTTCAGAAAAAATTATTCAATTTATAAATGGCTAAAATTTTAGTTACAGGAGGTCTAGGTTTTATTGGATCTCATACAGTTGTCGAACTTCAAAATAAAGGATTCGAAGTAGTAATTATTGATAATCTATCAAATTCTTCTGTTGAAGTTTTAGATGGTATAACAGCAATTACTGGGATGAAACCTGAATTTGAAAATATTGATTTGAAGGACAAAAACCTGACTCAAGGTTTTTTTAAAAGGCATCAAAACTTACAAGGTGTTATTCATTTTGCTGCAAGTAAAGCAGTAGGAGAGAGTGTAAATGAACCTTTAA
>DFBO01000174.1 GCA_002366675.1 Flavobacteriaceae bacterium UBA3078
ATAGCTTTCTCCAATCCCTAAGAACATATCCTTCCCTTTTTAAATATCCATCTTCCTCAGGGATTTTTATATCTGAAAAATGTTCAAGAAAAGAACATGTCCCCGTACTATTATGATAAATATGATAGAGATATCTATCATCTTCCCATTCAGCAACGATATTATTTCCTCCCTCTATTAAATGAAATTTTATCAGTTTTTTGTCCACTTGTAAAGCATTAATAACCTGTATTGTCCAGTATAACTCAAATAAAACATCAATTCGATCAGGTTTAATAAAAGTGTTTTGAAGTAAATCCATTGCTTCATTTTTGTCAATATCATAATTCATTAATTTTTGATAAGTTTGCAGTAATAAAGCAGCATCTTGATATAATAGATTACGAGATCGTAGTGTGTTTTCAATCATCCTATCAGTTACCATAGGGTGAGGTTCATCTCGAATTCGCCGAATATAAATATTTTTCAAATAGACATCTTTTAAATTTTTTTTATGATCTTTATCAATCCATTCTAAAACCCAGGGATATTCCTTATCAATAGCAGGTTTAAGATCATTCATAATAATATCATTAAGAGTTCCAATAAGTTTTTCTAAAACTAGATTTTCAGGTATTCCATAATCACGCTCCATCTGAGTAATAACAAATAAAGATGTATCTTGAAATGACGTCATATAGCGAGTTTTAAATGTTCTATGCCAATCTATACGGCCCCTAATATCACCATGAACCGTTTTAATATTTTTTTTTGTAGCAGTTTTTATTCGTCTTATTCTTTCAGGTAACGCATCTACAAAATCTAAAACTTCTTCTTTTAACACAAAATGAATTCTTAATAGACGTTCCATTTGATCTATATTCATTTCTTCATCAATTTGTTTTGAAAAAGAGGAAAGATCCCCATGTTTAAGGAATGTCATAAGATTAGAACCTATCGCCTGTACAAGTGTTTCACTAGATGTTTTGCTCATTAAATTTTTCCTCTAATATGTCAAAAAAATCAACTGCAGTTTTTACCAAATATTTATAATCATTATTTGATACAAATTCTGATTTATTCTTGAATTCTTTTACAAAACTAATATGCTTATCTTGAGACAAACCCTCTAATTGGGGAAACACATACATAGTTAATGCTGAAACAATATTCCCTCCACCATCAATGAATCTAAGTATATCTTCTATAATAGCAGGACCAACTTTACGATATTTATTGATTATACTCCATACGTCCACTAATAAATCGCTAGTATTATCTTCAATCTCTCCAATAAAACCACGCTTTTGCCAAATCTTAATTAATTCATCAACCGCTTTCTTAATATCTGTTGGTATATTGACATTTATGAATGCAAAACGCCGCATAAACGCATAGGACATCTCATATAAAGAAGCTTTATCAAAAGTATTCATGGTTGCTATTATACGCCAATCTGGATGAATAAAAAACCTCCAACCATACACGTCATCATGATCTTGAGGGTCTCCAATTAATTCAATTTTATTACCCTCTTTTTTCATTGATAATGTTATACGATCACCCGTTAACGCAGAAAACAAACAACCAAATGCTTTATCGATATCAGCACGATTAATCTCATCTAAAATCAGCCAATCATTTCTTGGCTTATTATGATCATCTTGAAAACATTTGAAAAAAACACCTTTTGTAAAAAGAAGTTTATTACCTTCCTGCTCATCAGGAAGATACCCCCCTATTGTATCAAATGTTGACCAATCAGACGTGGCAGTAACCATGGAAAAATATTCATCTTTACCATTTTTTCTAAACGTTTTACAAATCTCCTTAGCAAGTTTTGATTTTCCAGTACCTGGGGGACCGTTAAGAATTAAATGCTTTCCATGTTTTAAGGCATGGAATAATTGAGTAATAAGACGCTCCTTATCCTCAAAATAGAGCTCACCAAGATCTATCCTTTTTGAAAAATCAATTTTTAAATAATCCTCATCTACAAATTTTTTATATGTCTCATGATCAATTAGGGTTATTGGTCCTTGTGCAACTTCTTCTAATGATAGAATCGTTTCGTATTCTTGTGCGGTAATAAGAAATAAACTACCCTGTGCACTATTTAACACAGGGCTGGATTTTTCTAGATCAGGAACGCTGCTAATCATTTCCCAGGTAATGCCATCTACTGGATCCATATACTTTATTGAAACACCGTCTACTTCATCTCCAATTGACTGTTCAAATTCTTTATGTAAAGATTGTGTTATCTCCCCAGTTGCAACCACTTTTTTAATAGGTGTAGATTCATAAAAAATTACTCTATCACCAGGTTGTGCCGTCTGAAATGCTTCAAAAAGTCGTCTTTTGTTACCCTTTTTATTATATGCCGTATAAAAAATCTCTCCTCCCTCTTTTATGTTTTCCACAGACCAGATAGAAGGATTAGCTGTGATCCAGAAATAACGCTTAAACTCTACGTCACTTTCTAGTCCTTTGGCCAATATTTCTTCTTGTTTCGTAGGATTAAATATTGCTTTAACAATTAAGGATTGGTTATACCGGCGATAATTACTGGCAGTCCATGTTTGAAATTTTTCTTTGATATAATCAAGGGTTTGAAGATAATGATCTAAAATTATGTTATCTTGGGATCTAACTAGGTTAATTGGTATCTCTGTTCCCCTAATCTCTTTTTCGCTATCCTTAAAGGGTTCCCATATTTTAACCTCTTTTTCTAAATCAATCTGGTCTGGTTGAAGTAAAGCCATTCCTACATATGTTTGTGATTTTCCTTTATTTTCAAAATGTATAACAGACCAGTTGCCAATATTAACACGCAACATTTTTTGATTATGCACTATGGTTACAGCAAATCGTTGGTCATTCTCATCAATGATACCTAATCTTTCAAAAGTTTTTTCCATTAAATCAAATGCCCAATATGCCTCTTCTCGATTACTAAAAATTGTTGAAAATGGTTCTGCAAGATCACTTTTATATTGAGCAATAAAGTTTTTAAAATCCGTCTCGCTAATAGACGTAATTGTCATCTGGCCGAAATCATAATCCACTTCTTCTTCCCCAATATGAATCCATTCTACCTTTCTTTGATGCCTATTTATAGGCACAGATTCATCATAAACATAATCACTTATGACTTTTCCAATACCCACAATTTTATTTTTACCTTTATTAGCGACAATATAATCACCAATATTTATTTTATTGACTATTACATCAAAAGCATAGACAACATTTGATGTTGTTACATTAAGTCCTAACTTTTCTGCAATCTCTTCTTTACCAAAGTCTTTGAAACTTCCGAGATCATTATATTTGCTCCAATTAATGGCAATTATTCCTTTTTCAATAAAACTATTCCAATGTTTTGCATTTCTACCTGGAGCAATTTTCCAATAGTTTATTTTCTCACTAGGTTCTATTTCTGTAAACTCCCTAAATTTAGGATAAACCTGTACAAATTTATTCAAGATATTGGTGACATTAATTTCTTTATCATCATGAATTTTTTCAAAATCATTTTCGTATTGATCCTGAATTTCAGATCCGTAACAAAGACCATACATTATGGCATCATCATATATCCCCAAAAACAATTGAGGTGCTATTTTATGGCTAACCATTGAATTTGGATATAATGCTATCCAACAAGATGTTCCACCAAAATTTTGGTTCCATAAGAAATCATTTATCACATCATTTTCTTTGAACTTTGTTTCATAAAATGCATCCTGATTTTTGATATATGTGTGAAGGGATTTTAAGAGATAATTTATTCTTTTTTTATACAGATCAAAATAAATTTGAAAAAGAATTTTAAATTCGTCCCAAGAGTGCAATATATCTCCATCATATTGTTCATTTACATTCTCTAAAATTTCCTTAAATTTTTCAAGGGATAATTTTTCTTCTTCGAGAATTTTTTCTAGAACAAGAAATCGAATTTTTCTTATTTTTTCTCCCCCTCGGTATTTCTCTATTTCTTTTTTTAAAAATGATTGTTCCATTTTGCAGATATCGTTTAAAAAGATCTGGGGTCTATTTTCATAATTTTTGAGAGTTTTAGCAAAATTGAATAGATATCTTATATAGATCTTATATCTTAGATTGTCATAACGACTGATGCAATACAAGAAATCTTGACCATCTAGAATTGATGAGGTATAACTAATAAAACCATTTTTTTTTAGATAATTTGCAATATTTTTACAGATCTCAACATATTGTTCATATTTTTTCCCTATGTCTGTCTTTTTAAATTCCAAATCTAGGTTCATTACATCAACAAAATGTCTTAATATCTCATCTTTAAAAATTGGATATTTATTTTTATTAACAGATGCTAATATGTAACCCGTCAATGGGGTACCAAAATTTCCCTTTGCTACTTCCTGTAATTTAGTTCGTGCGTTATCAATCCTGTTTGAGAGAGAATTGTTTTCATCAATTAATGAATTTATATAAGAAACGACGATTTCCGGATTTTTCTCAACTGCTGTTTTAAGATCATCTAATTCCGACCAATGGACAAAAGACCCTTTTTGAGGATTGTTCTCTTGCAATAATGTAATTTTTTCAAGAATATTTTCAATAGATATTCCTCCAGTAAGGAATTTATCATTAAGAACAGATAAAATAGTCCATTTATATTCTTCATCCCAATCACTAGTCTTTTTGAATTTAGCATATTCTTCTGCTGCAACCTTCAAGAATTGATCATTAAAAAGTATGTCCTCCACTGATGACATGAGAATGTATGGTATTGTGTGTTTTAAACTTTTTATTTCAACTGTCAAAAGTATTGCAATGATTTTGTGCCCAACATTTTAACTAGAG
>DFBO01000039.1:0-6892 GCA_002366675.1 Flavobacteriaceae bacterium UBA3078
TTTTTCAAAAACAGTTCAATACTTTCTTGATTAGAACGTGTCAACTCAGCTCTTGCATTTGCCATATCCTGAGGAATTTTATCTTGTGAGAGTTTAAATTTACCTTCCCAACTGTTTATTGTTATTTCAAACATTGTAATATAGTTTATAGCGATATCCATTTTAGGATTATCAGCTTCTAGAACAAATTTATTGTCTGGTTGTTCTAAAAATTCGGTCATTTTCACAAGTGATTCTTTTAAAGCTAATTTGCTGTCAATAGCTTCCACAGTTCCAGTTAGGTGCACTTTAATATAATTCCAAGTTGGTAATTGCTCAGTCGTATAAACACTTGGCGAGATATAGCTTTGTGGTCCAGAAAAAATAAGTGTCACATCAAGATCATCCTTCATTAATTTCGATTGTGGATTAAATTTATCGATATGTCCAATAAGTTTTCCATCTATTTCTCTATAGATTAATGGTAAATGGGTTATTAAGGGTTTATTGTCCTTTACAGAAATAACAGTTGCTA
This sequence comes from Flavobacteriaceae bacterium UBA3078, assembly GCA_002366675.1. GTDB lineage: Bacteria > Bacteroidota > Bacteroidia > Flavobacteriales > Flavobacteriaceae > Xanthomarina. The sequence goes on from DFBO01000039.1 coordinate 515, forward strand.
GAGGATAGGTTTTTACTACTTCAAGCAAATGAAGTTTATCGTTATCTAGATGATAAGGAGGAGGATACTTACTCATAATTATACACCAAATTGTGTTAAATGATGATCTAAATGCTTGTACTGCATTTTTCCCCATTGTTCGTTATTAAATTTTCCAAACAAAGGGTGAGCTGGCCAATCTTGTCTGTCCTTTTTAGTAGAAAACACGTTGATTATTTGTACTAATTTATCCTTTTCAGAATTAAATTCATGAGCGTCTGTAATTCTAAATTCACGAACTGTTCCAAGGTTTTTCTTCCAAGGCTTATCGTTATACATCAAAGGTTTAAACAATTTAAATAGGAGTTTTTTTGCAAAACCTATTTGCGTGTTTAACTGCAGATCTCCATTAGCAACTTCCAATGGTTTCTGGCAATGGGTTAGCATCTGACCAACATTCATAGTTCCCCAATTAGGTTGTGAATTTTCATTTAGCTTATTAATACGATTTATAATATCTGCCTGAGTATCAGTGTTAAATAATGAATTCATAATTAAAGATTTTATTGCAGTTGAAATTTACAATATTTATCTTTTCTATGGAATTTTTATTCTTATAAATTGGACATAGAGAACTTACTTTATAAATTTTTAGTTTTCTTTATGTAAATTTAAAAACTAAAAATTTAAGTAGGTTTACTAGATGCAGGAAAAATCAGCTTCATTTTCTATTAAGAATTGGTCTCAAGAAGATCAGCCACGTGAAAAACTTCGAGATAAAGGAAAAGCAGTTTTAAGTGATGCCGAATTAGTAGCTATATTGATTGGATCAGGGAATCGAGATGAAAGTGCTGTGGCCTTATGCAAACGCATTCTAGCAAGTGTAGATAATAATTTAAGTGAATTAGGCAAACTATCTATTAAACAACTCATGGAATTTAAAGGGATTGGTGAAGCAAAAGCTATAAGTATTGCTGCAGCTTTAGAATTAGGAAGAAGACGTAGAGGAGAGGAAGCTATAGATAGAAAGAAGATTAACTCTAGTGCTTCAGTTTTTGAGATCATGCAACCAGTAATAGGCGAGTTGCCACATGAAGAATTCTGGATTATTTATCTTAATAATTCAAATAAAATCATTCAAAAAAAACAATTAAGTAAAGGAGGAATAACTGGAACATTGGTAGATGTACGTTTGGTTCTTAAAAATGCCTTGGAAGTTGGAGCAACAGGGATCATTTTAGTTCACAACCATCCTTCAGGAACTTTAAAACCTAGTGAAGCAGACAAGCAGATTACTAAAAAATTAAAGAAAGCAGGAGTAAGTTTAGATATAAAAGTCCTGGATCATGTAATCGTAACAGAAAAAGCCTACTTTAGCTTTGCTGATGAAAATATCTTATAAGTGCTATTAGTTTATACCCATAAAATATCACCTCGATTAAAATATTCCTTTAAACATATTTTTACTAGAATATTGGGCATTCCTGTGCAGTTTACTACAGTAATCGAAGATTTTATTGCACATGATAGCTTAAAAATGTCATACACTAGGCAGCCTTTAAGCAACGAAATATTTGTTAAAAGTCATGATATATTATATGAGCAAGGTCTATCTGACATTGAAATTCATGTACAAGACTGGGAAGAAACCAAATGTTTTTTTTCTAGTGGAGATAAAAGTGCAATTCCGTTCGATATTTTTTCTGCTTCCTTTTACTTATTGAGTAGATACGAAGAGTATTTACCTCATGTAAAAGATGAATATGGTCGTTTTACTGCCCAGGAAAGCATAGCTTATAAATATGGTTTTTTGCATCAACCTGTTGTAGATATTTGGGCTTTTAAGTTTAGAAAAGTTTTTCAAGATCAGTTTCCAGGATTTCAGTTTCCAGAAAGAGCTTATAAAATAAAGCCTATTATCGATGTGCCTTCTGCTTATAATTTTAAGCTAAAAGGAATCATGAGAACTTTTGGAGGAACGGTTAAAGATCTGTTTAGTTTAAATTTAAAAAAGCTGTACTATAGATATATGGTGTTATTAGGACTAAAAAGAGATACCTATGATACCTTTAAATACATTATTAATAAGCAAAAACACAGTGATTCTAAATTCTTGTTTTTCTTCTTAATTGGAGATTATTCTACTTACGATAAAGGCATTGATGCTCAAAAAAGGAAATTTATTTCACTTATAAAACAAGTAGCAGATTATTGTCAAGTTGGTTTAAAAGCATCTTATTTTGCACTAGAAGATATAACTGTACTGAAAAAAGAAAAATTAAGGATGGAGTCTATTATAAACACATCTTTAACAGCTTCAAGACAATCTTTCTCAAAATTAAATTTGCCAGAATCGTATAGAAACTTAGTAGAATTAGAGATTCTAGAAGATTACACGATGGGTTATGTAAACTACGTGGGTTTTAGAGCTGGAACTTGTACGCCTTTTTTCTTTTACGATTTAGACTACGAAATACAAACCCCTTTAAAAATTTATTCCTATCATTTGTTAGACTATTCTTTACTAAATATCCATTCTCTTTTAGATAAAAAGAAGGCTGTAAACGAAATTATGCAGCAAGTTAAACAGGTTCGAGGAGAGTTTATTCCCATTTTTCATAATTACACTTTTAGTGATGTGGATAGATGGAAAGGTTTTAAGGATTTATTTAATTTAATATTAGAGTCTGAGCATGAAAATTAATGGAATAAAAGATGTTTTTTTTGATTTAGACCATACGCTTTGGGATTTCGATAAAAACTCAGCGTTGACGTTCAATAAAATATTTAAGATGCACGATGTTGCAGTAGATTTGAATGATTTTTTAAGTTTTTACGAACCTATTAATCTAGATTATTGGAAGCTGTATCGAGAGGAAAAAATTGATAAAGCCTCTTTAAGATATAATCGTTTAAATGATACGTTTAATAAGATTTCTTTTAATGCAGATAGCACTTTAATTAATAAACTTTCTGAAGATTATATTACTTATTTATCTTCGTTTAATCATCTGTTTGATGATGTACATGAAGTTTTAAATTATTTGAAATCAAAGTATCAATTGCATATTATAACCAATGGGTTTCAAGAGGTTCAAGAGAGTAAGCTTCGTAATTCTAATATTCACCATTTTTTTAATTCTGTTACTGACTCTGAACAAGTAGGAGTAAAAAAACCAAATCCTAAAATATTTAATTTTGCTTTAAAAATAGCAGAAGCAAATCCAGAAACAAGTGTTATGATTGGTGATAATATGGAAGCTGATGTGTTGGGAGCTTTAGATTTTGGTATGGAAGCCATATATTTTAACCTACGTGAAACTAATGAAGCGCACTCGATCAAGCAAATAAATAATTTAAACGAATTAAAATTATTTTTGTAAATCTTACCTATCTTTACGCATATAAAAAAGTATTTCCAATGTTTAAGAAATTTTTAATTTTTGCAATGATTTTCGGTTGTTCAATTTCAGCATTTTCGCAGAATAGCGTCAATGATTATAAATATGTAATTGTACCAAATGACTTTGATTTTTTAGATGAAGAGGATGAGTTTAGGTTAAATTCTTTAACTCAGTTTCTGTTTAATAAATACGGTTTTATAGCCTTAATGGAAGATGAAAATAGACCAATCGATTTAATTTATAACCCATGTTTAGCTTTAAAAGCTGATGTATTGGATGATTCAGGTACATTTAAAACGAATCTTGCTATTGAATTGAAAAATTGTAAAGATGAATTAATTTACGTTTCAGAACAAGGTAAAAGTTTTGATAAGAAATATTCAGTGGCTTATAACAAAGCACTTCGTGAGGCATTTATGTATGTAGCTGCCTTGAAATATTCATATAAGCCAAACGAATATATTCTATCAGAAAGAAGAGAAGATGCGGTTGATGCTAATCAAGAGATTGATGAGTTGAAAGAAGAAATTGAAGTTTTAAAAAAAGAAAAAGAAACCATTATAGCATCAGAAACAGCTGTAGAACTTAATGCTGAAGAAGTTGTTGAAAAATCTAATAAGCAAATAGAAATATCTTTACAAGGAGAAGCTACTCTTTATGCTCAAAAAACAGAATATGGTTATCAGGTGGTTGATAGTACTCCAAGAGTAGTTATGGTTTTATTGAATACAAAAAAGCCAGAAGTTTTCATGGTTAAAGGTAGAAATGCCATGGTAATTAAAGAAGAGGGTTCCTGGTATTTTTCAGAAAATAATGGGAGTGAAGTGAAAAACACTTTAATTGAAATTAAATTTTAATACTTGTATTTATCTTTCCAACGTTGTTTTAAAAAGTCTCGTTGTGCATTTTCTCTAGTATTATTTCCAGGACTATAAAGTGTCGTGTTTGATATTTCATCAGGTAAAAATTCTTGCTCAGCAAAATTATTTTCATAGCTATGGGCATATTTATATGCATCACCATAACCTAATTCTTTCATAAGTTTAGTTGGTGCATTTCTAATTGGAAATGGCACTGATAAATCCCCAGTGTTTTTAACTAATTGTAGTGCTTGATTTATAGCTTGGTATGATGCATTACTTTTAGGCGAACAAGCTAAATAGGTTGCACACTGACTTAAAATAATTCTTGATTCAGGATTCCCTATAGTAGAAACTGCTTGAAACGTATTGTTTGCAATTACTAAAGCCGTTGGATTGGCATTTCCAATATCTTCGCTTGCAAGTATCAGTAATCTTCTGGCTATAAATTTCACATCTTCGCCACCTTCAATCATTCTAGCTAACCAATAAACAGCAGCATTTGGATCGCTACCCCGAATCGATTTAATAAAGGCCGAAATAATATCGTAATGTTGTTCACCAGTTTTATCATAACGAACAGTATTGTTTTGAACTTTTTGTAGAACAGTCTCATTTGTAATGATAATTTTATCTGAAGTTTCAGAATTTACTATCAATTCAAAAATATTCAATAATTTTCTAGCATCACCACCAGAAAGACGTAATAGAGCTTCAGTTTCTTTAAGTTTTATTGTTTTTTTAGATATAGATTCATCTTTTTCTATAGCACGCTTTAAAAGCGCTTCTAAATCGTTTTTACTAAAAGAATTTAAAATATAAACCTGACATCGAGACAAAAGTGCAGGAATGACTTCGAAACTAGGATTTTCAGTAGTAGCACCAATTAATGTAACCCATCCTTTTTCAACAGCTTGTAAAAGTGAATCTTGTTGAGATTTACTAAACCTGTGTATTTCGTCAATAAAGAGAATCGGATTTTTAGTTGTAAATAATCCACCACTCGTTTTAGCTTTTTCTATAACTTCTCTAACATCTTTTACTCCAGAACTAATGGCACTTAAAGTGTAAAATGGTCTTCCAGATTCAGATGCTATAATATTTGCCAGAGTTGTTTTGCCAATTCCAGGAGGTCCCCAAAAAATGATTGATGGAATTAAGCCTTGTTCAATTTGTTTCGTTAAAGCCCCATCTTTTCCTACTAGATGTGTCTGACTTATATAGTCATTTAAAGTCTTTGGACGTAAACGTTCTGCAAGAGGCTCATTCATAATGTAAAATTACAGCTTTTTAGTAAGCTGACAATTTAACACGAATTTAATTTATGGATTTGTATTTGCATTAAAAAGATTAAATTTAATGATGAAAGCAAAAGAAGAATTTCAATTTTCAAATAGTGTTATATTAATTCCCATTTTTCTTGTTTTACTAATTTGGACAATCTTCTGGGTTGAAATTCGATTTGGATTCGACTTTACAACTTGGGGTATTTACCCTCAAACTATTAAAGGCTTGAGAGGCGTTTTGTTTAGTCCTTTTATTCATTCAGGAATCTCTCATTTATATCATAATACCATTCCATTATTTGTGCTTACTGCTGCTTTGTTTTATTTCTACAAACCAATTGCGTGGAAAATTTTAATTTATGGGGTTCTATTATCTGGTTTTATAACCTGGGCTATTGGTAGACCATCCTATCATATTGGAGCCAGTGGATTGATTTATGTTTTAGTAAGTTTTACTTTCTTTAAGGGCATATTTGCGAAGCATTATAGATTAATTGCACTGTCTTTAATAGTTGTATTCCTATATGGTAGTATGATTTGGTACGTTCTGCCAATTAAAGAAGGCGTGTCTTGGGAAGGACATTCAGCTGGACTTATTACAGGAATGCTATTTGCTATAATTTTTAAAAAGGAAATAGCTAGACCTAAAAAATATGTTTGGGAAGAAGAAGGATTTATAGAAGAAGATGATCCCTTTTTAAAACATTTTGACGAAAAAGGGAATTTTATTGAATTTAAGGAAAGTAAAGTAGAGGAGGAGCTTAATATAAAATATACTTTTAAATCTAATAAAGAAGAAGAACTATAATTATACTAAAAAGTACTATTTATAGGAATAATTACAACATT
>DFBO01000039.1:6969-7365 GCA_002366675.1 Flavobacteriaceae bacterium UBA3078
AATTTTAAAACTGAAGGGTTAATGCCTCTACCTTCAGAGCCCATAATAATTGCACAGGGTTCTTTAAAAGAGACATCGTAAATTGTATTATCTGTTTTTTCTGTAGCTGCAATAACCTTAATACCAGAAGCCTGAAGGTAAAACATGGCATCTTTAATGTGGTCTACTTTACAAATAGGAATTTTAAAAACAGCACCAGCACTTGTTTTTATAGTATCTCCATTTACTGGAGCACCACCTTTTTTTTGTATAATAATGCCATTTACACCAGTACACTCAGCAGTTCTAATAATAGCACCAAAATTACGTACATCGCTTATTTGATCTAATAATATAAACAATGGTGTCTTACCAGATTCAACAACATTTAAAACTAAATCTTCAATATCATGAAAA
>DFBO01000187.1 GCA_002366675.1 Flavobacteriaceae bacterium UBA3078
AAAAGGTTCTCATAATTACTATGTCTACATACTAACTAATTTAAATAAGACCGTTTTATATACAGGAGTCACAAATAATTTAAAAGAGAGAATTCATTTTCATATCAATCCACTACCATTTTCAAAAGCATTTACAACAAAATATAAATGTTACTATTTAATCTATTACGAACATTTTTTTGGAATAGAAGTTGCCATAAAAAGAGAAAAACAAATTAAAGGATGGAGTAGATTGAAAAAAGATAAAATGATTTCAAATTTCAATACAGAATGGAAGTTCTTGAATGATCAGATTTAGATTCTTCGCTACGCTCTGAATGACAGACGTTCTGATTAACAAAACTAATCCAGCTCTTTTACTAACAACCAAGCAGCAGAATTATGGTTGCGTTTAATATGTCTTAAAGCACTTAAAGCTTCTAGTCGATCTTCGTAACTAGCATAAACAACCTCGTGTAAACCATACTTATTCACGCCAATTTTTCTAGCATCATAACCAAGGTTTTTAAGTTGGCTTACTTTTTTATCGCTATTTTCTTCAATTCTAAAAGCACCAGCAATAACATGATAACTTCCTGAATGTTTTTTTACATGTAAAGTAACAGCAGGAAGCGGATTATCTATTACAAAAGTTGCCTCTTGTATTTGACTCTCAAGTTGTAGATTGGCTTCTTCTTGAGCCAATTGATTTTGAGAGTTTATGTTATTGACATAGTAATTAGAAGCAGCAAAACCACCAATTGTAAGTGCAACAATAGCTACAGCAGCATATTTAAGATAGCCTCTGGATTTACGTCTTTCAGGTGTAATAGAAATTGGAACAATTTTTTCAATTTTCTGAACTTTCTTTTTATAAACCTCTCTACTTACAGATGGAGATACAAATTGAGACAGTCCAAAAGCATCAGTTAAATAGTTTAAATGATACGAAGGCTCAAAAATTATTTTCCCCTCGTTATTTAATGAAAGGTCTCCAATATTATTTAATGAAATCGTTTCACCTTCTGTTAAATAAGACTTTAACGCTTTTACACGTTTTTCAATTTTTTTTGAAGCTTCTTCAAAAGGAATTTTTTCTACATCTGCAATATAATGAGTTAAAATACCATCGTTTGTTTGAATTTGCTCGTTAAAAGCTAATTTCTTTTTTGGAGGATAAAAAGCATTTGTCGATTCGTGAATAGTGGCTGAAACACGTTGTGTTAGAAAAGCACCAAATTCAGGGACTGTAACACATTCATATCTATAAAGTAAATCGCTTATGTAGGTTTCTAATTGCATAAAAACAAAGTTAATAATTTTTAAAAGGGAACAAAAATTCGAGTTAACTATTTATTAACATGATAAAAATTCTTTTCTTGTAGTCTCAATATCAAAAAATTAAGATGTCTAAAAACAACTTGCTTCACATTTTAGCCTTACAGCATGTTCCAAATGTTGGCGATATTACTGCTAAAAAGCTGATTTCGCATTGTGGTTCTGTTGAAGCTGTTTTTAATGAGAAAAAGCATAACTTACTTAAAATCGTTGGTATTGGGAGTTTTGTTATTAACGATTTATTTAATAAAGAGCATTTTTTAGCTGCTGAAAAAGAGCTAGAATATATTCATAAAAATAAGATCAAGACATTTTATTTTACTGATGTAGATTATCCAGAAAAATTAAAACATTGTGTAGATAGTCCCATATTACTCTTTCAATCTGGTAATATCAACTTGAAAAAGCAACGTATTATAAGTGTGGTTGGTGCCAGAAAAATAACAACCTATGGCATTGCTTTTTGTAATAAATTAATTGAAGAATTAGCAGTTTTTAATCCAGTTATCGTTTCAGGTTTTGCATACGGAACAGATATTACAGCTCAAAAAGCAGCTATAAAAAACAACTTACAAACCATTGGTTGTTTGGCTCATGGACTAAATCAGATTTATCCAAAAACGCATAAAAAATATGTGTCTGAAGTTGAAAAGAATGGTGGGTTTTTTACTGATTTTTGGAGTAGTGACACTTTTGATAGAAACAACTTTTTAAAACGTAATCGTATTATAGCTGGTTTAAGTGAAGCTACTATTGTTATTGAATCTGCAGAAAAAGGAGGTAGTTTAGTAACTGCAGATATAGCTAATTCTTACAATAGAGATGTGTTTGCTGTTCCTGGAAGAGTAACCGACAGCCAAAGCCTAGGTTGTAATAATTTAATTAAACATCAAAAAGCTCATGTGCTTTCTAATCCTCTAGATATTCCATATATGTTAAACTGGGAATTAGAAGATAGCAAAAAAGTGCCAGTACAAAAGCAACTTTTCGTAGAGCTTTCAGACGAAGAAAAAGTAGTTTATAATTATTTAAAAGAAAACGACAAACAACTTTTAGACGTCATTGCTTTAGAGTGTAATCTGCCAATTTTCAAAATAGCCAGTACCTTGATGAATATGGAACTTAAAGGGGTTATAAGACCCTTACCTGGAAAGTTGTTTGAAGTTATTTAGTTTTTAATAACCAACTTTTTCTCTCACTCTATTTAAAACATTATTAGCTACAATTTTGGCTTTTTCTGCTCCTATAGTTAAAGCAGCATCAATTTCTTCAAGGTTATTCATGTAATAATTATAGCGTTCACGCTCTGTAGCAAATCTTTCAATTATTAATTCAAAAAGAGCTTGTTTGGCATGTCCATAACCATAACCTCCTTTTTCGTAATTAGCTTTCATGGTTTCTATTTGAGATTCTGAAGCCAATAGTTTATATAGTGCAAAACAATTACATGTCTTCCAATCTTTAGGATCTTCTAGAGGAGTGCTATCTGTTTCAATAGACATGATTTGTTTACGAAGCTTTTTGTCATCAAGAAAAATATTGATAATATTCCCACGACTTTTGCTCATTTTTTCGCCATCTGTTCCTGGAACAAGCATCGTATTTTCTTGAATTTTTCCTTGTGGCAATACAAAGGTTTCTCCCATTTTTGCATGAAAACGAGAAGCTACATCACGAGTCATTTCAATATGTTGTAGTTGGTCTTTTCCTACTGGAATTATTTCTGAATCATACAATAAAATGTCTGCAGCCATAAGCATTGGATAATTAAATAAACCAGAATTTACATCTTCCAATCTATCGGATTTATCTTTAAAACTATGAGCAAGTGTTAGGCGTTGATAAGGATAAAAACAGCTTAAATACCAAGTTAATTCAGTTACTTGAGGAATATCACTTTGTCTATAAAACACCGTTTTTTCAACATCTAAACCAAAAGCCAGCCAAGTAGCAGCAGTAGAATATGTGTTGCTACGCAACAATTCTGCATCTTTAATTTGAGTTAAAGTATGTAGATTAGCTATAAACAAAAAAGAATCGTTTTTAGGATTGTTAGCCATGTTTATAGCTGGAATTAATGCGCCTAATATGTTTCCTAAATGGGGTGTTCCTGTACTTTGAATGCCTGTTAAAATTCTTGCCATATTCATTTCCCGTGAAAACGGGAATCTTATTATTAAGTTATATAAAAAGCAAAGGTAATTTTTTTGATACAATTGCTCAATAAATTTAAGTAGTTTTGGCTTGTATGAAATTATTTAAGTGCTTGTTTTGGATTTTATATCGTATTTGGTTCTATATCCTTGTGGCTTTACCAATAATTGTCTTGTTTCCATTCCTTTTAATTTCTGTTTTAAAAGAATCTTGGTATCAACATTTTTTTAATTTAGCTCGAGTTTGGGCAAAATGTATTTTGGTAGGAATGGGCTTTGTTTGGAAAATAGAATGTGAGCAGATCCAGGAACCCAATAAGAGCTATATGTATATTGCCAACCATACGTCTATGGCAGATATTATGTTGATGTTAGTTTCTGCAAAAAACCCATTTGTTTTTGTAGGAAAAAAAGAGTTGGCAAAAATTCCACTTTTTGGTTTTTTCTATAAGCGTACGTGTATTTTGGTAGACAGAAGTTCTGAAAGAAGTCGAAAAGCTGTTTTTTTAAGTGCTCAAAGAAGGTTACAGCAAGGCTTAAGTATTTGTATTTTTCCAGAAGGTGGTGTTCCAGAAGAACATATTGTTTTAGACACTTTTAAAGATGGCGCTTTTAGATTGGCAATCAATCATCAGATTCCAATTGTACCTATGACGTTTTTAGACAATAAAAAACGATTCTCGTATACTTTTTTTAGTGGTTCTCCAGGTAAGATGCGAGTTAAGATTCATCCATTTATTGAAACGAAAGGA
>DFBO01000269.1 GCA_002366675.1 Flavobacteriaceae bacterium UBA3078
TTGGTATTTGTACACTAAATTTTCGGTATTTATTCCTTCTTTTTCTAATGAATCTAAAAAACACCAGCCAAGTCCATCGTCTTGGCGAGTGTTATTTCCTATCCCAATAATAAGGGTTTTATCTAATTTTTTCATGAATTAAATTTCCTTGGTTATCTTCTATTTGAACAATTAAAGGCATTTCACCTAAAGCGTGTGTTGCACAACTTAAACAGGGATCATAAGCTCTAATAGCCATTTCAATTTGGTTTAACATTGTTTCGGTAATCTCAGGCTGATTGTTTAGTATATCTTTTGAAACAGTGCGTACACCTCTGTTAATAGCTTCATTATTAAAAGTGGTTGAAACAATTAAATTACATTTTGTAATTAAACCTTCATCATCAATATGATATTCATGGATTAGCGTTCCTCTAGGTGCTTCAATAACTCCTATTCCTTTCGTACGAGGTGTACCTTTACGAACTAAATCATCTCCTAAAATGTCCTCATCTAAAAGTAATTCTTTTATACTTTCGGCACAATGCAGCAATTCAATTAAACGTGCCCAATGTGTATACATTGTCATATTATTCGGTTTGTTTTTTGTGTATGCTTTAAATATTTGTCGTTCTATTTCTGCAAGCGGTGTAGTAATGTGAGAACAAGTATTTAAACGAGCTAGAGGGCCAACTCTATTCCAACCATTTTCTCTTCCATATTTTGTCATATAAGGAAATTTCATATAGGACCAAGGTTCAACACCTTCTTTAAAATGATTTCTATATTCAATATCTTCAATGTTTAATAATTCATTACCTTCATAATCTATTGAGCGTATATTGCCATCATATAATTCTAATGCGCCTGTTTTTTTATCAACTAAACCTAAATGATTTGATGGGTAATTGACAAAATTATCAACCCATTCACTATTTTTAAAGTGATAGGATTTCATAAAGTCAATTACTTCTTTAGACCAAGCTATCATAGAATCTATACTTGGAATTTGTTTTCCATCTAAAAAATATTGAAATTGTTTTGATGTAAATGATTTATGAACTCCACCTGGAACAGCTAAAGTTCCGTGAATTTTTTTACCAGATAAAGTAGTTATAATTTCTTGACCAAATTTACGCATTAAAATTCCTTTCTTTGCAAGTTCTCTATTGTTTGCAGCTACGGCAACAATATTTCTTTTTTCAGCAGGAGCATCAATTCCAAATAAAAGATCTGGTGAAGCTAAATAGAAAAAGTGTAATGCATGTGATTGAAATACTTGTCCGTAATGTAACAGTTTACGCAATTTTGTAGCTGTTATAGATAAGTTTTCAGGGTCAACACCAACTAGTTGGTCAATTGCTTTTGCAGCTGCTAAATGATGACTTACAGGACAAATACCACATAAGCGTTGCACTATAATTGGGACTTCCCAATAAGGATGGCCTTGAATAAATTTTTCAAAACCTCTAAATTCTACAACATGTAAATAGGCATCTTTAACCTTGTTATTTTCATCTAATTTAATGGTTACTTTACCGTGACCTTCAACTCTAGTAACGGGATCTATTATGATTTTTTTTGGATTCATTGTATAGATTTTAAGCGATTAATCATATTTAAATTCAGGGTAAGCAATAGCATATTCTTCTTCGAATAAAATATTTTTTATAACATTCCAAATGTGATTTGAATTTGGAGGACATCCAGGAATATGATAGTCAATTTTTACAATTTCATGATTTGAATATACTTTATTTAAAATTTTAGGAATGTCTTCATGATTTGGAATTATAGTTTCATTTTCTTCGCTTGTTAAAGAATCTAAATACGCTTCTTTTAAGCAATCTTCTAATGGTATTGTATTTCTAAGTGCAGGTAAACCACCCCAAATAGCACATTCACCAACAGAAACTAAAATGTCACAATTTTCGCGAAATGCACGTAGAACTTCAAAATTATGTGTATTACTACAACCACCTTCAATTATACCAATATCACAACGTTTAGAAAACTTTTTAATATCGGTTATTGGTGATTTATCAAATTGAACTACTTCAATTAAATCAAGTAAGCCTAAATCAATATCAAGCATAGACATATGACAACCAAAGCACCCAGCCAATGAGGTTGTGGCAACTCGTTTTTTTTGACCATTAGAGCTGTTTTTATTAATTTTATTAAAAGGAATTGTTTTGCCTTTAATTCCTTGGTCAAAAGTTCTACTTCCAAAAGGTTTACTAAGTGATTTTCCTTTCACTAAAATAGCGCCAGTTGGGCAAATATTCATAGCATATTCAGCTTGAGATTCGGAAAGTTTAGCCTCTTGTTCATAATCAACAGAAACCATTGTTTTATTTCCTTTATTTATGAAGTTAAAGACGCTGTAGCCATCAGAGGTTTTTATTTCTTCAAAACAACGTTTGCATTTTATACATCTATTTTGATTTATAATAATGCGTTCAGATTTTGCATCAATAAATCTTTCTACAAATAAATGAGGAAAACGAGTGAACCTTATTCCTGTTTCATAACCTAAGTTTTGCATTTGACAATCTCCACTTTTCTCACAGGAGGGACAAAAATGGTTGCCTTCAACAAACATCATTTCTAAAATGGCTTTTCTAGTATCTAACAATTCAGTTGTATTTACTTCAATGTCCATACCTTCTTCAATATTTATTGTGCATCCAGCTATTGCTCGGCCATTTAGTTTAACTGTACAAACTCTACAGCTCGCTAATGGATTTTGTTGTTTAAAGTGGCATAATGTTGGAATAAATATTCCGTTTTGTTTGGCAGCTTCAATTAAGTTTAATCCTTTTTCAGCTGTACAAGTTCTTCCGTCTATATTAAATGATATATCTTTCATTTTTATGAGTTTAAGCTAAAATTGAGTGTCATTTATAATACTATCATATTCTTGAATAGCATTTTCCATATCAAATTCAATATGATTATTTTCACTAGCAGGTGATATTTTTAGACTAAAATAATCGTTGAATTTATCTATTGCCATTATTAATGAATTTGGAGAGGATTTTCCTAACCCGCATCTACTAGAAAGTTTTATAATTTTTCCCCATTCTTGGATTTCATCTAAATCTTTTTGAGTACATAATCCACGTTTAAACTTTTTAACTTTTTCGTATAAAATTTGATTTCCTGCTCTGCAAGGTGTACAAACACCACAAGATTCTGTTTTAAAAAATTTCATAAAGTTTTCTTGAATTTGGAGAACACTTCGAAATCTATTAAAAACCATAATTGAACCTCCACAAATAAGATCTTCTTCACAAATTTTTCTATCAAACTCAGTATTGTTAATGCATTCACCAGAAGGGCCACTAATTTGAATGTAATATGGTGAAAGAGCTTCACATAATTTTAATAATTGTTTTACTGTTGTTCCCCATTCAATTTCATAAACTCCTGGTTTTGCTACATCACCAGAAATACTCACTAGTTTTGTTCCTTTACTATTCTTTGTTCCAATAGCTGTAATAAAATTGGAACCTAGCTCAATTATTCTTGCAGCTTTTGCAAAAGTTTCAACATTATTAACAACTGTTGAGTAGCCTAAATAACCAGATTCTGTTGGGAAATGTTTTTGAATTCTAGGTTCGCCACGCTTACCTTCTAATGATTCTATTAAAGCTTTTTCTTCTCCACAAACATAAGACCCAGCACCTAATTGTATTTCTATATTAAAGCTAAAGTTTTTTATTCCACAAATATTATTACCTAAATAACCGTTTTGATGAAATTCTTTTATGGTACTTTTTAGCTTTTCAAGTAAATATTTGTATTCAGCGCGTAAATAAATAAAGCCATTTTCAGCACCTGTGGCGTAAGAGGCAATTACCATTCCTTCAATTATTAAACCAGGCATATTGTTTAATAGCGATTTATCTTTAAAAGTACCAGGCTCACCTTCATCTGCATTACAAACAATATATTTTTTTTCGCTAGTGCTTTCTTTGCAGTATTGCCATTTTTTTGCTGTTGGGAAAAAGGCTCCTCCACGTCCTGCAAGTTTAGCTTTAGAGATA
>DFBO01000227.1:0-1877 GCA_002366675.1 Flavobacteriaceae bacterium UBA3078
ACTGATTTTTACAGATTTGTAATGGCTTTAAACCTTGATTCAGTATTTTTTGCTTCAAGGGCAGCTATCCCTTTTCTTAAAAAAGGTGAAAACGCCTCAATCATTAATTATACGTCAAATGCTGGGTGGAATGCTGGTGGACCTGGTGCTGGAATTTATGGAACTTCTAAAGCTGGAGTTCATGCAATTACAAGAGCATTAGCAAAAGATTTAGCNNTAACATTAGAGTAAATGCAGTATCTCCTGGTACAATTGATACAGATTTCCATGCTCAAATTAAAGCAACTAAGCCAGAAGTTTTTGCTTCATGGAAAAATAATATTATGTTAGGGAGAATAGGTAAACCACAAGAAGTTGCTTCTGTTGTTTCTTTCTTAGCAAGTGATGACGCATCTTTCATAACAGCTGAAACTATCCAAATTGGTGGAGGACAAGCTTTAGGAATATAAAATTAAAATATCTTATATATATAAGAAAGAAACTGCTTTAAGAGTTGAATTTTAACTTTCAAATATGAATTGAAAATGATAGGTTTTAGCATTTTAAAGCAGTTTTATTATAATAGGAAAATACACTAAATGAAAAAAGTAGTAACATTTGGAGAAATCATGTTGCGATTAGCTCCACAAGGGTTTTTAAGATTTTCACAATCTACGTCATTTGATGTAATTTATGGTGGTGGTGAATCTAATGTAGCAGTTTCTTTAGCTAATTATGGAGTACCTGTAGATTTTGTAACTCGATTACCAAAAAATGATATTGGTGAATGTGCCATGATGGAAATGCGCAAAAGAGGTGTTGGTGTAGATAAAATTGTTTGGGGTGGAGACCGTTTAGGAATTTACTTTTTAGAAACTGGCGCAGTGAGTAGAGGAAGTAAAGTAGTTTATGATCGTGCACATTCTGCAATGTCTGAAATTAAATCTGGAATGATTGATTGGGATACAGTTTTTGAAGGTGTAGAGTGGTTTCATTGGACAGGAATTACACCCGCTATTTCTCAAGGGTCAGCTGATGTTTGTTTGGAAGCAGTAAAAGCTGCAAGTGCTAAAGGAATTACCATTTCTACAGATTTAAACTACCGTGCAAAGCTTTGGAAGTATTGTAATAGCGATCACAGAGAAGCAATTATGTCTGAGTTAACATCATACTGTGATATTATTTTAGGTAACGAAGAAGATGCCGAGATGCACTTTGGAATTAAACCTGAAGGCATTAGTGTTCAAACTCAAGGTCATGATGTTAAAGCAGAAGCTTTCTTATCTGTTTGTCAACAAATGATGGAGAAATTTCCTAAAGCTAGAAAAGTAATTACAACTCTACGTGGTTCTATATCAGCTTCGCACAATACTTGGGCGGGAGTTTTATATAATGGAACTAAAATGTATGAAACTTGTCAGTATCAAATAACAGATATTGTAGATAGAGTTGGAGGAGGAGATTCATTTATGGGAGGATTAATCTACGGATTACTAAAATACCCTGAAGATGATCAAAATGCTTTAGACTTTGCAGTGGCAGCATCTTGTTTAAAACATACCATTAAAGGCGATGCTAATTTAGTTACTGTAGATGAAGTAAAAAAACTTATGGGAGGTGATGCTTCCGGTAGAGTAGCTAGATAATCTAACAATTTATTGGGTTGAAAAATGATAGATAAAAGATCTATCTGTATATGATTTCAAAAAAATATTAAACTGGAATTAAAAAATATTATGGCACAATTTACAAGAATAGAAGTAGCTTCAATAATGGCAGAAACAGGTATGGTACCATTGTTTTACCATCCTGATTTAGAAGTAAGTAAAAAAGTATTAAAAGCCTGTTATAATGGTGGTGCTCGATTGATGGAATTTACAGCGAGAGGAGATTTTGCA
>DFBO01000227.1:1888-2683 GCA_002366675.1 Flavobacteriaceae bacterium UBA3078
ATGAAGTTTTTGGTGAATTAACTAAATATGCTATAGCGAATTTACCAGGAATGATAATGGGAGTTGGTTCAGTTACAGATGCAGCATCTGCTTCTCGTTTTATGGCTCTAGGAGCAAACTTTATTGTAACTCCTGTTCTAAGAGAAGATATTGCAATAGTTTGTAATAGGAGAAAAGTACTATGGTCACCTGGTTGTGGAACATTAACTGAAATTACCAGAGCTGAAGAATTAGGATGTGAAATTGTAAAATTATTTCCAGGAGATATATACGGTCCTCAATTTGTAAAAGGTGTAAAAGCACCGCAACCTTGGACAAGCATAATGCCTACTGGAGGAGTTTCTCCAACTAAAGAAAATTTAGAAGATTGGTTCAATGCAGGAGTTACTTGTGTTGGAATGGGGTCAAAATTAATGGCAAAGAAAGCATCAGGAGATTTTGATTATGAGGCTATTGAAGCTAAAGTAAAAGATGCTTTAACAATTATAGAAGAAGTAAAAAAATAATTTATAAAACACATCATTTTACCATGTTAAAATACACCTATTTTCTACTTGTATTTTTTATATTATTTTCTTGTCAAGAAAATTCAAATAAAAGTATAAAAGTTTCAAATAAAGAAGAGTTAAATCAAGCTATAGAAAATTCAAAACCAGGAGATATCATTGTATTAGTAAATGGTATTTGGAAAGATGTTGAAATAGAATTCATCGGGGAAGGAACCGAGAAAACCCCAATAACAATAAAAGCAGAGACAGAAGGTAAAGTTTTTATTGAAGGTATTTCAGATTTAAA
>DFBO01000078.1:0-4723 GCA_002366675.1 Flavobacteriaceae bacterium UBA3078
CATTACGAACATCAGTTTCAAAACGTTCAGCTTGTTTTTGTAACTCTATCATCATTTCAGGTCCAGTAACTCCGTCTGGATATCCTGGAAAATTCTCAACTTCGTTGGTCGTTGTTAACTGTCCACCTGGTTGTGTTCCTTGATATAAAACAGGTTTCATGTTTGCTCTGGCAGCATAAATAGCTGCAGTATATCCTGCAGGTCCAGACCCTATTATTAAGCACTTTACTTTTTCTATTGTTTCAGACATAATTATATTCTAATTTTTGCTCAACAAAAGTAACTTATTTTTGAAGAATTATATTCGATAAGTTATCAACACTTATTATCCAATTATAGGACAAACTAATCAAGGCAAAGCAAAAATTTAAAAACTTGAAATTATTAATAAAAAAACCTCAAACGTATAGTCGTTCGAGGTTTTTTAATAATGAATTCTAAAATTATTATTTTATCTCTATCAATTCTAAATCAAATGTCAGGTCTTGACCAGCTAGTGGATGATTTCCATCTACAATAATATGGTCATCATTTACTGCAGCTACTCTAAATTGATTTTCAGAACCATCAGGGTTTTTTGAAGCTAAACCCATCCCTACTTCTGGAGCCATATCTTGTGGTAATTGCTCTTTCTTAACTTCATGGAATAATTCTTTTTGAATATCTCCATATGCATCTCCCATTGGAATATCAACTGTCTTTTTTTCGTTTACTTCCATATCAATGATAGCTTTTTCAAAACCTGGAATTAACATCCCTTGACCAAGAGTTACTTCTAATGGCTCTCTCTCTAAAGAGCTATCAAAAATTTGACCATTACTTAATTTTCCTGTGTAATGAACTTTTACAGTATCATTTTCTTTTACTTGACTCATAAATTTTATTTTCTTGTTTAATAAATCTGTGCAAAACTATTAATTTATTAAGTGAACATCAATTATTTATGGATTAAATACTTGATAATTAAGATAACATTAACGAACATCTATAATAAAAAAAGCCCAACTTAATGTTGAGCTCTTTAAAGTCGGGGTGGCAGGATTCGAACCTGCGGCCTCCACGTCCCAAACGTGGCGCGATAACCGGGCTACGCTACACCCCGAATTAGTTACCTAATTTAGAGGTGCAAATATATAGCTTTTCTTTAACAACAAACAAGTTTTTATTTTTTAAATTTATACTCAAAGCTTTAAAAAAATGAAACTGAATTTGATTCACTATTTTAGTATTCTTTTAATTAGCATTTCTGCTTGTTCTCAAGTTAAAAGTCTTAATAATTCAAATGACAATTTCCAGCTTATTGTTCCAGAATTAGACATTCCTTGGGGATTCACTTTCTTACCCGACAATTCGATTCTTATTACAGAAAAAGAAGGTGATCTCATCCTTTTTAAAGATGGAATTAAAACAAACATTTCTGGTAAACCAGAAATTGAAGTTAGAGGTCAAGGTGGACTAATGGATCTAGAACTTCATCCAGATTATAAAAATAATGGCTGGATATATTTTTCATATGCGTCATCTAAAGGAGGTGGAAATGGTTGTAACACTGCAATAATGAGAGCTAAGATTACTAACAATAAATTAACAAATAAAGAATTGCTTTATAAAGCAACTCCAAATAGTACGAAAGGCCAACATTTTGGTTCTCGCATAGTATTTGATAATAAAGGTTATTTATACTTTTCAATAGGCGAACGTGGTGAACGCGACATAAACCCACAAGACATCACAAGAGATGGTGGTAAAATCTACAGACTGAATGATGATGGCTCCATTCCACAAGACAACCCATTTTATAACACACCAAATGCAAATAAAGCCATTTATTCTTATGGTCATAGAAATCCTCAAGGGATGAAAATTCATCCAGATTCTGGAGATCTTTGGACGCATGAACATGGCCCAAAAGGTGGTGACGAAATTAATATCATAAAAGCAGGATTTAACTATGGTTGGCCAGTAATAACCTACGGAAAAAACTATTCAGGAACAAGTATTACAGACAACACATCTTTACCAGGAATGGAACAGCCATTACATTATTGGGTTCCATCTATTGCTCCAAGTGGTATGGCCTTTATTTCAAGTGATATTTATGGCAATTGGAAAGGTAGTTTATTAGTAGGGTCATTGAAATTCAATTATGTAGATAAGTGTACTTTAAAAAATAATAAAATAATAAAAGAAGAACGCTTACTGGATGGCTTTGGTAGAGTTCGCTCAATTGAGCAAGGTCCAGATGGCTATATTTATGTAGGCATTGAAAATTTAGGAATTGTAAAGCTATTGCCTAAAAAATAAACGATTTTTTAAGTTTCAAAAATACCTCTCGTATTTTCAATGTAAATAACTAAATTTGTGTTTTAAACAAAATACGTATTCATGCTAATTATAGGAATTGCTGGTGGAACAGGTTGTGGTAAAACAACAGTTGTAAATCAAATTTTAGATCAATTACCAGAAGGTGAAGTTGGAGTCATTTCGCAAGATTCTTATTATAAAGACACCTCACATTTAAGTTACGACGAAAGAGTTAAAATAAATTTCGACCATCCTCGTTCCATTGATTTTGAATTACTTGAATCGCATTTAAAAGAATTAAGAAAAGGAAAGGATATACATCAACCAGTTTATTCTTTTATTAAACATAACAGGACTGGAGACACTATTTTAACTCATCCAAGAAAAGTGATGATAGTGGAAGGTATTTTAATTCTTACTAATCCAGAATTAAGAGATATGTTCGATATTAAAATTTTTGTTCATGCAGATAGCGACGAGCGTTTAATTCGTAGATTAAAGCGTGATATTACTGAACGTGGTAGAGATATAAACGAAGTGCTTTCCAGATATCAAAACACATTAAAACCAATGCATCAGCAATTTATAGAACCTATGAAAGAGTATGCAGATATGATTATTCCTAATAATAAATATAATACAGTTGCTGTAGACATCGTTAAAACTATTATCAATCAACGTCTTGTTTAATGTCAAAAAAAAGAAACAAATACTTAAAACCTTTTAGAAATATTTTTTTTCTAATACTTGTTGTATTTGCAGTATGGATGATTTTTTTCGATGCAAATTCCTGGTTAATTCATAACGAATTAAATTCAGATATTGAAGAGTTAGAAGATGAAAAAGACTTTTACAAAAACGAAATAATAAAAGATAGAAAAGCTATTAAAGAATTAAGTAACGATGAAGGTATTGAAAAGCTAGCTAGAGAAAAATATTATATGAAGAAAGAGAATGAAGATATTTATATTATTGAATACCAAGATAGTATCGCTAAAGTAAAAAGGAATGAGTAAAAAGTTATTTAATGAGTTTAGCGAAGTTTCATTTAAGGAATGGAAACAAAAAATACAAGCAGATTTAAAAGGAGCTGATTATAACGACACTCTTATTTGGAAAACCAACGAAGGAATCGATATAAAACCCATTTATCATGCAGATGAGTTTACTTCTTTGCCTAACGTTTCGAATTCAAAAGCAACCCAGTGGCAAATTTGTGAAACTATTTTTGTGTCTGATGTAAAAAAATCAAACCATCAAGCTAAAGAATATTTAAATAAAGGAGTTCAAAGCATAAAATTCATTGTTCCTTCTGAAAACATATCAATTGTATCACTTTTATACGGAATAGATTTAGACGAAACACAATTATTTTTTGAACTTCAGTTTATTTCTTCAGACTATGTAAAGCAACTTTCTGAAAGGACTTCAAAAGAAAAAACAATTATCCTAATAGATATTATTGGAAATCTGGCAAAATCTGGAAATTGGTTTACTAACTTACAGGAAGATCACACACAATTTGAGGTTATTGTTAATACAACATCAACCATTAATATTGATCTCTCTTTATATCAAAATGCTGGAGCTACAATGGTTCAACAGCTTGCCTATACATTAGCACATACAAACGAATATCTGAATCATTTAAAAAATAAAGAATCCATTCTAGTTATTTTCAATGTTTCTGTTGGCACAAATTATTTCTTCGAAATTGCTAAACTTAGAGCCTTAAGAATTCTTTGGAAAACTTTAGCTTCAGAATATGGAATCACTTCAGACTGTCATATTTTTGCTAGCCCTACAAAAAGAAACAAAACACTTTACGATTATAACACAAACTTACTACGTACCACAACCGAATGTATGAGTGCTATTTTAGGTGGCGCAGATACCATTAACAATTTGGCTTACGATGCTTTGTATCATAAAACAAATGAATTTGGAAATCGCATTTCTAGAAATCAGCTATTAGTTTTGAAACATGAAAGCTATTTCGATAAAGTTAATAATCCAGCTAATGGCACTTATTATATTGAAAGTTTAACGCAACAATTAGCGAAAAAAGCTTTAGAGTTATTTAAAGACATTGAAAAAAATGGAGGCTTTTTAAAACAATTAAAAGATGGCATTATACAAAGAAAAATTAAGGAAAGTGCCGATAAAGAACAAGCTCAGTTCAACAATGGTGAAGAAGTTTTATTAGGAACAAATAAGCATCCAAACCCAAATGATAAAATGAAAAATGAGTTAGAGCTTTATCCATTTGTTAAAACTAATATTAGAAAAACACTAGTCGAACCTATAATAGAAAAAAGATTAGCTGAAACTTTAGAACAAAATAGATTAAAAACAGAATAAAATCAAATTTTAAAACCATGAGTAAAACACAATTGAAGCTTACCTTTATTGCATTATG
>DFBO01000078.1:4805-8060 GCA_002366675.1 Flavobacteriaceae bacterium UBA3078
AGATTTACGTCGATCATATTCGTTTTACACTAGAGATGCTTTAGGAAATAAAGCTAAATATCAAGACATATTAACACCACATACAATGGAAGTTTTTGAAGCTCTCAAAAAAGACAAAGATCTTTGGTTAAATAATAGCATAAATTATAATTCAGACCTCTTTACTTGTTTAGGTGATAATTTTAGAATCCCTAGTTTACAAACTACTTTTAAAGCATTAGTATCTACAAATAGTATGCGTCCAGAACTTTTTGGAGCTCCACTTTTAAAGCATGTAAAAAACGCGCATGAAGACAGATACATAGCTACTTATGTGGCATTCGATTTATTCTATGCTAAAATATTTGACATAGACCCAACAACAATTACTAATGATTCACAAAAAACCAAAGCTTCTCGAGCAAGTAATTTATTGAATAACAAAGCTCAGACTATTCAGGAAAGTGCTGTTGAAACAGAAGAAAAAGATCCACACGCAGGACATAATCACTAAACATGTCAAGAAAAAATATCCAACATATTACTTTAAAATCAGCGGTTGTAGTTCAAGAACCTGAAGTCAATAACATCTTTAAAACAGCTGAAGATATAGATGTTAAATCTACTTATTCTAAAGACGATTTAAACGAATTAGAACACCTAAATTTTGTAGCTGGAATTTCGCCATACTTACGTGGACCATACAGTACCATGTTTGTTCGAAGACCTTGGACTATCAGACAATACGCAGGTTTTTCAACTGCTGAAGATAGCAATGCATTTTATAGACGAAATTTAGCAGCAGGACAAAAAGGGCTTTCAGTAGCTTTCGATTTGGCGACACATCGTGGTTACGATTCCGATCACGAACGTGTTGTTGGAGATGTTGGAAAAGCAGGAGTTGCCATCGATTCGGTTGAAGATATGAAAATCCTTTTCAATCAAATCCCTCTAGATAAAATGTCTGTTTCCATGACTATGAATGGTGCCGTATTACCAATCATGGCATTTTATATTGTAGCTGCTGAAGAACAAGGTGTGAAACCAGAACAATTAGCTGGTACCATTCAAAACGATATTTTAAAAGAGTTTATGGTTAGGAACACCTACATCTATCCTCCTACACCATCCATGAAAATTATTTCAGATATTTTTGAATATACTAGCAAGAACATGCCAAAGTTTAATAGCATTAGTATTTCAGGTTACCACATGCAAGAAGCTGGAGCAACCTGTGACATTGAATTGGCATATACTTTAGCTGATGGTTTAGAATATATTAGAAAAGGATTAGATGCAGGTATGGACATAGACACTTTTGCTCCTAGATTATCTTTCTTTTGGGCTATTGGTATGAATCATTTTATGGAAATTGCTAAAATGAGAGCAGCCAGAATGCTATGGGCTAAACTGGTGAAACAATTCAGCCCAAAAAACAATAAATCTTTAGCTTTAAGAACTCATTGTCAAACAAGTGGCTGGAGTTTAACGGAACAAGATCCTTTTAATAATGTAGCCAGAACTTGTATTGAAGCGACTGCTGCTGCTTTTGGTGGCACACAGTCTTTGCATACAAATGCTCTAGATGAAGCCATTGCATTACCAACAGATTTTTCTGCAAGAATAGCCAGAAACACACAAATATTTTTACAAGAAGAAACCAAGATCACTAAAACCGTTGACCCTTGGGCTGGAAGTTATTATGTTGAAAAACTAACGCATGATATTGCTCAAAAAGCTTGGGAGCATATCGAAGAAGTTGAAGAACTTGGAGGTATGACCAAAGCCATTGAAGCAGGCATTCCAAAATTACGTATCGAAGAGGCTGCTGCCAGAAAGCAAGCTAGAATAGATTCTGGACAAGATATTATTGTAGGTGTCAATAAATATAGATTGGACAAAGAAGATCCAATCTCTACTTTGGAAGTAGATAATCAAACGGTTCGAAACTCTCAAATAGAACGCTTAAATAAGATAAAAGCTGAAAGAGATTCTAAAAAAGTTAATCAAGCTTTAGCTAATTTAACTGAAGCTGCACGAATGTGGTCTAAAAATTCTAAAGATTCCCTATTGAAAGGGAACAATAATTTATTAGCTTTAGCTGTTGAAGCTTCTCGTGAAAGAGCAACTTTAGGTGAAATAAGTGATGCTTTAGAAGCTGTTTACGGAAGATATAAAGCACAAATTAAATCCTTTTCAGGCGTGTATAGTAAAGAAATTAAAGACGACAACTCCTTTAACAAAGCAAGAGAACTTGCCGATAAATTTGCCGAACAAGATGGTAGAAGACCACGTATCATGATTGCAAAAATGGGGCAGGATGGTCATGATCGTGGAGCCAAAGTAGTTGCTACTGGTTATGCAGACGTTGGTTTTGATGTAGATATTGGACCTCTTTTCCAAACGCCACAAGAAGCAGCCAAACAAGCTGTAGAAAACGATGTGCATATACTAGGTGTATCTTCATTAGCTGCAGGACACAAAACCTTAGTACCACAAGTAATAAATGAACTTAAAAAATATGGTCGCGACGATATAATGGTCGTGGTTGGTGGTGTAATACCAAAACAAGATTATCAATACCTATTCGATACTGGAGCTATTGCTGTTTTTGGTCCAGGAACTAAAATTAGTGAAGCTGCCATTAAAATTTTGGAGATTTTGATTGATTAATATTATAAGTCTTATAATGTGACTTTGTAAGTAAAAATTAATAATTATATTCAAAAACAGCTACTTTTAAGTATGTTTTCTTTGCTCTAATTTAGAAAACAAATTATTTTTAAAAAGCACATAAATATTCATACTTTATCTTACTTCTTCTTCAAGAATTTCCATGTCTACAATAAGTTTCTTTGCCTTTCTGTCTCCAACTGGAGTTGGCGTGCTATTAACTCTGTAATTATTTATTGGCTTACTTTAATGTTGTATCTAACCTCAACTCTCTTCTTTTCGTTTAAGCACACTATTAAAAGCATAGGCACCAATAGTAAAAAAGGCCTTTTACCAATGTTAATCTTTTTAATTTCTGGCTTTTTTTTATTAACAAATTGTTTGTTTACCTTTTTTATATAAATAGCTTATAAAACCAATATCTTTGAAGTACAAATTCTAAAAACCAATTATGAAAAATTCAATTATAATATTATTTGTTTTATATGCCAGTTTTGCCTTTACGCAAAACAGCTCACCTTCAATTACTTTCAAAGATGGTTCTACAAAACAATTCCATAGAATAAGTTTTGAATACAATGCTGAAGATTATATTATAGGCGT
>DFBO01000078.1:8073-9025 GCA_002366675.1 Flavobacteriaceae bacterium UBA3078
TATACTTTAAACGAAGTTGTTAGTGTTAGAAAAAACGACATCAATTTCAAAACCAAGCAATACAAAAAGAGCACCTATCTTTTTGAAGATGTTATTATAGGATCTTTATCACTTTACAAAAGTGGTGACCATTATTTTCTTGAGAATGAAGAACATGGCTTAAGAGAAATTCCAAAAGTTGTTATTGATGAAAAAACTTTAAATAGGTTTGAATATTCAACATTAACCCTTTTTGTAAATAAATGTAAAGAGGCACAAGAAGTTGCTTACAATAAAAACCAATCTATTTCTGTTAGTGCTTTAAAAGAGATAGTAGGAACTTATAATGCCTGTAGTTTAAGTGATGATACACAATTTGCAGAGAATGTGATAACGATTGCTAATGCACCTGATGAATTTATTGAAATAGCTATTAATGTTGGATATAGCTTTTTGAATTCAGATTTTGATAATGTATCTCCAGGTGTCTCTAATAGTTATGGGACTGTAGTTATAGGAGCGCAAGTCTATATGAATACCAATATACTAAATAAAAGATTAGGCTTTGTTGCAAGTGTTGACTACTCTTTACCAAAGAAATTTAATTCATTTAGCAATAACATTATCGTGAACACAAAGACAGCATATTTGTCTGCATTAATTGGAACACGTTATACTTTTAATAATATTAACGAAACATTTAGTCCATATTTAGGCTTTAATGGTGGGTTTATATTTAATTCATCTAGTGTTACAGCACAAAGAAATATAGTTGGTTCGCCTATTCTCAACTATGCCACTACTAATGAGTTAAATTTTAACTTTTGTGCAGGGACTTATATCTTTTTTGGTAAGCAAAAATTAGACTTTAACATATTGTACCAACCAGAAATTGATTTAGGTTTAGAATATTCTGATAGCTTAAGGAGTCAAATAAGTTTTTATACTATGTCAGGCTTTCAACTTAAAGTCT
>DFBO01000015.1 GCA_002366675.1 Flavobacteriaceae bacterium UBA3078
CACCTGTTGAAGCTGTAATTGCTTTAAGCATTGTGTTTCTTGCCTATGAAATAGTAAAATACTATCGAGGAGAAGAATCTTTAGCAATAAACTACCCATGGGTTGTTGCCTTCGCTTTTGGTTTATTACATGGTTTTGGCTTTGCTGGCGCATTAACAAGTATTGGTTTACCACAAACAACCATTCCTGCTGCATTATTATTTTTTAATGTTGGTGTAGAAATTGGACAAATTCTATTTATAATAGTAGTGATAACAGTAACTTGGCTTCTAAAAAAATCTAAAATTAATTTTCCGAATTGGGTGAAATTAATTCCAGTTTATGGCATAGGATACATAGCGTCTATGTGGCTAATTGATTGAGTTGTTGGGTTCTGGATGCTAAAGCTAATTAATAGGGTTTAACCAACCTGAATATGATTTATGTTTAATTGACTTTGTTAAATATTTTTTCCTTGAAGCCTTAAGAGAAATTAAAATTGATTGGTAATTGACGGTTGTTACTTTAGACCTAGAATCATACAATTTAATTTTAAGGTTTTGATACTCGCTTTTCAATTCTTGTGTACCATAAGTCTTTAAAAAGTAGTCAAAATTATGTTCGTTTATATTTAAACGTAAAGTCCAAACAGTTAAGTGTCTCATAAATGTATGAGCATCATTATGTTTTAAAGATTTCGAGACTTTATTGAAATAATATTTTTCAGAATCTAAATATTTTTCATACCTCTTTTTACTATAATTAAATATTCTTTTTATAAGTCTAATTAAAATATAGAAACCAATTACACATAATATGGTAATGAGTAAAAATTGTTTAAGGGTAAATCCAAAAATTAAAAATGGCTTGTCCTCTAATAATTCAGGTTCTTGATTATCTTGCTCTAATTGTTTCTTAATACTTGCTAACATCTCCAAATCTGCATTTGGCGCTACCTGAATTACCGTAGAATCAATAACCTTTTTAAAAAATTTCTTATTGTAGAAATTCCAGTATATAAATTCAATTTTTGGTAAAATAATTTCACCTTCTTTTTCAAAAAGATAATTTACGGTTTCAATTCGCTTCGCGGAAACTGCAGTTTTAGATTTATGAGTTTCAGTTTTTGGACGCGTAGGATATATACTCACGCCTTGAACAGAATTCCATTGTTGGGCTGGAATGAATTCTGGAAGTGTTCCAGCAGCAGAACGAGATATTGTGCGTTGTAAGACATCTCCAACTTTGACATTATTTAAAGAAATATTCCATTTTTCAGTAATATTTAAAGAGCTTGATACAAGCCAATTATTTGGATCATACCCAACAGGAACGTCGTTTATATTAATGCTTTTCTGTTTTGTTTTTATTACATGTTTTAACCCTTTATAGTCTCCTGGTTTTGGGGATTCGACATGTATAGTGAGCTCTGGTATTATTATTTCTCCAGCTTTTGTTGGAAAAATATTATAAATAAAATCAACTCCAGCATACTTTTTACCACTAAAGTCTCGGCTATTAGAAACAGATCTAAAATATACTGTAAGTGCGCCTTCAACCTGAATATTACCAACATCGATGCCAGAAGTAAACCATGTGTTTGTATAAACAGAAACAGTTAATTGAATTGGTTGACCTATATATGCTGATTCATGATTAACTGATACATAGCTTACAAAATTTTGCCCATAAGACTGTATACAGCTTACGAAAAAAACAAGGACTATATGTTTTAATTTATCTACCAATCTGATTGCGTGTTTTCTGAAATTACTTGCTTTTTCTTAATCTGATATCTAAACTTCTTTGTTAAAAATAAAGCCGGATCGTCATCTACTTTTCGCATTAGGATGTTTTTGGGTATGTCACCACTACCTGACTCAAAATCGTCTGGCAATTCGTCTAATTCTTTTCCTTTTCGCATATCAGTTTCAGTCTCTTCTTCGAGTCGCTCTTTCTCCATATCTTTTTTAGTAGCTTCTTGACCACCACCACTCAAATCTTCTGGAGACCTATTTTGTTTATTTTTGGCATTTGATTTTTCTTCATTCAATGTTGCATCTTCAGGGACTGAACTTTTTAAAGTTATTAATGCTTTGTTCAGGCTTTTTAGGTTTTCTTCTACTCCATTAAAAGTTGGGTCTTTTTTAATTAAGAGTTCAAATATTTCTTGGGACTTATTAAGGTCTCCTAATTTGGCATACGTCAAGCCTAAATTATATAATGAAGTATTAGAACTATCTTTTTCAAAAGCTGCTTTTGCATTCAAATAATCACCTTGTTTAAAATAAGATACTCCTTGATGAATAGGATTTTCAAAAAGCTTTGCTGCTTCAGAGTATTCCTTTTTCTCGAAAGCTTGTTGTCCTTGATAATTCTTGGTGTACCATAAATCTTTAAATGTCATGTGTTTTGCCACTGTACCTTCTGAAGGTTTACTACATGATGATAAACTTATTAGAAATATTATACTATAAATAGCCCAACCTTTTCTAAAACTAAATGCAAATAATATAATTATTGGTAGCACAAGCCAATAGCCATTGTCTTGCCAATTTTCATCTTCACTTTCTGGTTTCTCTTCAAAAATAAGATGCGCACTTATATCTTCGGCTAATAATTTAACATCGCTATTATCTAAAGAAATTTTCAGTACTTGCACGTTATTAATAGCGTTTAAATTATCTAAATTAGCTTGATTAAGCCGGGATGTAATAATTTCCCCATTAACTTTTAGTGGTGCTTTCTGGTTGTAAAATGAAGGTACATGACTACCAGATATTGTCGATAAAGGATAAACGCTTAAAACGACATTGTTTTGTTGCATAAATGCACTGACTTTCTGCACGTCAATATCGTCTAAATCATCTGTTATTAACAAGATTTTACCTTCTGCCTTATTGCCTACAAAAAGACTGTCTAAATGGGTAAACAGATTATTAAAACCTGTACCGCGTTTGGGCATCATACTTGGTTTTAATCCATCTAAATTATCCAGAATTATTTTATAGTCTGTTGTGAAGGGTACAACGGTATGTGTAGATGCAGCAAATACTTTAAGAGCAGTCTCGGCTCTAGGGTTGGCTTCTAAAAAATCATGAATTTTAAATTTTGCACGTTCAAGTCGCGTTGGTGAAACATCTGTTGCTAACATGCTCTGTGATAAATCTAACGCAATAACTAATTGCGATTCTAACTTCTTACTTGGTTCTTTAACTTCTTTCCAGGTTGGACCAAGAAATCCAAGAAAAGCTAATCCGAAAAGGAGAAACAATGACAAATGAATTAATCGTGATTTCCATGATGTACCTTTCTGAATCACATAAGGGCGTAAATGTTTAGCAATATGTTTTTTCCAAGTGTTTTTTTCAGAATAAGCTATAACACCAAGTAACAAAATAATGGCCAAAGGAATCCCGTACCACAAATATTCTGGTCTTAAAAAATGAAATTTCTCCCAATCTATATGTTTTAATTCTTCGATCATGTAGAACTCCTAAATCGTTTAAAGAGTAAAATGAAATTATTTATAAGAACTATAAAAGCTGCTAAAGCTATTGCAATTCCTAATGGGATATAATACAACAAGGTTTTAGGGACAAAACTTTCTTCTTCATATTCTATAGGTTCTAACGTATCTAACTCTGTATAGATATTTTCTAGAGTTTCTGCATCTTTAGCTCTAAAATATTTGCCATTAGTCATTTCAGAAATTTCTGTCAATGTACGCTCATCTAAATCTGAACCACGAATTCCAGGATCACCAATTCCGACTGTATATATAACTGTTGAATCTTTTTTTGCCATACTCGCTGCATCTAGTGGCAAGATTTCAGTACCACTATCAACACCATCTGTAAGTAATAACATGACTTTACTTTGCAAGGTATCTCTTTGAAACAAATCCATACCTTTTACAATAGCTTTTCCAATATTTGTCATTTGCCCAGCCATACCAACATCTGCTTCGTCAAGCATTGTTTGTATCGTATTTAAATCAGAAGTAAAAGGTGCTTGAATATAGGCATTACTACCAAAGAACACGAGACCCAGACGGTCACTTTGTCGCTTACCAATAAAATCATGCATAATATTTTTAACCGCTGTCCATCGTGTGACCTTTTCGCCTCCTAAAACCCAATCGTTATTGGCCATGCTGAAACTCAAATCGGCAACGATTAAAAAATTACGAGC
Organism: Flavobacteriaceae bacterium UBA3078; assembly: GCA_002366675.1. Taxonomy (GTDB): domain Bacteria; phylum Bacteroidota; class Bacteroidia; order Flavobacteriales; family Flavobacteriaceae; genus Xanthomarina. The sequence goes on from DFBO01000015.1 coordinate 4,174, forward strand.
TGTTTTAATTTTCTTTTCAGGCTTTCCAACTAATTGAGGAGAAGATAAAGCTGCGATTAATAGCACCCAAATACTAGACATAATTATCCAGCTGAACCAATTACGTTTTTTAATGAATGAGGCTTTTTTAGGTTTTTGATTTGTCACTTCAGCTGCTCTTAAAAAATAAGGAAACTTTAAGGCGCTACTTCGATTTTTTATTGGTGGAAGTATCCAATAAATTAAGAATGGTAATGGTAGCAATAATGCTACTAATGGATATGCTATTTCAAAATTATCAGGCATGATTTTTAATCCATTTTATGGTCATTCTAGAAAATTCCTCTTTATCAAATTCAGTGCTCGGTTCAAACGTATCACGATATACCGCATTAGAAATGTGGTTTTTATATTTAATAAAATTAATACCTGACACCTTTTTATCTAAAAAAGTTAGCCAATCATCACCTTGTAACGAAGCTACATCTAATCTGCTATAAGATTGTAAAGCGGTCCGTTTTAATACAAGTAAAACATTCGTTATGAACTTGCTTTCTGGGTGATCATTTTTTATTAATTCTTTAATTTCTACGATGGCATCACGCTTATACTTATTGTGTTTATACTTAATTAATAACCTATAGATTGTATATAACCATAAAAGTACTAATACCATAAATACAATTTTCCACCCAAGAGTGTCAAAAGAAAAAGGAATAGGATCTGGTTCTAAAATTGAACCTAATTCTAATTCATTTAATTGTGAATCTTGAAATAGCATAATATGTGTAATTATTAATTTCAAAAATATTACGGTTTATATTTTGTGAATAATTGGGTTAATTGCTCTTCTAATTTTTCTACAGTATTTATTTTAAATAGTGTGATATTATACTTTTCTACTTCCGATTTAAATTGATTAAAATTAGTTTCAAAATCGCTTGTAATATTTTCATGTGTTTTATTGTGGTTGCCATTCACCTGTATTTGATGAGTGATATTACTTAAAGTTATTTTTTCTTTAGGTAATTGTTCTTCAATTGGATCGTAGACTTTTATAAGAATAACATCATTATGTTCAGATATTTCACTTAAGTATTTAATAGTTTCAGAGTTATATCTATAAAAATCACTAATTATTACAACCATATAATCGTGTGTAATAATATTGCGAAGTTTACTAGTCATATTAATTAGAGCATCAGAAAAATCAAATTCCTTGTAATTGTATATTGCTTTATTGGCGTCTATAATTTTTTGAAAAAAATTAAGCATATTTCGTCGGTCTCGTTTCGGAGTAACTAAATCGTAGTCTTTTCCTTTAAAAACCATGCCACCTAATCTGTCGCCTCCTTTTAAGATTTTATAAGAGGCTATTGCTGCCAATTCTCCAGCAACAATTGCTTTTGTTTTATGAGTAGAACCAAAACCCATTGTAACCGATTGGTCAACAAAAATAAATGCTGGTTTTTCTTTTTCTTCAGTAAATACCTTGGTATGGGTTTTACCTGTTTTGGCAGTAACATTCCAATCGATATTGCGAATATCATCGCCAATAACATAAGGTCTAGCTTCTTCAAAATCAAGACCACGACCACGTAAACGAGATGAAAACCTGCCGGATAATACGCTATTCGATTTTTGAGAACCTACCTTAAAATTAAGAACAGTATTTAACCACTCAAATTGTAATAAGTGCTCAAGTGTTAAAAAAATATTCTTATTTTCTGAAGGTTTTTTCATTGCAAGATGTGATGTATA
>DFBO01000200.1 GCA_002366675.1 Flavobacteriaceae bacterium UBA3078
CCTTCACTCATTTCTCTTACAGCTATTGAGATAATTTTAAGTAAATCGAAATCGTTATTATCAATGGAAAGTAATAAGCCTTTAGAAAGCAAATAATCGCCAACCAACACAGCTATCTTATTTTTCCATAGTGCATTAATGGAGAAAAAACCACGACGTCTATTACTTTCGTCAACTACATCGTCATGTACTAAAGTAGCTGTATGAATAAGCTCTATTACTGAAGCTCCACGATAAGTACGTTCGCTAATTTCACCATTAGAAACCATTTTAGATACAAGAAACACAAACATTGGTCGCATTTGCTTGCCTTTTCTGTTGACTATATAATGTGTGATTCTATTTAACAACGCTACTTTAGAAGACATAGACAATTGAAACTTTTGTTCAAAAAGTTCCATTTCGTAATCTATGGGCTGTTTTATTTGTTCAACTACTTTCACTTACATCAAATATATCAATTCAAATAATATAATTAACTTTTATTGGCTAATTGCCCACAAGCTGCATCAATATCTTTTCCTCTGGAACGTCTTACAGTTACAATTATATTATTGCGCTCCAACATAGATACATACATATCTATAGCTTGAGAGTTTGCTTGTTGAAACTCTCCATCATCAATTGGATTGTATTCAATTAAATTAACCTTGCTTGGTGCAAATTTGCAAAAAGCGATTAAAGCATCTACATCTTTCTTTTTATCATTAATATCTTTCCACACAACATATTCGTAAGTAATTCTATTCTTTGTTTTAGCATACCAATACTCTAATGCTTCACGTAAATCTGCTAAAGGAAAGTTCTCATTAAAAGGCATTATTGAAGACCGAACCTCATCTATAGCTGAATGCAAAGAGACTGCCAATTTAAACTTCACGTCGTCATCTGCCATTTTCTTAATCATTTTTGGAACACCTGATGTAGAAACTACTATACGCTTTGGCGACATGCCTAAGCCTTCATCTGAAGTGATTTTATCGATAGCCCTTAAAACATTGTTATAGTTCATAAGAGGCTCTCCCATTCCCATAAATACAATATTACTTAAAGGTCTGTCGTGATATAATCTACTCTCTTTATCTATAGCAACAACCTGATCGAAAATTTCGTCTGGATTTAAATTTCGCATTCGTTTTAGTCGAGACGTTGCACAGAACCTACAATCTAAACTACAACCAACTTGACTAGAAACACAAGCTGTTGTTCTTGATTTTGTTGGAATTAATACAGATTCGACAATTAATCCATCATGCAACCGAACGGCATTTTTTATTGTACCATCGTTACTTTTCTGCATGGTATCTACATGAATGTGATTAATAACAAAGTTATCTTGTAGCATGTGCCTTGTTTCTAAAGATATGTTAGTCATATCTTCAAAAGAATGAGCACCTTTGCTCCACAACCACTCGTAAACTTGATTTCCACGAAAAGCCTTATCGCCTTCTTTTACAAAGAATTCTCTTAGTTGGTCTTTAGTTAAGGCGCGTATGTCTTTCTTTTTTGTTTCCATGTGATTGCAAAAGTATGAAAAAGGGATTAGTAAACAGGAATTAGGAACAAGGGAATAGTTACCAGAATAGTGCATTAGCAATTGAACGCATGTTTGAGCTCTTTTTATGTTGTTGCACCTATGCAACATAAAAAAGCGAGTAGTGAAAGTGCGACCCTTTGGGTAATGCCATAAAAAAAGCCTTGTAAAAACAAGGCTTTCAAAATAAATTATTTTTAATTAAATAATCAGCATGGCATCACCATAACTGTAGAATTTATATTTTTCTTTAATTGCTTCATCATACGCTTTTTTAATAAAATCATGTCCAGCAAAAGCTGAAGCCATCATTAATAACGTAGATTTTGGTGTATGAAAATTAGTAATCATACAGTTAGCTATACTAAATTCGTATGGAGGGAAAATAAATTTATTAGACCAACCATCAAACTCATTTAAAGTACCACTTGATGAGACAGCACTCTCAATAGAACGCATAGCTGTAGTACCAACTGCACAAACACGTCTTTTAGTTTTTATAGCATTATTTATAGTTTCAACAGCGTCTTTTTTAATAATAATTTCTTCGCTATCCATTTTATGTTTAGATAAATCTTCAACCTCAACTGGGTTAAAAGTACCTAATCCGACATGTAATGTAACTTCAGCAAAATTGATTCCTTTAATTTCCAAACGCTTTAATAGATGCTTAGAAAAATGCATTCCAGCTGTTGGAGCAGCTACTGCACCTTCGTTTTTAGCAAAAATTGTTTGGTAGCGCTCTTCATCTTCTGGCTCTACATCTCTTTTTATATATTTAGGAAGTGGTGTTTCGCCTAGTTCTTGAAGCTTCATACGGAAATCTCTATAAGACCCATCGTATAAGAAACGTAAGGTTCTACCTCTAGAAGTTGTATTATCAATTACTTCGGCTACCAAAGATTCTCCTTCACCAAAATACAGTTTATTTCCAATTCTTATTTTTCTAGCTGGATCTACAAGCACATCCCAAAGACGTTGTTCTTCGTTTAATTCTCTTAATAAAAACACTTCAATTCTTGCGCCTGTTTTTTCTTTGTTTCCAAAAAGTCTTGCAGGAAAAACCTTTGTATTATTAAGAATCATCACATCGTCTTTATCGAAGTAATCAATAAGATCTTTAAACATTTTGTGCTCAATAGTTTGTTTCTCGCGATTTAAAACCATTAAACGAGCTTCGTCTCTATGTTCTGATGGATACTCTGCTAATAATTCTTCTGGAAGGTCAAAACTAAAATGTGATAATTTCATAAATGTCAATCAATTTTTATGTTAAAATGAAAGTGCTTTGTTTTTTGTAAAGGTTGCAAATATACAATCTGAAAGTAGGGGTTGTCAAGTATTTAGGCAGTTATTTTAAAAATCATTTGGTATAATTTCAAATCCGATGGATTTTAAATCTTCCCAAAAAGCTGGATAAGACTTTGAAACTACTTCGGCATCGTTGATTGTTATTGATTTCTTTAGAGCTAGAGGTGCAAAAGCCATAGCCATTCTATGGTCGTTATAAGTATCTATAGCTATTTGAGATTTAATTGCTTTTGAAGCTTTTAATATTAGACTATCCTCAGTAACTAAAATTTCGCCTCCTAATTTTTCAATTTCTGTTTTAAGTGCTAAAAGTCTATCTGTCTCTTTGATTTTTAATGTGTGAAGTCCAGAAAGATGACAAGGAATTCCCATTCCAAAACAAGTAACTGCAATGGTTTGGGCAATATCAGGAGAATTTGATAAGTTTAATTTGATTAACGATTGTTGATTAACGATTGTTGATTTTAGAAGTTTGATACCATTATTTTGAAAGGTAGTTTCAACTCCAAATTGCTTATAGATGTCTGATAAAACAAAATCTCCTTGTAAAGAGTTTTGTTTATATGAAGACAACTTAATCTCTGTACCAATACTACTTAATGCAACAGTACTATAAAAATATGATGCTGAAGACCAATCGGATTCAATTATCGATTTCTGATTGCTGATTTTTGATTGCTTATTGACTTTAATAACATGATTCTGAAAATCTGTTTCTATTCCAACTTGGTTCAATAAACTTAGAGTCATATTAATATATGGTACAGATGTTATTTTACCTTCAAGTGTTAACTCTAAGCCATTCTCCAATTTTGGCGCAATTAACAATAAAGCAGAAATATACTGACTACTAACATTTGCTTGTAAGGTTACTTTATTTTTAACTAGGTTTCTTCCTGAAATTTTTAGTGGAGGAAACCCTTCTGATTCTAAATAAGAAATATCTGCTCCAAGATTATTGAGTGCATCAACTAAAATTTTGATTGGTCGTTGCTTCATTCTATCGGAACCTGTTAAAACCACTTCTCTTCCACTCTTTGTGGCGAAATAAGCAGTTAAAAAACGCATGGATGTTCCAGCATGATGCACATTTATGTTATTTGATGAAGACACTAATGCTTCAGACATAATTTGAGTATCATCTGAATTTGAGAGGTTTTCAATCTCAATATTTGGATATAATGCTTGCATTAACAACCATCTGTTAGATTCACTTTTAGAACCTGTTATTTTGATTGCTGATTGTTTATTTATGCTCGAT
>DFBO01000004.1 GCA_002366675.1 Flavobacteriaceae bacterium UBA3078
GTGTACCAAAGGATTGATTCTGCCCATGCGAATATCTTTGTTCTCTCTCAGGTAATAAGCTGTGTCAAAATCAGGGGAAGGATTTTTACCTTGATGCCAGCCGGTTTTGATGTAATGCATGATGGGGTTAAGATTTTGGTTTTTGACTTCAGGGTATGCGTGCAAATAGTAATCTACATCGAACAAACCGCTCTTGCGGATGATAAGAAATTCTTTTAGGTTTTTAAATTTTTTGTAAATGTTGATTTTCATAAACGAGTTTATAAACAAGAGGTTAAATAACTTGAAAGGATGTTAAGCGGAGATTTCTCTTTACATTATAGGACAGGCGTTTATTGTATAGCAGCTTACCTTTTCGCTAACAGCTACGTTGTATCTATATGTTGCATCCAAGAACCAAAAAATGGGGTCTAACATATCTATTCTATAAAATACCTCTTGGTAAAGTGTCCCTGATCTGGAGTTTCCTAACAATCTCCGTTGTTTTTCTGGGAGATCATTGATATTGCTGATTAGATAAGGTTGCAAATGTTGACTATTTTTTTGAACATTTTCTGCTTCTTTGATTCGCCGCTCTTTTGAACTGGTCTGGTTATAATTATAGGTGAAACTTCAGTTTTTCGCGAATCGATAATAAGGATAAAATCTGTCCAGTCGTTTTTTTAGTAGAGTTAACTATAATATAATACATCTAAATTCCAAACATATCCAATAATTGAAGCGACTGTTTTAGCATCATTTAAAAGGATTAAGTCAAAAAAACTATTAAATTCTCTTAGAAAGTTGATCCATGATAAAGCGAACTTATATCTTGCATCAAAAACACAACTTTTACCATTTTTATATTCGCTTTTTATGTCATTACTTGAGAAATTATCTGGATTAAAGATAGCCATGTGTTTTAGGATGTTCTTTTGATTGGTTTTTTTACGTTCTAGCAACAATGTGTTTATTAATGCAATATCCTCTTTAATTAACTTCTTTCTGTTAAATTCTTTATCATAATACTTTCTACGAACGATGTTTGTTTTTCGAAGCTGATTACTTTTATCTAAATTTGTGACAGAATTTGTATGAATTCGATGATAATAGAGAGGTTTTTGAATATAATAAAATTCTCCTGCTTGTGCGATTTTCAATGCAAGGTCCCAATCTTGGACGCCATTTAATAATTCATTAAAACCCCCGACGTGTTTTATGGTTGTTTTTTTTATCACCTTAAGATGAGAAGCTACCATTCCTTCTAATAAATCGGATTTTATATTGCCACTTGGTGATATATTTGGGTATCCGCCATAAGTTGCCTTTCTAAGGATGTTATTATTTTTATCTATATCATAACGGTCAGAAAAAAAATAGTCCATTTTTGGATACTTATTAATATTAGTCACAATAATGTCAATGGCACTTGGATCTATGAAGTCATCACAGTCCACAAAAGCCACATATTCTCCATCGGAAATTTTTACTCCATGATTGAGAACGTGTGATATACCAAAATTTTTCTGATTCTCCACAATCTTTATATTCTCTTTTTTAACTTCTAAATTTTTTAAGTATATGCTAATCCTTTTATCAGATGAATAGTCATTGATGCAAACTAATTCAATATTAGGATTTATATAATTCAAAATTGATCTTATGCACTGATCTAGATATTCAAAATGATTATAAATTGGAATTAAGAAAGATATTATATATGTCATTTTATGTTTTTACGATTTTAATGTTAGTAATTTTCTAAAAAATATCTATGAAATCAATTATAGTACTTTTCATACCAATTTATTGACTCCTGATAAAAGTTCGGTTCAAAGTCTTTTACCAAGTCATTAATGATATTTGTTGCTTTCTTCCAATTTTCACCCATCTTGCATATATTATCTTTTGTCATAGATTTTTGATGCTGCCGATAAATGGCACCTATTACGTTTAAATAAGCAATTCTTGAATTTTTTAAAGCAAGGTTACACCAAAAAACCCAATCTTCTTTGCCATCTAAAGTTTCGTTGAATGATTCACCTAACAAGCTTTTACTTTTAAATAATGCACAATGAATGGGAATGCTTAATCCTCTTTCCCATTTGTACAAGAAATCATGCACATCAAAAACGAAGGCACCTGGACATGATTCGTCCTCATAAAATGAGGATATAGTCTCATCGCAGAGTAGATAATCGGTAATAGAAATTGATATATTATTTGCTGTATGAAAATGTTTTAATTGATAGTCAACTTTTTTAGGTATGAGAAGATCATCTGAATCAAGAAATTGTATAAAATCACCCTTACTCATTTTTAATCCATCATTTCTTGAGGCTGATAATCCTTTGTTGATTTGATGATTATGAATTTTCACATGAGGAAAAATGCTTTGCAATTCGTGTAATCGTGGATTCCAACCTGGCTCATTACTACAATCATTTATAATAATAATTTCTTTTGGGCCGGTGTAACTCAATATCGCTGAACTAACCGCATCATAAAGCCAACGAGTTTGGTTGTAACAAGGTATTATGTATGAAACTATCGGTTTTTTCATTTCAATATAATTTGTTTAGATATTTGAATCTCATGCAAAAAGCCACATATAGCGGTCTTACCACTTTTTAGGAGTTTTTACAGGAGGTTCATATTTGATATTTGATTTAAATATAGCCATCTATATATATTATTTCAGATAGAAAATGTTGCCATGAATGACGATTTGTTATAATTTCTAACAATCTCAACGATCTGTGTACAGCCTCTTCGGGATTATCTCTAATATACAGTAAGGTGTTTCGGTAATCTCCAGAATCAGGGTTGCTGGACAATAAAAACCCAGTTTCATCATTGATTAATTCACTTATCCCGCCAACATTTGGTGCAATTATCGGTATACCCCAAGATCCGGCTTCAATTAAAATATTGGGTAGACCTTCCCATCTTGACGTAAATATAAATGCTGCAAACTTGTTATTGAGAAAAACCTCATCTGGCGAACGAAAAGTTCCTCTAAAATGCAAATTATCATAATTCGGTAAATATTCATTTTGGTCAACAACAGATTGGCCATACATGGAAAAATCTGCAAATCTGCATTTTTGAACTATCTCAAGAAAAAGCTCCCATCTCTTTTCTCTATCAATCCGACCAGCCCAAACGCAATTAAGTTTTTCAGATTGTTGTATATCATTTTTGTAGGATTCTAACCTATTTAAGGCGATTGATAAGGTTTTATCGTTAAAGGCACGAGAAGGGTTATAAATGCATTTGAATTTATCGATTGACGAATTTAATTTGTATTCATGGACTGCGTCTTCAATGAATCGACGGTTGTCTGTAAGCAAACCAGATATGTGGGAGATAGCGTTTTGTAAATAATATTCGGCATAACCAACTTTCCCCCCTTTATCATCAAATTGAAGCGCGAAAATTGATGCAAACAGGTGGGAATACTTTCGGAGGGATTCTCCTTTTTCCATGAATAATTCCCAAAGTAATGTGGAGTTTATGTTGTGCACGACCTTTGGCCGTAGAGTTATGATTATGTCATACAACAATATTTTTTTTGTATTGTTTTTAGTTGAAGTAACAAAGTCGTCAAGTGAATATTTAATTATTCTTGGATCCATATCGACTTCAATGTCTTTATTTTTTCCATCTGTAAGCAACAGAACGTTGTAATCATCTTTAGAAATAACTGCTTTCGCATAATTAATCGCTACTAATTCAGCCCCCCCGGTTGAAAAGAAGGGGAGACAAATTAAATGTGTGATTTTTCCATCTTCATAAATTGATTTTGACAAAACCTCCATAAAATTTTTTAGATTTTTTCTCCGCCATATTTCTCTAAATTGATTATAATTATTATTAGTAGTTGGTATATGGTCGTCCTTCACTTCACTTTGTTGTTTTGTAAAGTATTTTTTGTATTGAATTAATAGATTGATATTTTTATCATTTGCTTTTTCATTTGATTCAAAATATTTTGAGCTCGAGAAATATTCGTTAGGATTTCTACCCTCAAAACCGCCGAATAGTATGTAATGAACTAAAGGGTTTATATGTTTTTCAAATACATCAATATTATGTTTTAAGTAATACTCAGTATCAAAGTATGCTGATGGATCTCTGCCTTCTTTCCATCCACACTTAACAAAATGCCATAAAGGATCGATGTCTGCTTTTCGCACATCTGGGTAAGTCAATAAATAATACGTTCTATCAAACAGACCACTAAACAAAATAATTAAATAATAATAAAATTCCTTAATCATGACCTATTTCCTTTGAAAAACCCAGCAATTTTTCTTAGTGGTCTTGTAATATTCCAGCTTTTACTGAGGGCATAATATAAAATCTCAGTTTTGTGAATTTCAACTTCCTTTTGTAATTCCTGGATAAGTTGTTTTTGAGTCTTGACCTCAATTTTTAAACTTTGGTTATCTTGCTTCTGATATTCTATTTCCTTTTGTAATTCTTGTTCTTTTTTGTCACAATATTCGTAATATTCTCCCATTTGCTCTGTTATGCATCTAACCAAATGTTGCAATTCAGAATTAGGGTTCTCTTTGGTAACCCCTGTTTTTATAATTTGGTTGTAAGTTTTTGTCCAAATATCTGAATTCTCAGACATTAAGTAATTATCTTTGACAGTTCTTTGTGCATTAATCGCTATTTGGTATCCTAAATCGGGATTATTAATGAGTAATTGGATTTTTTTAGACCATTCTTGAAGAGATTCAGCTAATAAGGCGTTTTCTCCGTCAACAATGATTTGCTCGTAAGGAAAGATCCTACTGTATATTCCTGGAATACCCAACGAACTATACTCGAAGAATTTTATGGCACTTTTGCACTGATTGAATTTATTGTTGATAAGAGGTGCAATTAATAAATCCACATTTGTCTGTTGAAAATCTTTAGCAAATTCATTATATTGATAAGTTTTAACAGATTCCCAAACTGTATCTTTGTAAGCCAGAATAGAATCAGGTGGTTTTACACCATAGAAATAATACCTGATTTTTTCGGAGTATTTATCTTTAATTTCACAAAGCGTTGGCGCGATAAATTCAAGATCGGGTTTATGTGAATCACCGCCCATATAACCTATCGTTAGAGGTTTTTCAGCTAATGGTTCTTTGGGAGGAAGTAATTGCCAAATTTGATCGTCTAAAAAATTAGGCAGTATAAATATGTTTGGGTTAACATCTTCCAGTTCTCTTTTGAATGATTCACTTGTTACCGTCAAAAAATCTGCATCAAATGCTGCCTGGAGCATAGGTATCAGCGCTCTCGAATAAATAGATGATTTTCGATCCGGGTGGTTTTCGGGCAGAATAAAGAGATTGTCATCTAAGTCGTATACCAGCGGCTTTTTTAATTCTCTGGAAATTTTGTAGATATCGTTGTAAAAGTTGAAATCAGCAGGGAAGTCTCTTTGGATAACAACTAAATTTGCTTGTTTAATATAATTATATACGTCCTCATTGTTTTCGGCGCTTCTGAAGATTTTATTTTTTGTAAATGAAATTGGACCAATTATTCTTAAGTACTCTAAGGCGGTTGTAAGTTTTTGATGAGTGAAGAAAGCAATTTTTATTGGATTCACTTTTTCGTCCTTATCATTAATACAGTATTTTTTGAAGCGTTTGTTATAGAAGGCAATATCTGTTTGCGTGTAAATTTCCTCTTAGTTATAATCTTAACTTAGATATCTCTAAGCAAATTAAATATTGTCCTAAAAGGGTTTGAAATCAACCAGCTCTTACTATCTGAATAAAATCTTACCTCATCTTCATGCTTTTCTATTTTTTAATCATTTTCCCATATTGGTTTGGATAATTGAGAGATTTTTTCTCCTGAGCATAAACCCTAAGATTGCTTTCGATGTTAGAAAACAAGCTTTGTTTTAGCGAATCATCTTCAATGCGGTCTTTACTTTTTTCAGGTGACTCATTAATTAGTGGTCAGCGAAAGAATATATCGTAACTAAAGCCAACCAATCCTTTATAATAATTATTTTCCATCGGTTCTCTTGCAATATTACCGGATGCTAGCTTCCCATAGCTAATTGGAGGGCAAGGCGCCAATCGGGAAGGGGTAATCCGAATGTTCCCTCAAACTTATCACAGGATAATGTGGAGAGAAGAGGTCTTTCAGCTGCTGTGTCAAAGTCACTTGACGAGGCGGGGAGAAGGGTATTTGTAATCTGGGTGTCTTTGTCAGGATCCTGTTCTAGAATGGACTTTGCCCACTCAAACCGGCTGCACGATCCATCTCCGGATAAATGATACAGGCCAGTCCGTTCAGCCATGTAGCTAATCGGGTTATATTTCCCTTGTGCAATTAACTGAGCGGATGCTTCAGCTAACGTTCTAGCCCATGTGGGTGTTGAGATCTGGTCATCAACAATGTGTAGTGTTTCACGTTCGCGTGCCCATTTAAGGACTTTTGTC
>DFBO01000254.1 GCA_002366675.1 Flavobacteriaceae bacterium UBA3078
GCGTCCGTGTTTTGTGACAAAAGTACTTAAATGGGCACGCGAACGTGAAACACTACACATTGTTGATGACCAGATCTCAACACCCACATGGGCTAGAACGTTAGCTGAAGCATCCGCTCAAGTTGTTGCACAGGGAAGAAATGACCCTGTGGGATACATCAAAGAAAAACGCGGCTTATATCACTTGACTGACGGCGGTGCCTGCAGCCGCTACGACTGGGCTAAAGCAATTATTGAGCTGGATCCCGATAAAGAAGAACAAGTTGTTAGTAAATTGCTTCCGGCGAGAAGTGTTGATTTTAAATCCCCATCGGATAGGCCTGAATTATCAACGATCCTATGTGAAAAAGTGAATAGTAGTTTCAATTTAACATTGCCCTTATGGAAAAAATCATTATTTCTTTGCCTAAATTCTAAAGCTTAAGGTAATAATATAGAATATTTTTAATAAGATTAAGGTTCTTATAAGATGAATATTGGTGTGATCTCAATGATTAGAAATGAAATTGATATTATCAAACCGTTTCTGATGCATTGTGATTCACTATTTGATACAGCTTTTCTAATTGACCATCGATCAATTGATGGCACCGCGGAAATTTTAAAAGAAGCAGTACAACAAAAGAAAAACTGGCATTATTACTTACTGGACACTCCAGCAAGAATTCAACAAAAGGTTACAAATTTTTTTATTAATAAATCTTTTGAAGAAGATATCGATTTCCTCTTTATTTTAGATGCTGATGAATTTGTCAATGTGCCCGATAGAGAAACCCTCGAAGAAAAACTAAACGAATTAGATGATTCGGGGGGTATTGGTTCACTGCAATGGATAAATTGTGCACTAAAAGACGTTGATATTCCCGAATTTAATTTTGCTACACAAATCCTGTTATCACCCCAAGTTTCTAAATTCAATAAGGTAGTAATTCCAGGCAGTTTCTATAAGAATAACCATAATATGAACGTTTCAATGGGGAACCATGCTGTTTTTGTTAATGGCAAAAAAAATTCCACAGAAAAATTGGGGACACTTCTTCACATACCGATCAGATCGAAAGCGCAAGCAATCAAGAAAGCAATCGTAACAACCATTTCGGGTAGAGCAAATCACAATTATAAAAATGGCATGGGCTATCAATTTGATGAATTTCTCAAGAGGATTATTGAAACAGATGTCAACCCACAAATGTTATTAAGTTTTACACATATATATCAAAACCCAGAATCAACAAAAGATAATATAGAATCTATCAATAAATTTTGGGAGGGTGTATCATGTACCAGTTTACAAAAAATACCGGTTGGGCGTTCGCAAAATTTAAGATTTTCCAGCGTCGCCAATAAAGACAATATTTATAAAATAATTGCAAACGCCTTAATTGATTATGAAATAATACATCCTGATGACTATGATATAAAATCCAAGGATCAGATCATTAAACTTGAGAAAAAGAAAACCAATTATGATATAAACCCGGAGACATTTCTTCAGAATAATCACCAACTCAAATTAAACTCTCTAGAATCTGAAATAAACAAGCTAGAACAACAAGTAGAATTTTCCCAAAACAAATTGGAAGAGACAAGAAAAATTAATTGTAGAATAGAAGTTGGAATAAATGCTTTACAACAAGAAGTGCTTTTTTACAAAAACAGCAGGAGCTGGCGAATGACAAAGCCTTTTCGAACGCTCATGATCTTTTTCAGGAAATTATTTCGCCATGGAGAATATAAGCAAACAATAAACGATAACTAGATCGAGAAACAACTATTTAACAATTGAGATGGTAAAAATTCTTATAACCAATGCGTGTATTTTAAAAATTTTAATAAAAGGTCAAAGGTTCATAATTAAATATGAGCGAAAAACTTATTCCTCAAAATTATTCAATAAGCTTAACCACGCCATTCAGGTTGGTTAGTCCATCTGCATGGGTTGAACATATTCCATTTGCCATGTTCTTGATTGAAGTCGTAAAACCAAATGTACTTGTTGAACTGGGCACCCACACAGGCAATTCTTATTGTGCTTTTTGCCAGGCTGTAAGCCAACTAAACTTGGCAACTAAATGTTATGCAATCGACACCTGGGAGGGTGATGAACACGCCGGGTTTTATGGTCCCGAAATACTTATCGAATTGAAAAAGCATCATGATCCATTATATGGGCATTTCTCCCGGTTAATGAAAATGACCTTTGATGACGCCTTACCCTACTTCTTGGATGGAACAATTGACCTTTTACATATTGACGGACTTCACACCTACGAGGCTGTTAAACATGATTTCGAAAATTGGCTGCCAAAATTGAGCAGCAAGGGGATTGTGATTTTCCATGATACAAATGTGAGAGAGCGCGATTTCAGGGTTTGGAAGTTTTGGGAAGAGATTAAACCAAATCACACACACCTTGAATTTTCCCATGGAAATGGTCTTGGTGTACTGAGTATTGGAGAAAACTCATCTATCAATAATCAAATAATTGAAATTGAAAATTCGGAAGTTGCCAAAAAGTTTTTTGCCATTATTGGTGCAAATCTTGAATTATTAGTGCAAATTCAACATCTCAAAGTTCTCCTTGCTGAGCAGGAACAATCCATCCAACAATTGATTGAGAAAGAGGAAGAAATAAAATTTTATGCACAGAGCAAGAGTTGGTTGATTACAAGTCCTATACGAAAATTTTCAAATTTTGTTAAAAAACTGTCCGTCTCTACCAAAAATGAGGGGTAAATGAAAATAATAGAAACTGAAGATCCGGCATCTAAACAAACTATAACAGATAAAAAAATAATAAATATTGAACAAATAAGAAACCTAAACAACATCAATCCAGTAATTAAATTCTGTATATTTGTTGCTGAAAGAATCAATTATAAGAAGATAGTTTTAATAACATCAAATTATAAAAAGAATATATTAGAAGAAAACTTCGAAAATAGCTTCCCCTTAATCATTATTCAATCTGAAAATTATTTTGATTTAGACGATTCTCTGTGGAGTAATCTAAGTGAGTTTTTGGAAAAAGTCCCTTATGCCATTTTATTTATTCACATTCCAAATTTAATTAATCGTAACTCAACTGACAAAGAAAATGTTATTAACAAGATAACAAAAACACTCACTTATCATGGGGTAACCATTGATCATATTGGATGGTCTTATCAAACCTATGGCCAATCCGGTTTATTAATCTCCCTTACAAGTTATACTGAGATGCCGCTCATTCCACCTAAAGATTTTAAAGTTACAGCATTACTAGCAGTAAGGAACGAAGAAGATATTATAAAAGAGATCGTCGATTATCTAACCAATCAAGGCGTAGCAGTATATATAATTGATAATTGGTCGACAGACAATACGATTAAAAATATTGAACAAATGATTGGAAATAAAATAATTGGTTTTGAAAAATGGCCAAAAGACAAACAAACAAGTTATTTTAGCCTTGAAGGAATTCTTAAAAGAAAAGAGGAGCTTGCTCAAGAATTAGATGCTGACTGGTTCATGAATTATGATGCTGATGAAATAAGAGAATCTCCTTGGAAAAACACAACTCTTCGGGAAGCTTTCTGGAGAGTAGATAAACGGGGATTTAATGCTGTTGACTTTACATTATTAAATTTTAGACCAATAGATAATTCCTTTAAATATGGTAATTCCTTGATTGAACATTTCAAATATTGTGAATTTGGTAATAGGCCGGGTCATTTTAGACAATTAAAAGCATGGAAAAAGCAAAGCATTAAAGTTGATCTACTTAGTGCAGCAGGACATAGAGTATATTTCCAAAACCAAAAAATATTCCCATATAAATTTCTTACAAGGCATTATCCACTAAGAAATCAAGCTCAAGCTGAAAAAAAAATAATTCTGGATAGAATAAATAGACTTGACCCAGAGGCCTTAAAAAGGGGTTGGCATTCACATTATAAGAATTACGATCTTGGACGAGATGTTATAAAGCGTAAAGAGAATTTAATAAATTTTACCAACAATTTCCACTTTAATTATCTCATAGAACGCTTAACAGGGATAGGAATAATACACGATAGCTTCTTAAATTTGGAAACTGAGCTAAATCACATGCCATTTATCGCAGATGAACCCAAAAAAATAATAAAAGATTTGGAACAGGAAATATTATTTTATGCACAAAGTAATAGCTGGAAAATCACAAGACCTTTGAGGAAATTATTTCATTTTATTAAGCTAAAAAGAAAATGAATAAAATTAATTTAGAATATAAAACTCAAAATAACATATGGAGATAGTCATATGATAAAGTATTTTTATCATTATTTAGTAATAAAACAAAGTAAGCTGTTTGATCCAAATTACTATCTCCTTGAATATCCGGATGTGCGAAGAAGTGATATAAATCCATTGGTTCATTTTATTAAATTTGGTTGGAAAGAAAACAGAAACCCATCATCCAGTTTTTCCACAAGTTATTATTTGCATCAATATCCAGATGTTGCTGATGAAAATATCAACCCGTTAATACACTATATCAAATATGGTGTACAAGAAGAACGAAGAACAAAATGTGATAAAAAAGGAAAAAAAGAAAAATCAATTCTCCAGAGTAAGCCATTATTTACACAAGAAATTTATTTAAAAATTAAAAATTTAGAACTAACCGGCAAAGTCGATATAGTAATTTGTGTTAGCTCTAATCCCGAGAATTTTCTTAATTGCTATGCTTCAATTAAAAATTTTACAAATCCAAATGATTATCAACTTAATGTAGTTATTCATCAACAAGATTATTCAAAAATCGACTCTTTTTTACCAAAAACAGTCCGGATTCACAATCACAAAATGGAATACTTCAATTTCTCAAAAGCAAACAATTTGGTCATTTCAAAATCGGAAAATGACATTCTGCTACTAAACGATGACACAGAGGTTACTGAAGGATGGTTAAAGAATATTCAATTTGATTCAAAAGGTTTTGCATTAACTGGTGCTCACACAGAAAAAAAATGCTCTGGTAACTCAGACATGTGGGGTAAGGGCCCTGCACGTGTTACCTTCAAACCAATTAACATGTTTTGTGTATTTATACCCAGGAGAATTATAGAATCAGTTGGACTATTGAATGAAGACTTCAATTTATATGGTGGTGAAGATGTGGATTATTCAATCAGAGCCTTATCGCATGGGTTTCCATTAATAATCTCAAAAGCATTTATCAAACATAATAAAAATCAATCTTTTGGAGATATTAAAAATGATCTAATGAAACACTCTCGGAAAATTCTTTTGGATAAGTACCTTGAAATTAAACCATACGACTTAACAAGCATAAAACCAAAAATTTCAGCAATACTTGTAAAAAATCAATTATTACTTAGTCCACAGAATATTCAAATAATTGAAGATTGGATAAAAGAGGAAAATGAATTAATCATTGTTCACAATTCCTTATCAAGAAAAGCCGAAAAAGCCATTCATCATCTTCAAAAAACATATCAAAATTTCCTTGAGATCAAAACACCTAATAAGGTTGATTTAGCTGAAGCAAGATCTATAGGGTTTAAAGCATCAAAAGGTCAATTTATATTGTTCATTGAAGAGATTTGCAATCTAAACAAAAATAATTATAAATTTTTGAATCATATTATATTAAATCCTTTCCTATCAGCTTTATATATTAATTGCAAAATTAAAGATAAAAATGAACTAGACAAATTCCTAAATCTTAAGTTTGAAGAGATTACAGAATTGCCAAGAAAATTCGATAATCAATATGGCTATTTGTTTGGTCGAAGAGAAATTTTTTCCAAAATTCCTTTTTATTCATACACCAAAACTGCACTTGATTTCGATTTCTTGTTGCGTGCCCATAGGAATGGTTTTCTTATCGATATACCCAATGTAACAGAATCGAAAATGCCTCATATTTCTCACAAATTCGACGCAGTAGATGCGTATGATGAGATTATTAATAGAGAGAAACAAGTAAATAAATTAGAGATTAAGAATAAAAATGACAGTACTTTTCATGCATATAGAAAATAATAATGTTGAAATTTAATAGAGATCCATTGAGAATAGTTGGAGAAAGTCACTGATGATAATAAAGGAATCGGAATGTTCTTATGAAATTTCCCCAGTATTAATATGTGGTATGCACCGTTCTGGCACATCTCTTATCACTAGCATTTTGCGAAATTGTGGTTTATTTATTGGTAAAGATATCAATCTTATGGAATCAAACCAGTATGATAATCCTAAAGGATATTGGGAATTCTTAGAAATTGTTGATTTTACCGAGGAACTTCTTAAAGAATTGGGGGGATCTTGGAATGATCCATCACCCTTTTATGATCGCAATTTGTTTAATAACATGGAACCACAAGCAATACAAGCAAAAAAAATTCTTAAACCATTAATACAAAATCATCAGATATGGGGATGGAAAGACCCTAGGATAACAATAACGGTACCCTTTTGGAAAAAAATATTTCCAAATTTAAAATTAATAATTTGTTTACGTAATCCATTAGAAGTCGCTTATTCATTATCAAAACGCATAATATCCCACGTTAATTTCCAACGAGGCGTAAAATTATGGAGAGATTATTATCAAATTTTATCAAATAACCTAAATTTATTATCAGATCAACAAATATTTGTTATTCACTATGAATCTATCATGAAACATCCTGATGAGGAAATAGAACGTTTATGTAAGTTCATTGGATTATCCCCTGCAAAAAATGACATGGAAAATGCAAAAGATTTAATTAACCCCAGTCTTTACCGAGGATTACTCCCTAGCGATTTGTTATACAAATTCGAAGACTTACCTTCAAGAATAACCGAACTTTATAATTATTTTAACGAAAAATCTAAATATAATATTGAAGAAGACAAACAAAAAGAAAAAATAAATGAGGATTACGAAATCTCTTTAAAAAAATTAATCACTACATCTACTGATTTTTTTGATTATGTAAATAACATAATTATTGAACAAAGAGAAATGATTGCACAATTAGGTTTTCAATTAAAAGTTGAAGAAAATAAAGTAAAATTTTACTCACAAAGTAAAAGTTGGAAAATCACCAAACCTTTGCGAAAAATAATGCGATTATTTAGGTAAAATAATTCTTAATTTCTTAGCTGTGATCATTGTTGAAAAAATTAATGCCAACAAAATTTGAAAATATGATAAGCCTTGCCACGACTTTTAGTAATGGACCCTAGAAAATAAAATCAAAGTAAAAAATCAATAACCAATAACAAAATCAACAATTGATAAATGACTCCACTGCAAAAAGGTA
>DFBO01000079.1:0-942 GCA_002366675.1 Flavobacteriaceae bacterium UBA3078
GTTAGTTATTCTATTTATCCATAGCTGCAGCTACAGAAGCTGACAACCTTTTATAAGTACCATTTACCAATCTTTCTCTAATAGCATCAAAAGCATCAAGAGTTTCAGTAACATCTTCTAATGTATGAGTAGCTGTAGGGATTAAACGTAATAAAATCATTCCTTTAGGAATTACGGGATACACAACAATAGAACAGAATATACCATAATTCTCTCTCAAGTCTCTTACTAAAGCCATAGCTTCAGGAATACTACCTTCAAGATAAACTGGTGTTACACAACTTTGTGTTGTTCCAATATCGAATCCTCTTTCTTTTAATCCAGATTGCAATGCATTTGTGTTTTCCCAAAGCTTGTTTTTAAGTTCTGGCATGGTTTTAAGCATTTCTAAACGCTTTAAAGCACCTACAACTAATTGCATTTGCAAAGATTTTGCAAACATCTGTGAACGTAAGTTATATTTTAAGAAATCGATTATTTCTTTATCAGCAGCAATAAATGCTCCTGTACTAGCTAACGATTTAGCAAAAGTTGCAAAATACACATCAATGCCATCTTGAACGCCTTGCTCTTCTCCTGCTCCTGCTCCAGTTTTACCTAGAGTACCGAAACCATGAGCATCATCAACAAAAAATCTAAAATTATATTTTTCTTTAAGCTTAACAATTTCTTTTAAACGACCTTGTTCGCCACGCATACCAAACACACCTTCAGAAATTACTAAAATTCCTCCTCCAGTTTGTTCAGCCATTTTAGTAGCTCTTTCAAGGTTTTTTTCTAAGCTTACAATATCGTTATGCTTATAGGTAAAACGTTTTCCCATATGTAAACGCACACCATCAATAATACAAGCATGTGCATCCACATCATAAACAATAATATCGTCTTTAGCAACTAAAGCATCAATTGTAGAAACCATACCTTGATACCCAAAATTAAGTA
>DFBO01000079.1:1013-3815 GCA_002366675.1 Flavobacteriaceae bacterium UBA3078
GCTAAACCTAAATAGTCATTAATACTCCAAGTAACAACTTCCTTTCCTTGGAATTTCATTCTATTAGAGATCTCTCCTTCTAATTTAGGAAACACAAAATATCCTTCTGCTTGGGATGCCCATTTTCCTAAAGGTCCTTTATCTCTATATATTTTATCGAATAAGTCTTTCATATAAGCTATTAATCATAGTTTAATAGTGCAAAATTAGATATTTATATGTTTACAACATAATCTTTTTATGCACTATTATTAACAAAATAAGAAAATAAAATTAATTCTTATCTAATCGTGAAAATTTCTAATTATTTAATAATTTGAATTTGTTCTGCAGCTTCTTGATGAATACTGTCGAAGAACCCTTGCTCATTCATCCACTTATCACTATAGATTTTACTCATATAACGTGAACCATGATCTGGGAAAACAACAACGATGTTTGAATCTTTAGTAAAAGTTTCATCTTCGTTTAATTGTTTTATTGCTTGCATAGCAGCTCCAGATGTATAACCAACAAATAAGCCTTCGGTTTTAGCTATTTCTCTTGCTGTATGTGCGCTTTCTTCATCTGTAACTTTTACAAATTCGTCTATAACATCGAAATTTGTAGCAGTTGGAATTAAATTCTTTCCAAGACCTTCAATTCGGTATGGATAGATTTCTTTTTCATCAAACTCTTGAGTTTCATGATATTTTTTTAATACAGAACCAAAAGCATCAACACCTATAATTTTAATATTTGGGTTTTGCTCTTTTAAATACTTACCTATACCAGAAATAGTTCCACCAGTACCACTACATGCTACTAAATGAGTTATTTTACCTTCAGATTGATTCCAAATTTCGGAACCAGTTGTATGGTAATGAGCATCTATATTTAATTCGTTGAAGTATTGATTGATGTAAACAGACCCTTCTGTTTCTTCGTGTAAACGTTTAGCAACTTCGTAATAAGATCTTGGGTCATCTGCGCTAACATGGGCTGGACACACATATACTTGTGCTCCCATTGTTTTAAGCATGTCTATTTTATCTGCTGAAGATTTAGAGCTTACTGCCAATATGCAATTATAACCTTTAATAATACTAACCATTGCAATACTAAATCCAGTATTTCCAGATGTCGTTTCAATGATTGTATCTCCAGGTTTTAAAATGCCTTTTTTTTCTGCTTGCTCTATAATGTAAAGAGCTATTCGGTCTTTTGATGAATGTCCAGGATTAAAAGCTTCTACTTTAGCATAATAATTACCTTTTAAGGCAGATGTTATAGTATTTAGCTTAATTAGTGGTGTGTTTCCTACTAATTCCAAAACATTATTAAAAACTTTCTTATTTTTTTCCATACATGACATGTTATTTAAAAGCTACTACAATATAAATTATAGAAGCCTAAAACCTTGCAAAAATACATATTTTTTTTTACTAACAAGTAATTCCTTCTAAATCCATTATAAAAGCATACTCTAAAGCAACCTCTTTTAAGCTTTCAAAGCGTCCAGAAGCGCCACCATGACCAGAATCCATATCTATATGGAGTAATAAAAGATTATTATCTGTTTTATAATCTCTTAATTTAGCAACCCATTTTGCAGGCTCCCAGTATTGCACTTGCGAATCGTGAATACCTGTAGTAACTAGCATATTTGGGTACTCTTGTTTAGAGACATTATCGTAAGGTGAATACGATTTCATATAATCATAGTATTCCTTATTATTCGGGTTTCCCCATTCATCATATTCTCCTGTAGTTAAGGGAATTGTATCATCTAACATGGTAGTAACCACATCAACAAATGGTACAATAGCAAGTACGCCATGATAAAGTTCTGGATTTAAATTAACAATTACTCCCATTAAAAGTCCTCCTGCAGAACCACCATAAGCATACAACTTCTTATTTGAAGTGTATTTGTTAGCAATTAAATGCTTAGAACAGTCTATATAATCGTGAAACGTATTCATTTTAGAAAGCAGTTTCCCAGTTTCGTACCAATCTCTACCTAGATATTCTCCACCTCTAATATGAGCTATAGCATAAATAAAACCTCTATCTAGTAAACTTAATCTAACAGTAGAAAAATATGGGTCGATAGTGGAACCATAAGATCCATAAGCATAAAGCATTAACGGATTACCAGTTTCTTTCTTTAAATCTTTTCTATAGACTAAAGATACTGGTACTTTAACACCATCTCGAGCTGTGACCCAAATACGCTCTGAAGTGTAATTTTCTTTATTAAAATTCGTGTCTAAAACCTCTTGTTCTTTCTTAATTTCATGAACTTTCGTCTTAAAATTATAATCGATAACAGAACTAGGTGTCGTTAACGAATTATACGAATATCTTAAATAGTCGCTATTAAAATCTGGGTTATTACCTGTGTTTGCTGTATATGTTTCACTTTCAAATGGTAAATAATAATCCTCTATACCATCCCAACTCTTAATACGAAGCTTATTTAAACCTTGTTCTCTTTCACTAACTACAAGATAATCTTTAAAAATTTCAATATCTTCTAACAAAACATCTTTTCTGTGTGGAATTAAATCTTGCCAATATTTACTTTCAGTTTGGGTTTCACTCGTCTTTTGAAGCTTAAAATTTGGCGATTCATCTTTATTGGTTAGCACGTAAAAGCTATCGTTAAAATGAGCAATAGCATATTCTACACCTCTTTCTCTCTTGCTTATTAATTTAAACTCATCATTAGGTGTATTGGCATTTAAAATGCGATATTCTGAAGTTAAGGTACTCGAAGAACCAATCACTATATATTTTCTAGATTTTGTTTTATATACA
>DFBO01000229.1 GCA_002366675.1 Flavobacteriaceae bacterium UBA3078
TGCCGATCCAAGAGTTACAATAACGACAAAAATTAAAGATCTTACAGGTCTTGATGCTTTTGTAAATTTAGAAAGACTGGGAGTTGGCTATGGGGAATTAACAACTGTTGATTTATCTCAGAACACAAAACTTTATGAAGTATTTGTTAATGACAATTTATTATCAGAAATAGATGTTTCAAAAAACACATTACTTACTCGATTCGGAGTTATAAGAAACCCAGATATAGTTGTGCTAGATGTGAGTAGCAATTTATTGTTAGAAGAACTATTCATTGATGGAACAGCAATAACTTTAATAGATGTAAGTTCAAATACAAACTTGTGGAAATTTTGGGGTAGATGGGGTAGCCTAACTGGTATTGATCTTTCAAATAATACAAATTTGAGAGATGTAAGTGTGAGAGGAAGTAGTAATTTGACTTATTTAAATGTTAGAAATGGAAACAATATAAATGTTACTGGTTTTGATATTCGAGATATATCAAGCTTAAGTTGTGTTACTGCAGATGGAACTGCAGAACCTGAAGTATCTGCACTTATGTTGGGGTATTCTCATGGATTGTTGAGCGTCGATTGTGGTATGGCGCATATCCCAGACGAAAATTTTGAACAAGCTTTAATAGAGTTAGAAATTGATACAGATGGGATTGTTAACCATCTAATTTCAAGAGCTGATGCGGAAGCACAAATAGGTCGTTTAGATGTAAGTGGAAGACAAATTAGAGAATTAACTGGGATTGAAGCCTTTGTTAATATTACCGAATTACAAGCTGGAGAAAACCAATTAACAAAAATAGATGTATCACATAATACGGAATTAATTAAAATATGGACATATTTTAATCCATTGACGAGTTTGGATCTTTCTAAGAATACGAAGTTGCAGCGTATTTCTGTTGGTGGGAATAAGTTAACAAATTTGGATGTCTCTATGTTGCCAGATGTTCATACCATACTTGCATGGCAAAACGAACTAACAAGTATTGATGTTACTAACAATTTAAAATTGGAATGGTTGCATGTTTCAACAAATCAAATTAATCAAGTTGATATTGGATCAAACCCATTATTAAACAGATTGGATATAGCCGATAATCAATTATCTAATATTAATTTAAATAGCAATGCTTTATTAACAAGAGTATATGCTCAAAATAATAATATAGGTGGAATTGATGTTTCAAATAATACTGAATTGACGGCATTATCATTAAGCGATAACCCTTTAAATAGTATAGATATATCTAAAAATACCAAGCTGTTAGATTTTAGAATTGATAGAACTGGTATCTCCAGTTTAGATTTAAGCAGTAATGTTGCTTTAGAAACATTATTGATAAGAGAAAATGACTTTACTGATTTAGATGTGACTATGCTACCTAACCTTTTGCAAATTTTTGCTAATCAAAATCAATTTGAAAGTCTAGATGTCTCTAAAAATGCTGAGTTACTTCATTTACTTGTTGGAGATAATCTTTTAACAATTTTAAACTTGTCTGATAATCCGAAATTAACAGCTTTAAATATTGACAACAATACACAACTTGTTAGTTTAGACATGCGAAACGGAAATAATAGTAATATAGAATCTTTTGATGCTGAAAACACTCCAAATCTTACGTGTGTAAATGTGGATACTTCAATATCTCAAGTTATGATAGATTCAGGAAAAGCATTTAGTGAAGATTGCGGCGATTTTGTTTATGTTCCAGATGCTAATTTTGAGCAGGCTTTAATTGATATTGGAGTTGACAGCGATGGAGTTGTAAATGCTTCCATATTAAGAACAGATGCAATAGAGGTAACAGAATTGAATGTTGGAAACCCAATATTTGTATCTGATTCAAGACGATCAAATCCATTAATCGAGAATGTTACTGAAAAAATAACAGACTTAACGGGTATTGAAGCTTTTATAAATCTTACAAGTTTGGCCAGTTGGTCAAATGCTTTAACTGAAATTGATGTAACTAAAAATATATTACTGGAAGGTCTTGAATTAGTTGATAATCAAATTACAGAAATAGATGTAACAAAAAACCTTGAATTAAAAACTCTTTGGTTAGAAACTAACTCATTAACAAGTATTGATGTAAGCAAAAATACTAAGTTATTAAATCTTGCAATAGGATACAATTCAATTACTTCACTTAATGTCACATCTAATCCAGATTTATGGGCAATAACTGCAGAGGACAATAACTTAACCGAAATTGATATTACAAGTAATTTGTTGTTAGTTCATTTTTGGATATTTGACAACCCAAACTTTAATAAAATTGATGTATCTAAAAATACAATGTTAAGTTCAATCGGAATGTGGAATACTTCAATTTCTGTACTAGACCTTTCAAATAATCCACAATTTACAAGACTTTATGCTAACGATAATCCATTATTAGAGCATTTAGATATGAGGAATGGAAATAATATAAATCTAACAAATTTTAATGTTGGAAACACACCAATTCTTACTTGTATTAATGCAGATGGAGTCGTGGTACCAGATATTTCACAAGCGATGTTTGATTCAGGAAAAACTTTTAGTGAAGATTGTGGCGATTTTGTGGAAATAGTAGATAATAATTTTACTAATATCACTTGTAATGGTAATAATAATGGAACAATAAATATAACGGTTTCCGATGGTCTTACTCCATATATTTTCGAATGGACAAATAGTGAAAATCCAGAATTTAGTTCTTCAAATGAAGATTTGGTAGGCCTTGCACCAGGCACCTATCAGTTATTGATTACAGATGCAAATGGTACAACAGCCTCTTTGTCTGGTATAATAATTACAGAACCTGTTTTATTAACAGCCACTGCAACAGACGAAGCTTTATTATGCTTTGGCGATAGTGATGGAGATATAAATTTAACAGTTAATGGTGGAACAACACCATATAATTATTTATGGAGTAATGGTGCTACAGTGGAAGATCCAAGTGGGTTAATGGTAGGTGATTATACCGTAGTTGTTACCGATGCCAATGGATGTACTATTAATTTAGGTGCATCTATTACGCAGCCACCTTTGTTAACTGCAAGTATTACTAATAATTCAACTGTTTGCTCTAACATTGCAACGGTAAAAGCCTTAGGCGGAACTGGAGATCCAGTTTACTACACCTATTTATGGAGCAATGGAGCTACCGGAACATCTATTGAAAATGTCCCTGTAGGAACATACACTGTTACAGTAACAGATGATAACGGATGTTCAACAACTGAAAGTATTACCCTTACAGTAGGAGAAGCCTTTAATCCTTCGGCTTCAGTAGAAGATGTAAGTTGTTTTGGATTTAACAATGGAGTCATTACCATTACCAATGCCAATGGAACTGCCCCGTTTGAATTTAGTAATGATGGTATTGAGTTTTTTGAAGGTGAGTTTCCATATAGTTTCAATGACCTTTCAGCAGGAACCTATGAAATTGCTGTAAGAGATGCTAATGGATGTACTGGCTTTATAACAAAAACCGTTTCGCAACCAGCAGAACTATCTGTAGCATTAGTTTCCGTACAAAGTACTTGCTCTGGTGAAAGCACCGGATCCATTTCTGTAGAAACAGCTGGTGGTACAGGTGGGTTAAGTTATAATTGGACAAAAAGTGGAGGTTATACTTCTTTACAAAAAAATATTAGCGGTCTAGCTGTCGGGGAATACACCTTAACAGTTACAGATAATAATGAATGTACTGTATTACTTGTTGTTGATGTTCCAACATCTAATGAGATTATGGTAGATGAATCTATTACTAATGTTTTATGCAGAGGGACACTTAGTGGTTCTATAGACCTTTCCGTATCTGGAGGAAGCGGAAGTGGATTTACCTATAGTTGGGCTGGAAATATTTCAGCAACATCCGAAGATATTTCGAATCTTGGATCAGG
>DFBO01000012.1 GCA_002366675.1 Flavobacteriaceae bacterium UBA3078
TGAATCAATTTCAAAAGACCTTTTGGGGAATTTAAGAAAAGATAATAATTCAATAGGAGCAGTAGCTAATTTTAATGCTAAAGACCCTACGATATTAGATAAATCTAAATATGGAGCAAGTTGGTATTCAAATGAAGTTGAGGCTAAAGAACTAACTATATTTATAGCAACGAATAAAGAAGGGGAACTTCAGGCAAAGATTAACGAAGCTGAAAATGGAGATGTAGTTGTTTTAAGTTCAGAAACATATGCAATTCATACATCTTTAGTAATTAATAAATCAATAACAATTCAATCTCAAGATGATAAAGCAGTATTGGTTTTCTCTGGAAATGAGAATACACCTCTTTTTGAATTGAACCCTAAAGGGCATCTTATTTTAAACAATGTTTCACTTAAAGGTACACAAACACAATATGCATTTGCAAGTTTAAAGGAAAATATGTTCACGCATTTTGGACTAACAGTTTCAAATTGTGACATTAGTAATTTTAACTATGTGTTAAAAGTGCATAAAGAAGCTTTTGCTGAACGTATTACTTTTGAAAATACAAAAATTTCAAATTGTGAAAACGGTATAGAACTTTCTGAAGAAACGAATGATAAAGGAGATTATAACACAGAATATCTAACTGTTAACAACTGTCAGTTCACGAACGTTAAAAGCAATGTAATTGATTATTATCGTGGAGGTTATGACGAATCTACAATAGGAGGAAACCTGTTCCTAACAAACAGCACATTTACAAGTTGTGGAGCGAAAGAAAAAAACGGAATTTTAATAAATACACGTGGAATTATTAATGTAGATATTTCAAATAACACATTTAAAAATAATTNNTGTAAAGCTAGTAGCATTGCTATGGGGAGCAAAAAACAATTCGCATTCAGAGAATCTAATTTCTAACTCTGGAGAAATTAGAGTTGAAGAGAATTTGAAGATGAAATTAATGTATTAAAACATTTATAATGAAGATAATTAAGATTGTAATTATATTGGTAAGTTTAGTGCTATCTCACGCTACATTTGCACAAAGTATACCTTCAAATAAAGTTGTTGATGTTAAAAATCTTTCAAATTATTTAAGTCCAACAGCTAAAACAATAGTAAGTAAAAACGGAAACATTTCAACATCAGATTTAGCTCAATATTTTAGAGAAAAATTTGCTGAACGTTATTTTTACAACTGGAAAAATTTTGATAAACGATTTGAATCTTACAAGGAAATTTATCCTTCATCTGAAGAAAGTCATTCTGAAAGAGCTTTAGATCATATGGCAAAGTTTTCAGGAGATACACCATGGAAATTACCGTTTAATTACTTATTTGAAGAACCTGTAAATGCATATGCATTACGTCATTTAGCTAGACAGCATAAAATGGTAGATATTGCTTTTTACTATAACTATCAAGATAAAAATCCTAAATATTTAAGTTATTTTAAAGAACAACAGAAATCATTAAACATAGCATTGGATACTGGTGAGTTCGAAAAAATTGAAGATGGTAATGGTGTTTATGAAGCGTTTAGATCTGGGTATCGAATCTTGAATTGGTTACAAATTCACAATATGTTTTTAGGTGAAGAAAGTTATTCAGATGAAGACCAATTGAAAACCATAGCAACGTTATTACAACATGGAGCACATTTATACGAACGTAATCAGGAATTTCATTCTGGAAATCATCAAACAAGAGGATTGTCTGCTTTGGCAATGGTTTCCATTTTATTAAGTGATTTTGAAGGAACAGATGAGTGGTACAATCATGCAATGAAATTATTAGAAGAGCATCTTGCCAAAGAAATTAATGATGACGGTTTCCAATTTGAGCGTACTGTTCATTATCACATAAGTGATATTGGAAATTTTTATTATGTATATCAATTAGCAAAAAATAGCAATTTGGAGGTAAACGAATATTGGGAAAGTAAGTTGAAATCATTATTTACATCTTTAATTAAAATTGCTTATCCTGATAAATCTGCTCCTGTGCTTTCGGATGATACAGATTCCCCTTGGGCAGAAAAAAATGATATTTCAAAGGCTTTAACATTGGGCTATTTGTTGTTTGAAGATACTGAAATGGGTTATTTTGCAAATAATCAAGTTCAAGCTAAAATGTTTTGGTATTTGAGTGATTCGCAATTAGAGATGCTCAAAAATATTCAATCCCAAAAACCGGCATACAAATCTGTTCAATTTCCTACAACAGGTTATTATATTATGAGAGATGGCTGGAAAGCTTCAGAAAATATGATGATTATTTCTGCTGGATTGGACGATTTGAAACCAGATCATCAACATGGAGATATGTTAGGCATTCAAGCTATGGCAAATGGAAAAGTAATTCTTCCCAATTATCAAGTTCGGTATTACTTAAAAGATTTAGAACTGTTTAAAAATTCCATGACTAAAAATGTAGCGCTAGTTGATGATGAGTTACAAGGAAAACAATACAAGTCAAACAAAGGAGGAAGTGGTTTTGGGAAGTTTAAAAAATTACCTAACCCAAAAGTTATTTCCTGGTCTGCAAATGATAAGATAGAGGTGTTTGTTGGAAGTCACGATGGATTTGATGAAGTTGGAGTGGATTATTCAAGACAAGTACTAAATATTGAAAATAAATTTTGGATTGTAAAAGATAACTTTTCTTCTAATGAATTACATGACTATAAACAAGTTTGGCAAGGACATTATACAACGGAAAATGGTCCCAATTTAATACGATCTTCATTTGATAATGGTTCAGGTTTGGATATATATCAATTAAATTCTATTGATGCTGTAAAAAGCGATGGCGCACGAGGAAAACAATGGTCAATTTTATCAAAAAACAACTTAAATCAATTTAGTTTTATAACAGTTTTAGCTCCCTTCAAAAATTTTGAAAAGAGAATAAATGAAAATGAAGAAGTTCAATCAATTTTAGATTGGCATTTAGCTACAAGTATTTCAAAATCAGTATTATTAGGTTACCAGTTTGAGAAAGAAAATACGATAGTTGCATTTGATGTGTTAAAG
>DFBO01000023.1 GCA_002366675.1 Flavobacteriaceae bacterium UBA3078
CCTGAACCTTGTATGGTTTTTAGATATTCATTATTTTTCTCGACCTTATCTTGTTTTAAATCTGAAAGTGCTACAATTTCAGCATGATTATTTTTAATTAAATAATCGAACATTTGTATTAAAGCAGAGCCTCTGTTTCCCATTCCAATAATGCCAACTCGAACCTTAGAAATTGGATTTGCTGTGAGACCAACAGCATTAACCAGAGCTTTTCTTTGATTTAAAATCTCGTTAACTAGTTCTTTTTCTACAGTTTTGTTACTTTTATTTGCAAGCATACTTGGAGCTAAGCCTAAAAATAGACCTGCTCTGGCAGTTAAATTTAAAAGGATTTTCTGTTCATTTTGGAAAGTATTAATTAAGAACAGGAAGGTATAAAATATATTTTTTAAAATTAAAGTAGAGCTTTACATTTTGTAAGTGTTGCCTCATAAATAGCTTCATATTGAGGGACTATTTTATGGATGTCAAATTTATTGGCTTCAGTTTTTGCCTGTTCTTTAAATTTAGCTAATGTGGATTCTTCATTTAAAATTAAAATAGCATTCTTGCTCATGTCTTCAACATCTCCAACTGGACTTAAATAACCAGAAACACCATGAATATTCACTTCAGGAATTCCTCCAGAATCACTTGATATTACAGGAACTCCAGATGCCATTGCTTCTAATGCTGCTAGTCCAAAGCTTTCGGTTTCAGATGGAAGAATGAATAAATCTGAATAACATAAAATACGATCTATTTCATGGCTGTTTCCGAAGAAAACAACTTTGTCTTCAATGCCTAAGTCTTTGCATAATTGCTCTGCAGGTTCTTTTTCAGGGCCTTCGCCAACCATCATCAATTTTGCAGGCATTACTTTTTGAATATTATAAAACACTTTAATAACATCAGGAATACGTTTAACAGGCCTGAAATTACTAATATGAGTAATGATTCTTTCATTATCATGAGCTAATAAATCACGTTGACAATCTGTAAAATGATTGGTGTGTTTACTGATATCTATAAAGTTAGTAACAACATTTATTTGATTCTTTATATCAAACAATCTTAAAGTATCTTTCTTTAAACTTTCTGAAACAGAGGTGACAGCATCTGATTTATTAATGCTGAAAGTTACTGCTGTTTTATAAAATGGATGAGATCCAACTAAGGTAATATCTGTCCCGTGTAATGTTGTAACAATAGGTAAATAGATTCCTTCTTCCTGAAGCATTTTTTTTGCCATATAGGCAGCATAAGCATGTGGAATGGCATAATGTACATGAAGTATTTCTATTTCATGTAGCTTTGCCATATCGACCAATTTGCTTGTTAAAGCCAACTCATAAGGTTGATAATGAAATAATGGATATTCTGGAACAGTAACTTCATGAAAATGAACGTTGCTACCTAAAAGTTCTAGTCTTACAGGTTGTTTATAAGTAATAAAGTGAACTTCGTGACCTCTTTTTGATAGCTCTATACCTAATTCAGTTGCTACTACTCCGCTTCCACCAAATGTTGGGTAACAAACAATTCCTATTTTCATAATTCTGTTTTCAATTAATCTATAATCGCCTCGTAAATTAGCCGCTGTATTTCTGTTCTAATATTTTCTTTTAATAACAAATTAGAACCTGCTTTAGGATAGGTTCTGTTTGCTAAGAATATATATACAATTTCTTCTTCTGGATCTGCCCAAGCATAAGTTCCAGTAAATCCTGAATGACCAAAACTCGTCATGGAAATACAACCACATGTTGGACCTGCATCACCTAATTGAGGCTTATCGAAACCTATTCCTCTTCTATTATCATTATCACAAAAATAACAGGTATTAAATATATCTATTGTTTCTGCTTTAAAATAACGCTTACCACCATAATAGCCCTTTTGTAGATACAACTGCATAATTTTGGCAACATCATTAGCATTGCTAAAAATTCCTGCATGTCCTCCTACACCATTTTGCATGGCTGCTCCCATATCATGTACATATCCATGAACTTCTTGAAACCTAAAATAATCATCAATTTCAGTAGGAACAATTTTTTTGCTACTAAACTTATTATTTGGATTATACGTGGTATAATTTGCACCTAAAGACTCATAAAAATGTTTTTGCACTAATTCATCTAAACCTTTGTCGTAATAAGTTTCAATATATTTCTTTAAAATATAATAAGGTAAATCGCTATATCTGTAACGCTCTCTTTTTAATAGCTCTGTTTCTTTAATTATTTTTTGAATTGTGTCTTGATAATCTTTTCGCATATACAATTCATTAGCAACTTTAACACTAAACTTATTACTAAATTCTTTTTGATAATATTTAGAATTTGGGTGTTTTGTAATAGAATCTAAAGTGGCATAATAAAAAGGAATCCATGGTTTTAATCTGGCATTATGAGAAAGCATCTTTTTTAAAGTGATGTTCTTTTTATTAGAATCTAAATATTCTGGAAGAATGGTCGATAATTTGGTGTCTAAATTCACAATTCCCTTTTCTTCGAGCTCCATTAAAAGTGGCAATGTTGCTAAAATTTTCGTTAACGAAGCAACATCATAAATATCATCAAATACAACAGGATTGGAATCCGAACCGTAAATATGTGTTCCAAAATTCTTATTATAGATTACTTTACCTTTTCTGGCAACAAGTAACTGAATTCCTGGTGTCATTTTATTATCTACAGCATGTTGAGCTACAGAATCTAGTTTGTTGAGTTTTTTGGTACTCATTCCAACACGTTCTGCTACACCATAATTTAAACGAGATAGATTTGTATTATGAATACCATCTCCTACATTAAAGCCATTACCAACGGAAACAGGAAGTGCTCCTTTAGAAGTTATTGCTCCAAAAATAAGTTGAGCAGATTTTTGCTGAGCAATTTCACTATTTTGATAACTAACAACGATACTTTCAAAGTTTTCAACTGTTGCTAAATCTAAAAGTGCATACGGTTTAACGAAAATATCTAGAATCACTTTATTAGTTCTAGCTATTTCATACAACCAAACAAGTTCAAGATCGGTTAATTTATGATCTTTCCAAGGATGTTTGTTTGAACGATGAAACCCAACTATAACTGTGCTGTAAGCAGAAAGTTTTACTAGTAATTCATCTAAATTATCATCCGAAATTTCGTGTACTTTTGTGTACTTTTTAAGCTCTTTTAAAAATACAGAGCCATCATCATCACCTAATTTAACATAAGCAATCTTCTTATCTTCCAATTTTCTAATAGGAATTATGTCTTCCTTGTTCTTGATAACTGTAATGGCATTTTCATAAATCACTTCAGATAACATAACATCTTGTATTCTATTTAAATCTTCAAATAGATGATCCGTTTCTATAGGTGTAAAATTGTTTAATCCCACTTTATACTTTGCCTGTAAAATCTTTTTTACTGAATGAGCTAAACGTTCTTCCGATATATCACCTGAATTATAAGCTTCAATTATTTTTTTAATAGCCTTTGGCACATCTTCAGAAATCAAAAGAACATCATTTCCTGCTTGAAATGCAGCCAAATCAATATCTCCAGGTTCACTAAAGTTTGAAACACCTTTCATTTCTAAAGCATCTGTATAAATTAAACCTTTAAAATTTAAGGAGTCTTTTAAAATATCTGTTACAATATGCTTAGATAAAGACGAAGGAAAACCGTCTCTAGATTCTAATGCAGGCACATTTAAATGCGCTACCATAACACTAGACAAGCCTTTGTTTATTAAAGCTCTGTATGGATATAATTCAACAGAATCTATTCGTTTTTCATCAAAGGCAATTGTTGGCAATGTTTTATGCGAATCGCTATCTGTATCTCCATGACCTGGAAAATGTTTAGCATTTGCTAATACACCAACATCTTGCATGCCTTTCATAAAAGCTAAAGATTTTTCTGTAACATTATCTCTATCTTCACCAAAAGATCTATTTCCAATAATTGGATTTTTAGGATTGGTATTTATATCTACTACAGGAGCAAAATTAAAATGTACTCCTATACGTTTGCAATGCTCTCCTACTTGTCTGCCTATTTGCTCGATTAGTTTATTATCCTTCACTGCTCCAAGAGTCATATTCCAAGGAAATGCATAAGTAGAATCTAATCTCATACCTAAACCCCATTCTGCATCCATACCAATTAATAATGGCGTTTTAGTGGTTGTTTGATACAGATTATTAAGCTTAGCTTGTTTTACGGGACCTCCAGTAGAATAAATTAAGCCTCCAACATGATAGTTGGTTATTAACTGACTAATGGTGTTTTCATGTGCTAGACCTTGATTGGAAAACGCACGAACCATAAAAAGTTGCCCTACTTTTTCTTCTATAGTCATATTATTATAGGTGTTATCAACCCATAATTTTTGAGCAGCAACATCTTTCGATAACAAAGGATTATCCGTTTGAGAAAACAGGCATGCTGTGAAAATAAAAAACGCTAATAGGCAAAAAAAATGACGCATAAATTTAAGGCCTTAAAGGCAAATATTATAAGTATTAAAAACTATGCCAAAATAGTACTTTTAAAAGGAAGTATAAAAGACTTTAAGATAGATTTATAAAGAAATAATTAACTATAAATAAATAATTATGGAAACAAAAATGAAGAAACAAACAGAATAGTAATCAATAAATCCGTAGGTTTTTTTTGTATTTTTGTTTCCATAATTCTTTCATATGAAATATTTTTGCTTATTCTTTTTATCTATCTCACTTGCAGGTTGTTATAATGTTGAACGAGATTGCACTAATTTCCAAACTGGTATTTTTTATAGTGAAATAAGCATAGATGGGAATTTGTACAAATCTGAATTTGTTAGAACGAAAGACCTTCAAATAGAAACTTATAATAAAAGTATTGATTCATCTGAAGTAAGATGGATTAATGATTGTGAGGTTGTATTTAAAACTATAAACCCAAAAAGTATGGTTGAACAGAAAGATATTCATTTAAAAATACTTGTCACAACAGATTCGACTTATACTTTTGAATATTCTTATGTAGGAGAGAAAACAAAGCAGAAAGGAATTGCAACCAAAATAAATTAATATGTTAGAATTCTTATTATCTGGAGATGCTATTATGGCGCTACTGACTTTAACTTTTCTTGAAATAATACTTGGAATAGATAATATTGTTTTTATATCCATAGCTGCTAATAAATTACCAGAAGATCAACGTGCAAAAGCAACAAATTTGGGTTTGCTTTTTGCTATGGTTCAACGTATTATATTATTGTTTTTCGTCTCCTTTTTAATTGGTTTGAAAGAACCTTTTTATACAATTGAGACCAGTTGGTTACATATTGCTATTAGTGGACAAGCCATTATTCTTTTTTTAGGTGGCTTATTTTTAATTTATAAAAGCACTTCAGAAATAAGAGATAAAGTTGAAACTCCTTCACATGATGAAGACGTAGTAAAAGGCAAAAAAATTAAATCCTTATCTCAAGCCATTACTCAAATACTAATTATTGATTTTATTTTCTCAATAGATTCAATTCTTACAGCTGTTGGTATGACAAATGGAATACACCCTAATCATAACTATGCCTTGATGCTTATGATTATTGCAGTTGTTATTTCAATTATTATTATGATAGTTTTTGCTAATCCAATTAGAAAATTTATTGATGCTCATCCAAGTATGCAAATATTAGGTTTGTCCTTTTTAATTTTAATTGGTTTTATGTTAATTACTGAAGCTGCACATCTTTCACATACATCTATATTCAATCAAACAGTTGGAGCTATCCCTAAAGGGTATTTATATTTTGCTATTGCATTCTCTTTATTAGTTGAGTTTATTAATTATAAAATACAAAAAAATAAAGCTTAAAATAAAAAAGACCATATCTTAAAAATATGGTCTTTTTTTTTAAGTAAATTGATAAATTATCTCTTTATAATTTTATGAGTTATCATGTTTCCATTAACAGAAGATCTTAAGAAATAAGTCCCTTCACTTAAATTTGAGAAATCTATTGTTGCTTCCATAGATTTAGGATTCAAGCTCAAAACTTCTTGTCCTAACATATTTACTACTGTTACAGAATCAATATTCTGTTTTGCATTTATATGTAATAAACCTGTTGTTGGATTAGGGTAATAATTAAATTGAGTAGAGGTAAA
This sequence comes from Flavobacteriaceae bacterium UBA3078, assembly GCA_002366675.1. Taxonomy (GTDB): domain Bacteria; phylum Bacteroidota; class Bacteroidia; order Flavobacteriales; family Flavobacteriaceae; genus Xanthomarina. The sequence continues at coordinate 6,137 of DFBO01000023.1, forward strand.
CTCATCAATTGTTAATGTTGCACAAGTTACATCAGCTAACCAGCCAGTTTCTTGAACGCTTCCATCAGATGTAAATACAAAAGTTAAAGCACCTGAAGCATCTGTAGATGTAAATGAGTCATTAATGTTAAGTTCACTTGCAGGATCAAATGGTATTCCTCCATCTCCACTTTCTTCACCACAAAGTGTTTGTGCTAATACTGGATAAGTATTATTAGGTCCGTTATAAATCGTTAAGAAATCCCAACACCCATCTTGATTATCAACTCCAAAAGCATTTACTTCTATATCTACATAAGTAAATGTTACTGTTACTGCTTCACCAGAAACAGATGGAGAAATAGTTGTTGTTGTACTTTCATCAGGTCCATAATTTCCTGATACTCCTCCTGAATCTACAAAATTACCATCACAAACTGCTGGTGCAGCTTCTGTAATGAAGGTGTCTAAATCTCTAGTAGACATACCTGCCGTATCGCAATCGGCCATTATATATGCATCATAAGTTGTTGCAGGCATTAATGGTGTAGCTGTTGCAGTTAATGTTCCGGAAGGAATATTTTCAGTATATATAGGAGTATCTACATCTGGATCGTCACCAGCATTAAACACACTAAAAATATATCCATTATCTGCATTTGCAATTGCGTCCCAAGTGTAAGTAGCAGATGTATCAGTAGTTGCAGTATTTGTAAAATTCCCAGGAGTTACACATGTAGTTGGTAATCCACAGGTTACATCAGC
>DFBO01000011.1 GCA_002366675.1 Flavobacteriaceae bacterium UBA3078
TTTGTCACCATACTTAACTTAAAAAATTATAAAAGATGAACAAATTATTAGCATTCTCGGCAATAGCTATCAGTTTCTTGACAGCTTCTTGTCAAACAAATACTACTACAACTTCTAAAAATGAGATTGTAGAAACAGAAAAAAGTAAAACAAGTTTGCCAAGTACTATTAAAATTGAAGGGGTAGCACAAAACCCTGAAGGGATAGAATATGATAAAAGCGACCAAACATTTTTATTAAGCTCTTTAAATGCTGGATCAATTATAAAAGTAAATTCTGATGGTACTTACAAGTCTTTCACAAGCGGTGAGTCTTACCCTATGTCAACTGGTGGTCTACAATTAGATCATAAAAATAACAGACTTTTAGTTGCTGCATGTAATCTAATGGAATTGTATGACAAAGACCCTACTACAAAGGGAAGCGCCAACTTAAGAATTTATAACCTTAAAACAGGTGTGATGGAAAAAGACATTAACTTATCATCTTTAATACCAGATGCTACTGCCTATATGGCTAATGATGTAGCCGTTGACAATGAAGGTAATGTTTATGTATCAGATTGGTATGCTGGAGTTATATATAAGGTAAATATGAATGATGAAGTAAGTCTATTTTGGAAAAACGAAACAGGGCTACAAGGTGAAGCAAATGGACTAGACTTTCATACTGATGGTTATTTGCTAGTTTCATTAATTAGTGTAAATGAACAGGGACTTTATGCCGATTATGGCTTAGTTAAAATACCAACAGATAATCCTGAATCAGCCAAAACAGTTACTATTTCTAATGCAGGTTATAACGGTTTTGACGGCATGGTAATTAACTCTAACGGAAATGTTGTAGGAGTAACCAACGATGGGAAGACACCAGGAGGGAACGCCTTAATAGAATTATCTAGTAAAAATAACTGGGAATCAGCTGAGGTTATTAATTCTAAAACGATAACTCCGAGTACAACAGTTGCTATAACTCCAGAAAATAAAAACTATGTAATCAATCAAGATTTTATGAGCAATGAGTCAAAAACTTGGACTATAGAACAAATCGAATTTTAATCAATAGAACTCATCGAAGCAGAGCTTCGATGAGTTCATTATAAAATGTGACTTAAAATTGTGAGTTTAATTTTAAGTATTTGGAGAAATAATTATACTGAAAAAAACAGCGTTAATAAGTGACATTAAACAATTGCCAGGTTGAGTACTGAGAGATAGAATTATAAACAAAATCGTTTATCGTAATTTCAAGTTTGGCAATTAAACTTTTAAAAATAAAATACTTCACTTAAAATGAGAAAACGGATGATTAGGCACAGTAACTCGTGCCTATGAATTGAATCAAACTATTGAATTTCATGATGTAGATACAGGTAATTGGAGAACTATATTTAAGAAATTAATTATCTAATTTAACAAAAAACAAACTTAAAACGTGTATAGCTAATAGGGCAATAAGTGATAAATTGAAAGTTCTGTTATTTGAGCAGGCAACGCCAAAACAAAGTTTTGTCGTTTAACAAAAAGAAAGTCAAAAGTAGAAACGTTTGTTTTGGCTTATTGGTAAACCGAAAGTGAAGTGCTTCTAATCTGCCATACTGTCCATACAGAAGACCGTAAACGAAACTTCAAAAAACAAGCTTTTTAATACAAAAACTCATAATGAAAAACTAAACATTTCATTATGAGTTTTTGATGTTACTTTAAGAGTTCTAGATACCTGCTTGCCAACAGGCAAGTATTTTTTTTTTTAAATATTCGGATTGATGCTTAGGTTTCTTTTCATGTTTTAATCTAATCCACCTCTACGTTCTGGTGAACGTGGCTTTGGCCATGTACGTTGTTCTCCTGTTCTGGAATTTACTGGTAATACTATTTTCTCGGTAGAGGTTCTGTTTGGGTCTTCGCAAGCCATATACACTAAAATAGCTGTTAAAATAGCATTGCTTCTAACATCGTCGAAAACAATTTTATCGTATGTATCTCTGTTTGTATGCCATGTGTAATTCCAATAAGACCAACTTAAAGAGCTTAAATTAAATGCTGGAGCTCCTGCTGCCAAAAAAGATGCATTATCTGAACCTCCTCCACTTGGAGAACCTGGAAAATGGGTTTCTATATGTTTTGTAATATCTTTTGGAACGGCTGCTAACCATCTGGAAAGATATTCGTAAGAATGTAAAAATCCTGCTCCAGAAAGGTTTACCACACGTCCTGTTCCATTATCTTGATTAAACATGGCTTGGGTATTTTTAACGATGTCTGGATGGTCTTCAACAAAAGCTCTAGAGCCATTTAAACCTTGTTCCTCACTTCCCCAATGTCCAACTAAAATAGTACGTTTTGGATTTGGATATACTTTTTTAAGAATACGCATGGCTTCCATCATGACTAAAGTTCCTGTTCCATTATCAGTTGCTCCTGTGCCTCCATCCCAAGAATCGAAATGTGCTGAAAGAACAACATACTCTTCTGGTTTTTCAGTTCCTTTAATTTCAGCGATGGTATTTAATGTTGGTGCAACTCCTAAATCTTTAGATTCTGCCACTATTTTAACTATAGGTTTACTACCATATTCTACCATTCTATAAAGCATGGTATAATCTTCCAGTTCCATATCTACTGTTGGAATTTTTTTAGTTCTAGAGCTAAATATTTTATTAGAACCAAAGGCTTTAGACCAATATGAAGAAATAATTCCAACTGCTCCAGCTTCTTCTAATGCTTGATTAAAGTCTCGTCTGCCATAACCTGTTTTCTTTAAATTAGCTCGCCATTCTTTTACTAAAGTATCTCTTTCTCTTTTCATTTTTTCGAAAGACTCTTCGGTTGCAAATTCTTCCCAATTATAATCTGGTCGACCTGTAGGTTGATACATGGATATCATTACAAATTTGCCTTTTATGGTTTTCATCCAGTTTTGAAATGCGATTGAATCTTTAACTGTTGGAATAGTAACCACCTCAGCAGTAACACCTTTTGGTCCAGTACTTGGGTTCCAAGCTAATTGCATACCATCTAAAGTTTGCAGTCTTGGCTCCAGCATATCGATATGCGTGATGCCTCTTTCCCAAGCTTTCCATTCTCCCCATTGTTCGTTTCTAGCTAAAATTCCCCATTTAGCATATTGAGCAACTGCCCAATCGTTTGCTTGTTGCATTTGTGGCGTTCCTACCAATCGTGGACCAATGCCATCTAAAAGTTCGTGAGCTAAGCGTTCTAATTGTGAATTGTTTGTTGCTTCTGAAATAATATTTTCTACTACTAGATCTTGTTCTTGTGCTTGAATGCTAAAATGACATAGCAATAAGAATGTAAGAAATA
>DFBO01000138.1:0-1608 GCA_002366675.1 Flavobacteriaceae bacterium UBA3078
AACGTTTGTACGTCTAGTTCTTTTACTAATTGAAATTTATCCCAATATACTTCACTGAAAATCAATCCATGTTTTAGCATTTCTGCTATACCAGATCGCATCTGGTTTTCTGGCAGACTGTTCAAAAAGGAAGTGTCAACTAAAACCATTTTGCTTGGATTTATAACTCCAATCTGATTTTTTAAATGTCCTAGATCAATACCGTTTTTACCTCCAATAGAGGCGTCTACCATTGCTAACAAGGTTGTTGGAACATGTATAAAATCTATACCACGTTTAAATGTTGAAGCTATAAAACCTCCTAAATCTGTAATAACTCCACCACCAAGATTTATTATTAGACTTTTTCTGTCTGCATCAAGTTCAGATAGTGCATTCCACACTCCTAAACAAGTGTCTATGTTTTTGTTTATCTCACCAGATTCAATTTCAATAATTTCAATGACTAAATTGGTTTCTAAAAGACTTAAAAATTTTGGTAAACAATATTCATGTGTATTTTCGTCAACAATCACGAATATTTTTGAATAATTACTTTTTTGCAAATGGGTGTTGATTTGCTTGTAACACTCTGAATTAAAATATATTATACAGTCTTTAGTCTCGATTGAATTCATGCTTTATTAAAGTAAATTAATGTGTGAAAATTAGAGATTTTTTTATAATAAAGTAGAGATACTATAATTATATTTGTATATAATTTTTCGAGATGTCTAAAGAACGGATTTTTGATAATACAGAAATTGCTTTTTCGTTAAAAAGTAATTCAGAGCTAAATAGAGCTTACCTTTTGTTTAAAATGATTTCATTCGAACCTTTAGTCAAGGTGGGAAAAGCATTAAGTAATTTTGCAATTAAAGCGAATCTTCCTGTAGATAGTGTGATAAGAGCAACTGTATTCGATCATTTTTGTGGTGGTATTAACGAAAAGGATTGTTTGCCAGTTATAGATGCTATGTATGAAAAAGGTGTGAGCTCAGTATTAGATTTTTCTGTTGAAGGGAAAGAAGTTGAGTCCTTTTTTGATGCTGCTACTCAAAAAACACTTGAAATAATTAATTTTTCTGAAAGTAAAGAAGCCATGCCAATAGCTGTTTTTAAGCCAACTGGTTTTGGAAAGCCAAATTTATATACTAAAAAAAGTGAAGAAAAACCCTTTTCAGTTGAAGAGCAGGAACAATGGAATAGAGTTGTGGAACGATATCACAAAGTTTGTAAGTTAGCTAAGGAAAAGGATGTTGAGTTGTTAATTGATGCTGAAGAAAGCTGGATGCAAAAAGCTGTAGATGATTTAGTGTCTGAAATGATGCAGAAATATAACACAGAAAAAGCCATTGTTTATAATACATTACAGATGTATCGACATGACAGAATGGTTTTTTTAAATAAACAATATGAGCATGCAAAAGCTAAAGGGTATTATTTAGGTTATAAAATTGTACGTGGTGCTTATATGGAGAAAGAAAATGAACGAGCAAATAAAATGGGCTATCCAACACCTATTTGTGAAAATAAAGCAGCAACAGACGATAATTTTAATACATCAGCCAAGTATATTCTTGATCGTTTAGATGTCATTTCACTTTTTGCTGGAACACATAATGAATC
>DFBO01000138.1:1696-3697 GCA_002366675.1 Flavobacteriaceae bacterium UBA3078
GGATATAATGTGGCAAAATATGTTCCATTTGGACCTGTTAAAGACGTTCTGCCTTACTTAATACGTAGAGCAGAAGAAAATACTTCAGTTGCTGGTCAAACAGGTAGAGAGCTTATGTTATTGACAAAAGAGAAAGAGCGAAGAAAAGTTAGTTAGACTAAGAAAATTTCCACCACTTCTTTTTGTTAGGACTTGTACCATAACCATAACCATAGCCATAACCTTTTTTATGGTTGACACCATTAAGCAAAATAGTCATGTTTGGCAATCTTTTTTCAACATACATTCTTTCTGCTAATTCTAACTGATGTTTTGTAATGTAATTAGCTTTAGCAACGTATATAAACAAGTCTGCATATTTACTTATTAATAAAGTGTCTGTAACTAGGCCAACTGCAGCAGTATCAACAATTAAATAGTCGTATTTATCAGAAGCATAGTCAAAAAGTTCTTTAACACGATTGCTCATTAATAATTCAGCTGGATTAGGAGGTATTGTGCCAGATGGAATAACATCTAAGAATTTATTGTCTTTGTGTTTAAAAATAACATCATTAATTGGTGTTTGAACATTACCAATAAAATTTGTTAAGCCAAATTCGTTTTTAACATCTAAATAATTAGTAGCTTTTGGTACTCTAATATCAGTTTCAATTAAAAGAACCTTTTTTTCTGAATATGATAATGATGAAGCTAAATTAATAGAGGTGTGAGATTTACCTTCTTTACTTGTGGTAGATGTTACAAATATTACTTTAGCTCTATTTTCAATATTTTGAAGCATAAAATCTAAGTTAGTTCTTACCATTCTAAAAGCTTCTGCTTTAGGAGAGTAGTCTACTTTAGAGATTAATTGTTTCTTTTTAGAAGATTTTGGTATGTCTCCAATAAACGGAATTGTAACAATGCTCTTCACATCTTTTATGTTGTGAACCTTGTCATCAAGTAGATTTATTAAGTAAATAAATCCAATTGGAAATCCAAAACCAAGTATTAATGCTGCTAAAATCACAATCGGTTGTTTTGGTGCTACAGGCATTCCTGAAGCATAAGCTCTGTCAACTATCTTAGCATTAGGAGAAGTGACACCATGTGTTATTGCAGCTTCTTCTCTTTTTTCAAGTAAGTACAAATACAAAGCCTCTTTAATGTCTTGTTGACGCTTTATATCTCTAAATTGCCTTTGCTTTTTAGGTGCAGAATATATTTGTGAACTTATTCTGTTGCTTTCATCAACTAATGAATTGTAGGTAATTTCGTTTGTGGCTTTAATGCTATTTAAACTTTGAGATAGATTCCCTTTAAGTTGATTTATTTGATCTGTTAAATTAACAACCGTTGGATTTTTTTCGCTAGAATTTTTTAGCAACCTGGTTTTTTCTAATACTAACTCGTTATACTGTTTGGTTAATTGTGCGACAGATTGATCTGATATCCCAATATTTGAAGGTAATAATTCAGTTCCAGTTTCATTATCATTAAGATGATCATTCATGTAATCAATTAACTGGATCTGGGTGGCAGTATTTGTTATTTTAGTTTTATTTTCTCTTTCATTTTGTAAAGACAGGCTTGACTGAGTAGCAAGGTCAGTTAGCTTGTTTGATTGTTGTATATCTTCGGCAGTTAAATCTACTTCTCCTAATTCAGACGATACGATTTCAAGTCTGTTATTTATAAAATCAGACGTAGCGTCAACAACTAATTGTTTGTCATTTTGAACATCATTATTATATTTTTCAATAAGTTTATCAATAAATAGTCTTGCTTTTACTCTAACATTATCATTAATACTTATTTTAAGAATATTTGACATTTCTTGGTTTTCAATAAGTATTTTGTTCTTGTATTTAGAAATAACGCTTGATAATGGTGATATTTTAATTTTTATGTTAGCTCCAATTTTTGTTGAAGACTCGCCAATTCTTGGTGTAATTATAATGTCGCCAAAGGTGGTAGGTATGTTTTCACCAAAATTATAAACAATTCCAGTATCATCAT
>DFBO01000222.1:0-2856 GCA_002366675.1 Flavobacteriaceae bacterium UBA3078
TCGTTGAATTCCTGCACAGCTTCCTTCATCATTTTTTGCTCTTCTGAAAAATCTTCAGGAGTAAAAACGTCTTCGCATTTTGTTTCTTTAACTAAGAATTGACCACCACGTAAGATGTCTTTTTCAGTTGCTTCCATTTTATATTTGTGTTAAGTTTAATATTATTTTAAAAATTCAAATAAGCCACAAGCACCTTGTCCAGTTCCTACACACATAGTTACTGCTCCATATTTTCCTACCATATTTTGTTTGCGCATTTCGTCAAATAGCTGTACTGAAAGTTTTGCCCCTGTACAACCTAAAGGATGACCCAAAGCAATAGCTCCACCATTAACGTTAATAATGTCTGGGTTTAAGTTTAATTCGCGAATTACTGCTATGGATTGAGATGCAAATGCTTCGTTTAATTCAATTAGTGATAAATCGTCCTGTTTTAAACCTGCTAATTTTAAAGCTTTAGGAATGGCTTTTACTGGCCCAATTCCCATGATTCGAGGTTCAACTCCTGCTGCTGCATAGTTGACTAATCGAGCAATAGGTTCTAGACCTAATTCTTTAACCATATCTTCGCTCATAACCATAACAAAGGCAGCTCCATCACTCATTTGTGATGAGTTTCCAGCAGTTACACTTCCTCCAGCAGCAAAAACGGCTCTTAGTTTAGCTAATGCTTCTTTATTAGTTCCTGCTCGTGGGCCTTCGTCTTTAGTTACTGTATAAGATTTTGTTGCTTTTTTACCGTTTTCATCAATATAAGTTTGTTCAACTTCAATAGGTACTATTTGATCTTGAAAACGATTTTCTGCTTGAGCCTTTAATGCTTTCATGTGTGAATTGTAAGCAAATTCATCTTGGTCTTCACGAGACACGTTGAATTGTTTTGCTACTGCTTCAGCAGTATTTCCCATTCCCCAATAATAATCTTCATGACCAGCTTTTACTATGTCGTAATTTAATTCTGGTTTAAAACCTGTCATTGGAACTGCACTCATGCTTTCTGCTCCACCAGCAATAATGCAATCTGCCATTCCAGCTTGAATTTTTGCAGAAGCCATAGCAATGGTTTCTACTCCAGAAGAACAAAAACGATTAACAGTTACTCCAGGAACATCTACAATGTCTAATCCCATTAAAGAGATTAAACGAGCCATGTTTAGTCCTTGTGAACCTTCTGGCATGGCATTTCCAACAATAACGTCGTCTATACGTTTTGGGTCTAAACTTGGCAATTCTTTCATCATGTGTTTGATGGTTTCAGCTGCCAATTCATCGGTTCTTTTAAAACGGAATACACCTTTTGGTGCTTTACCAACTGCCGTTCTATATGCTTTTACTATATATGCTTGTTTCATTTTTTAGTTTCTTAAAGGTTTCCCTGTTTTCAACATGTGTTGAATGCGCTCAAGTGTTTTTCTTTCAGTACATAATGAAAGAAAAGCTTCTCGTTCTAAATCCAATAAATATTGTTCACTTACTAAAGTTGGTTCTGATAAATCGCCTCCAGCCATTACGTAAGCTAATTTGTTAGCTATTTTTTGATCGTGTTCACTAATATAATTGCTATCTTCCATAGAATCTGTTCCTACTAAAAACATTCCTAAGGCTTGCTTGCCAAGAACTTTCACGTCTGTACGTTTCACAGGTTGTGTATAACCAGCTTCAGCCATTATTTTTGCATATGCTTTTGCAGTTGCAATTTGTCTATCTTTATTAACGACTACAACATCTTTTCCTTTTTGAAGGATGCCTAAATCGAAGGCTTCGTAAGCTGAGGTTGCAACTTTAGCCATTCCGATAGTTAAGAAGTATTCTTGCAACACGTTTAGTTCTACATCACCTTTTCTAAAGGTATCTGAAGCTCTTAAAGCCATTTCTTTAGAGCCACCACCACCAGGAATTACACCAACACCAAACTCTACAAGTCCAATGTAAGTCTCGGCAGCTGCAACAACTTTATCTGAGTGCATCGATAATTCGCAACCTCCACCAAGTGCCATTCCATGAGGAGCAGCAACTGTTGGAATAGATGAATAACGCATACGCATCATTGTGTCTTGGAAATATTTAATTGCCATGTTAAGCTCGTCGTATTCTTGTTCGGCAGCCATCATGAAAATCATTCCAATGTTGGCACCAACAGAGAAATTGGCAGCTTGGTTACCAATAACTAGGCCTTGAAAATCTTTTTCTGCTAAATCCACAGCTTTATTTAAACCAGCAAGAACGTCTCCTCCAATAGTATTCATTTTAGATTGGAATTCGCAGTTTAATATACCATCTCCTAAATCTTCGATGACTACACCAGAGTTTTTGAAGACTTCTTTAGATTTTCTAATATTATCTAAAATGATAAATGCATCTTGACCTGGAATTTTTTCTTGTGATTTTGAAGGAATGTTATAGAAATATGTTGCACCATTTTTTACTGAGTAAAACGATTTATTTCCTGCTGTAATCATTTCATTAACCCAAGCATTAGGCTCTAAACCTTCAGCTTTCATTAATTCGATTCCTTTTTCAATACCAATAGCGTCCCAAATTTGGAAAGGACCATGTTCCCAGCCAAATCCAGCTTTCATAGCATCATCAATTTTATAAAGCTCGTCTGTGATTTCTGGAATTCTATTAGAAACATATGCAAATAATGAAGCAAAACTTTTTCTGTAAAACTCTCCAGCTTTATCTTTTCCTGAAACTAAAACTTTAAATCGGTCAACTACGTTATCAATTGTTTTAGTTAGTTCTAGTGTTGCAAAATTGGCTCTTTTCTTTTTTCTATATTCAAGAGTGTTTAAGTCTAATGATAAAATCTCTTTTTTACCTTCAGATGAAACAGATTTTTTATAAAACCCTTGT
>DFBO01000222.1:2937-9469 GCA_002366675.1 Flavobacteriaceae bacterium UBA3078
ACCAATTACTGGACCAGATAATTTATCAACTTCTTCAATAGTTAAATCCATTTCTTTTACAGCATGAAATAAACTTTGAATACTGAAAATACCAATACGGTTACCAATAAATGCAGGTGTGTCTTTAGCTACAACAGAAGTTTTTCCAAGGAATTTTTCACCATATCCATTTAAAAAACTTAAAACAGATGTATCTGTTTTAGGACCTGGAATAATTTCGAATAATTTTAAGTAACGTGCTGGATTGAAAAAGTGGGTTCCACAGAAATGTTTCTGGAAATCTTCACTTCGTCCTTCACTCATAAAATGAATAGGAATACCAGATGTGTTAGAGGTAATTAAAGTTCCTGGTGCTCTATACTTTTCAAGCTTTTCAAAAACTTGTTGTTTAATATCTAATCTTTCAACAACCACTTCCATAATCCAATCAACATCCTTTACCTTAGTAATATCATCATCTAGGTTTCCAGTAGTAATTCTACTTGCAAAAGAAGGATGATAAATAGGAGAAGGTTTCGATTTTAAAGAAGTAGTTAAAGAGTTGTTTACAATTCTATTTCTAACTACTTTATCTTCTAAGGTCAGGCCTTTAGACTTTTCTCTATCATTAAGTTCTCTTGGAACTATGTCAAGTAATAAAACATCTACACCAATATTGGCGAAATGACATGCAATACCAGATCCCATAATTCCGGAACCAATAATTGCTATTTTTTTAATTCGTCTTGTACTCATTTTATTCTAAATGCTTTAACAATTAATATTTTATATTGTTTACCTCGTTGGTATAGATTTTCTTATTTGAAACTAAATCGTTTATGGTGTCTGCTACTTCGTAAAACGTGATTAGTTTTTCTAATGGAATATTATTTTTTATCGCTTCATTAAATTTTAAAACACGATCTTTAGAGTAAGCTCTTTTTTCTTTTCCAAAATCTGTTAGATAAATTAATACACCACGACCATCTTCAGGATTAGGTTTTCTTTCAATTAAACCGCGTGTTTCCATTGTTTTTAATATCCTTGAAAGACTAGTTGCTTCCATTCCCATTTTAGGGCCAAGAGACGTTGAAGGAGTTCCACTTTCAGGATCAATACTTAATAAAGTAAAACCAGTAGCCATGGTGCTTTCAAATTTTAAAGCTTCTTCGTTGTACATTTTTTGAACTGCTAACCAAGTAGTTCTTAGTACATAGTCTATGGTTTTATCCTTCATATTTAGTGTTTATGAAAAACAAATATAATCAAAATTTATTATGCGTGCATAGTAAATTGTAAAAATTTTATAAGGTATAGAATAAAAAAAACTCCTTAATAGAATAAGGAGTTTGAAGTTTAAGAACGATATATTTTTTCGATGAGGTCTTTGTAAATCTCTTTGATGACTTTTCGTTTCATTTTCATAGTAGGAGTTAGGTGGCCATCTTCTATTGTCCATGCATCAGGTGTAATTTCAAACTTTTTTATTTGTTCCCAATGTCCAAATTTTCTATTAGCTTCATCTATTTCTTCTTGAATCCTGTCTCTTAGTTTTTGGTTAGAAGCGATATCTTCATTAGAACTTATGGATAGATTATGTCTTTTAGCCCATTCATCAATAAATTCATAATTCACTTGAATTAAAGCAGCTGGCATTTTTTCGCCTTCACCAATAACCATAATCTGTTCAATGAATCTAGATTGTTTAAACTGATTTTCTAAAAGGGCAGGAGCCACATATTTTCCTCCAGAAGTTTTAAACATTTCTTTTTTTCTATCTGTAATCTTTAGGAAGCCATCATTATCTATTTCGCCAATATCTCCAGTATGAAAATATCCATCTGTCATAACTTCTTTAGTTTTTTCAGGTTCTTTGTAGTAACCCTTCATGACATTAGGTCCTTTTATTAAAATCTCACCATCTTTTGCAATTTTAACTTCTACATTATCGATAACCTTTCCAACCGTTCCAATTCTAAATCCACCATGTCTTTGGTCGTTTACTGAAATTACTGGAGAGGTTTCAGTTAAACCATAGCCTTCCATTATTGGCATTTCGGCAGCTGTAAAAACTCTAGTAAGTCTTGGTTGTAACGCTGCACTTCCAGAAACCATTAAATCTAATTGACCACCTAAGCCTTCTTTCCATTTGCTAAAAATAAGTTTTCTGGCTAGTTTTAATTGTGTTTCGTACCACCAACCATTTGCACCATAAGGTTCGTATTTTAAACCTAGATTCACAGCCCAAAAGAAAAGTGCTTTTTTAATTCCAGTAAGTTCACTGCCTTTAGCAACAATTTTATCGTAAACCTTTTCATACAGTCGAGGAACAGCAGTCATTACATTTGGTTGTATTTCTTTTAAGTTATCGCTCATTTTTTCAATTGACTCTGCAAAATATATTTCTACACCACAATATTGATATAGATAAAGTATCATACGTTCAAATACATGACAAACAGGAAGGAAACTTAGAGATTTGGACAGACCGTAATCAAACGGAACACGTTTTTCACTATCTAAAACATTAGAAACTAAATTATTATGTGTTAACATAACACCTTTTGGTTTGCCTGTTGTTCCTGAAGTATAAATTAAAGTTGCTAAATCTTCTGAAGATACATTAGACTTTCTATCTTCAACTTCGCTTTGGTTACTGGTATCTTTTCCTAATTCTAAAACGTCTTTCCAGCTTTTTTCGTTAGTAACATCATCAAAAGTGTAGACCCCTTTTAATTTCGTCTTGTCTTTAATCTGGTTTAATTTATCTAAAATTTCAGCATCAGAAACAAAACAATAGATGGCTTCAGAATGATTTAAAATGTATTCATAGTCTTCTTTACATATGGTTGGATAAATTGGCACATTTTGAGCTCCTGTTTGAAGCACACCAATATCCATAACGTTCCATTCTGTTCTATTTGTAGATGAAATAACTGCAATTTTATCATTAGGATTTATCCCTAAACGTAGCAGCCCTCTACTTATAGTATTAGCTTGATCTATATATTCTTGTGTTGAAATAGATTGCCATTCACCATTATATTTTGATGTGAATGCTTTTTTTAAGTTGTAAGTTTCCAATTGGTAATACGGAAAATCAAAAAGTCTTGTTATATCTGCCATCAGTCTTGTCAAGTTTGAAGATGTGAAATTATGAAAAAAAACTGATATTCAATTGATAGCATAAAAAAAGGAGTCTGAAATATTCAAGCTCCTTGATTAGTAAATAATTATGGGATATTTTATTTTCTTTCAATCCACAATCTAGCATTCACAAAAGCTTCTAACCAAGGTGAAACTTCATCTCTTCTTCCTTCTGGATAATGTGCCCAATTCCATTGAAAAGTTGAACGTTCAATATGTGGCATAGTTACTAAATGACGGCCAGTTTTATCACAAAGCATAGCAGTGTTGAAATCTGAACCATTTGGATTATTAGGATAACCTTTATATCCATATTTTGCAACTATATTGTATTGCTCTTCAGAATAAGGTAACTTAAATTTACCTTCTCCATGACTAATCCAAACACCTAGAGTCGATCCTGCTAAAGAAGATAACATAATAGAATTATTTTCTTGAACTTTTACTGAAGTAAATGAACTTTCGTGTTTGTGCGAATCGTTATGAATCATTTTTCCATGTACATCATGTTCTGGATTAATGAGGTCTAATTCCATAAATAATTGGCAACCATTGCAAATCCCTACTGATAAAGTATCTTCTCTTTCAAAGAATTTATTTATTACTGCATTTGCTTTTTCATTATACTTAATGGCTCCAGCCCAACCTTTAGCAGAACCTAAAACATCTGAATTAGAAAAACCTCCAACTGCTCCCAAAAATTGAATATCCTCTAAATTTTCCCGACCAGAAATTAAATCGGTCATGTGTACATCTTTTACATCAAAACCTGCTAAATACATAGCGTTTGCCATTTCACGTTCGGAGTTAGATCCTTTTTCTCGTAATATTGCGGCTTTAGGTCGAGATTCTTCACTTGCGTTCTGAATGACAGGAAGCTTACCTGTAAAATGTTTTGGAAACGTGTATTGTAAAGGTTGATTTTTATAATTATCAAAACGATCTTGTGCTAAATTGTTTGCTGTTTGTTTTTGATCGAGTAGGAAAGAGGTTTTGTACCAAACGTCACGTAATCTAGAAACCGTTAAAGTGAAAACTTCATTGTTGTTAATAATGCTTAAAACATCACTTTCTTGAACTTTCCCAATGTTAAAAAAATCAATATTTGCATCTGTCAATACTTGTTCTATTGAATCATCGGCTGCTTGAAAAACAATTCCAGCGTTTTCAGAGAAAAAGAGTTTTATAGTATCTTCTTCACCTAAATTGGTTAAATCTAATTCTGCTCCAAGATTTACATCAGCAAAACACATTTCTAAAAGCGTTGTTATTAAACCACCTGAAGCAACATCGTGTCCTGCAACAACTTTATCATCTTTAATTAAATCTTGAATTGTATTAAAAACAGTTTTTACATAGCTAGCATTAGTGATATCTGGAGTTTCATTTCCAATAGCATTCAATGATTGATTAAAAGAGCTTCCTCCTAATTTAAAATCGTCTTGAGAGACGTTGATATAATAAATATTACCAGCATTTTTTTGAAAAACTGGTTCTATAACTTTAGAAATATCGTTACAGTTTCCTGCTGCAGAAATTATAACTGTTCCTGGAGAAATAACATCTTCATCGGGATATTTTTGTTTCATAGAAAGTGAATCCTTTCCAGTTGGCACGTTAATTCCTAATTCAATTGCAAATTCAGAAACAGCTTCAACAGCTTCATAAAGTCTGGCATCTTCACCTTCATTTTTACAAGGCCACATCCAGTTTGCAGATAAAGACACACTTTGTAAACCATCTTTTAAAGGTGCCCAAATAATATTTGTTAACGATTCTGTAATGGCGTTTCTACTTCCTGTAGAAGAAGAAATTAACCCAGGAATTGGCGCATGACCAACAGAAGTTGCAATACCTTCTTTTCCTTTATAATCTAAAGCCATCACACCACAATTGTTTAATGGTAATTGTAATGGTCCAGCACATTGTTGTTTGGCCACTTTTCCACCAACACATCTATCTACTTTATTAGTTAACCAATCTTTACAAGCAACAGCTTCTAACTGTAAAACTTGATCTAAATAGATTAGTATATTTTTAGTTTTATATCTCGGATTCTTATATTTTCTAACAACCGTTTTGTCTGTCATTATAGTTTTTGGAGAGCTTCCAAACATATCTTCTAATGCTAAATCCATAGGCTTTTCACCATTGGTTTTAGATTCAAAAGCAAATCTATTATCACCTGTAACATCACCAACTGTGTACATTGGTGAACGCTCACGTTCAGCAATTTTTTGTAAGGTTTCAATATGTTTTTCGGCAATAACTAATCCCATTCGTTCTTGAGATTCGTTACCAATAATTTCTTTAGCTGAAAGAGTTGGGTCTCCAACTGGCAATTTATCTAAATCGATTTTACCTCCTGTATCTTCTACTAATTCACTCAAACAATTTAAATGACCACCAGCACCATGATCATGAATAGAAACAATGAAATTTTCTTCGCTTTCTACCATGCCACGAACGGCATTTGCAGCACGTTTTTGCATTTCTGGATTAGAACGTTGCACAGCGTTTAATTCAATACCTGAAGCAAATTCTCCAGTATCAGCAGATGAAACTGCAGCTCCACCCATACCAATTCTGTAGTTTTCACCACCAAGAATCACAATCTTGTTTCCAACATCTGGTGTATCTTTTAGCGCTTGATCTGCTTTTCCATAACCTATGCCTCCAGCTTGCATAATCACTTTATCATAACCTAGTTTTCTAGCTTTTGCATTGCTTGAAGCTGCATTTTCTTCATGTTCAAACGTTAAAACTGAGCCACAAATAAGTGGCTGCCCAAATTTGTTTCCAAAGTCTGAAGCGCCATTACTAGCTTTTATTAAAATGTCCATTGGAGTTTGGTATAACCATGGACGTGCATCCATTTTTTCTTCCCAAGGACGTGTTTCCTCTAATCTGGAATAAGATGTCATATAAACAGCTGTTCCGGCTAATGGCAAAGAGCCTTTTCCTCCAGCTAGTCTGTCTCTTATCTCGCCTCCAGAACCAGTTGCTGCTCCATTAAAGGGCTCAACGGTTGTTGGGAAATTGTGTGTTTCAGCTTTAAGTGAAATAACAGAATCGAAATCTGTTGTTTGATAAAAGTCTGGCTTATCTGCTGTTTTTGGAGCAAATTGCTCCACTCTTGGGCCTTTTACAAAAGCGACATTGTCTTTATATGCCGAAACAATAGTGTTTGGATGTTGTTTAGATGTTTCTTTTATTAATTTGAAAAGCGAAGTTGGTTTTTCTTCACCATCAATTATAAACGTTCCGTTGAAGATTTTATGGCGACAGTGTTCAGAGTTTACTTGCGAAAATCCGAATACTTCAGAATCTGTTAGTGGTCTGCCTATTTTTTTAGCTACATCTTTTAAATAAGATACTTCTTCATCGCTTAAGGATAAACCTTCTG
>DFBO01000032.1 GCA_002366675.1 Flavobacteriaceae bacterium UBA3078
TGGTAATCCACAGGTTACATCAGCTACCCAACCTGTTTCTGGAACACTAGTATCTGAAGTGAAAACAAAAGTTAAAGCACCAGAAGTATGTGTAGATGTAAATGACATTCCTACAGATAATAAACTACCTGGATAGTTGGTAGGCATTCCTCCGTCTCCACTTTCTTCTCCACACAATGTCATTGCTAATACAGGTGAAGATGTATCTGGACCATCATATACTGTTAAGAAATCCCAACACCCTTCTTGTGAACCATCACCAGTTGAAGTTTCAATATCTACATAAGTAAATGTAACTGTAACAACTTCACCTGAAACATCTGGAGTAATTGTAGTTGTAATACTTTCAGCATTAGAATAATCTCCAGCATCGCCTCCAGTATCCACATAAGTACCACCACAAGCTGGAGGAGTAATTTCTGTTTCAAAACTAAGAGACACAGTATTAGACATACTTGTATTACAATCTGCCATTATATAGGCATCAAACATAGAATTCGACATCAATGGTGTTGCAGTTGCAGTTAATGTCCCAGATGGAATATTTTCTGTATAAACTGGTGTATCAACATCTGGATCAGCACCTGCATCAAAAACGCTTAATACATACCCATTAGTTGCTTCTGCTACAGCATTCCAACTAAAATCTGCAGAAGTATCAGTAATTGTTCCTACTGCAAAATTTGTAGGATCTGGACATGACATAACTAAAGATAATTCAAAATCAAAAGCAGCAGAATCATTTGCGTCATCCCATTCAATATAATAAGTAGTACCACTAACGACAGTGATTACTACTGTTGATGTATTATTAGTTCCAGAATTATCATCTGAATCAATACAAGCTAAATTTGCACAATCATCATTATATACTGAAACTCTAGTATCTATTCCTGAGTTTGAACCTAAATCAGATGTTATCATTAAATCTCCTGAATTTGGAGCTGTATATGAATACCATTCAGAATTAGTTGCTCCTGTTAAACAAACATTTGAAGCACCAGCACCAGCATTTGAAGGTCCATTAGAATTAGTAACTCCTAATCCAATAGCTATAGCATCATTACAAACAAAATTATTGTCAATAGATATTGGTCCATCAATAGTAAACATACCCAGTTCAGCAGCATCACTATTCACAGAACCAAGAGCAGTAGCTGTTCCTGTAGACACATCTACAGAATAAATATTGTTAACTCCACCACCAATGTAACCTGCCATATATAGCGTATTCGTTACAGGGTCAACATCAGCTTCTTGTGCAAAAGAAATATCGACACCTAAAGGTCCAACTAAAGATGCAGAACCAGTTGTTGAACTTAGAGTGTATAAATTATCATCTCCAATATCTGCCATATATATAATTCCAGTATTATCTATTGCAAGCCAAATGCCTAATGTAGTTCCAGTAGCTCCAACTGATGTCATTACTCCAGTAGTTAAATCCAACGTATATAAAGTAGTAGTTGTTCCATCTGTAGTAAGTGCATACATTGTTGAATTTGATGGATTCCATGATAAACCAGAATAAGTAACACCAGCTGCTGCTCCAGTTAAAGGTGCAACTACAGTAATAGCTCCAGTATCTGGGTCAATAGATAACAAATTAGTATCTGTAGTTTCTAGTGCATACAACGTTCCAGTTACATCAAAATCTGATGCATAAATATCGTTAGGTATTGTTGTAATACTAGCAATATTAAATGGGCCAACTAATGGGAAAGTTCCATAATCTCCTCCATTCCTAACATCTAATGCATAGACATCACCTGTAGCTCTAAATTGTGAACTAGATATTTCAGACGTTTGATAATATTTTTTTAGAATTTGAGCCTCTTCTTTAGTAAATAAATTTGATGGCTCTCTTGATGCCATATTATCTACTGTTTGAACTTTGTCTAATACTTTTCCAACCTTGGAAGGATTGTAAGAATTTTTAGCTGTTTGAGCATAAGTTGACGATATAAATAAAGCCACTGACATCAAAAACAACATTTTTAATGTACTTTTTTTCATAAATAAAGTTTTAGAATTGATTAATATTTAAAAGTACAAAAGAAAATGCATAAAATATTAGTATGTCCTATATAGAAATTGCTAAATTATTAACAATTAATTGTTTGTAAATAATAATACATCAATTTGATTGATATTTTAATAAAATATGATTGTTGAAAAATATTACTGGTGTGTGAAATTTTAAAAAACACACATAAAATCTAGCCTTAAACTTATTATATACTACTTGTTAAATATGTTGTTTAGAATAAAGTAATCTGACCTTTGTCGTCTAATTTATCTGATGACTTATCATCCTCTATATTCTTGGAGTCTTCAATTGTTTCATTTGAAATGTTAGTCTCATCCACAACTTCTATATCTTCAGCTGGTTTTTCTTCTGGAGCCTCATATGGCAAAGAATTTAATAAACTCACTTGGTTCACTTTTTCTTTAGTTAATTGATTTCCTAAAGCAGAAATTCCTTTTACAGAAATAAATTCCTCAATATTAATTGGCAAGTTTTCCTTTCTATCTTTACCACGTTCTTTAGTGAATTCCACTTCAGCTATTGGTCTCCAATCTGTTGATACAATTTCTAATTGTGAATTTGGATGATCTGAAATAAACCTTTCTTCTCTTGATTCATTTTCAACTA
>DFBO01000217.1:0-2594 GCA_002366675.1 Flavobacteriaceae bacterium UBA3078
TAATGATGGTAGAATTTGGGTTCCTGCAAAAATTGAAGACGCAAAAGCAATTCAAGAAGGTAAATTAAAGCCTACTGCAATTGCTGAAGAAAATAGAGATTATTATTTAGAACGTAGATATCCTGCGTTTGGAAATCTAGTACCACGTGATGTTGCTTCAAGAGCAGCTAAAGAACGTTGCGATGCTGGTTATGGTGTAAACGCAACTGGTGAAGCAGTCTACTTAGATTTTGCTGCGGCAATACATCGTTATGGAAGCGAGCAAGCTAAAATTCACGGAATATCAAATGCTTCTGAAGAAAAAATTATTGAATTAGGGGAAGGAATTATTGAAGCCAAATACGGTAACTTATTCCAAATGTATGAGAAAATTATAGATGAAGATCCATACAAAACACCAATGATGATTTATCCTGCAACACACTATACAATGGGTGGTGTTTGGGTTGATTATAATTTAATGACTACCGTTCCAGGATTGTACTGTATTGGTGAAGCCAATTTCTCTGATCACGGTGCAAACCGTTTAGGAGCATCTGCGTTAATGCAAGGGTTGGCTGATGGTTATTTTGTATTACCTTATACTATTGGCGATTATTTAGCTGATGATATTAGAACTGGCGCTATACCAACCGATTCTCCAGAATTTGATGAAGTTGAAAAATCTGTTAAAGATCAATTAGATTTCTTTATCAATAATGAAGGAACACATTCTGTAGATTATTTCCATAAAAAACTAGGTTTAGTAATGTGGAATAAAGTAGGAATGGCTCGTAATGAAAAGCATTTAAAAGAAGCAATTCAAGAGATTCAAGAAATTCGTGAAGATTTTTGGAAAAACGTAAAAGTTCCGGGAGATTTAAATGAATTGAACCCTGAATTAGAAAAAGCAGGGAGAGTAGCTGATTTCTTAGAGCTAGGTGAATTATTTGCTAAAGATGCCCTAGAACGTGAAGAATCTTGTGGAGGTCATTTCCGAGAAGAACATGTAACTGAAGATGGTGAAGCAAAACGTGATGATGAAAACTACGCGTATGTTTCAGCTTGGGAATTTACAGGAAAGCCTAGTGAAGCTATTTTACATAAAGAAGAATTAGAATTTAAAGATATCGAACTAAAAACTCGTTCATATAAATAATAATTAGCGAAGAGGGAAAAGCGAAAAGTGAGTAGTATAAAATCATATAAAGATTTATTGGTTTGGCAAAAATCAATCCTATTAGTTAAAGAGGTCTATCAACTCACTGAACTTTTTCCAGCTGATGAAAAATTTGGTATTATAAGTCAAATTAGAAGAGCAGTAATTTCTATACCTTCAAATATTGCAGAAGGTTGGGGTAGAATGTCAAGGAAAAATTATATACAATTTTTAAGAATAGCTCGAGGCTCTTTGTTTGAATTAGAAACACAAATAATTATTTCAAAAGAATTAAAATATTATACTGGTTACGAAAATATTGAAAGTTTAATTGTTGAAGTTAGTAAAATGCTAAATTCACTTATACGTAAATTAGAAGAAAAAAATTAACCCTTTTTTCGCTTTTCGCTAATCACTAAAACCTAGTAGTTATGAATTTAACGTTAAAAATTTGGAGACAAAAAGGACCTCAAGATAAAGGTCAAATGGTCGAATATAAAGTAACTGATATTTCAGAACATATGTCGTTTTTAGAAATGATGGATGTGTTAAATGAAGATTTAGTTGCGAAAAATGAAGTGCCAATTGCTTTTGATCACGATTGTAGAGAAGGTATTTGTGGAATGTGTTCTTTACATATTAATGGTGAGCCTCACGGACCAGATCGTGGAATTACAACGTGTCAATTGCACATGCGTACATTTAAAGATGGAGATACAATTTACATTGAACCTTGGAGAGCAAAAGCTTTTCCAGTAATTAAAGATCTAATTGTAGATCGTATGGCTTTTGAGCGTATTCAGCAGGCTGGTGGTTATATTTCAATTAATACTTCAGGAAATACGCAAGATGCAAATGCTATTCCTATTTCAAAACACAATGCAGATTTATCTATGGATGCTGCTGCTTGTATTGGATGTGGTGCGTGTGTTGCAAGTTGTAAAAACTCTAGTGCTATGTTATTTGTTTCGGCAAAAGTATCTCAATTTGCATTGTTGCCACAAGGTAAAGTTGAAGCAAAAGACCGTGTTAAAAATATGGTAGCTCAAATGGATTTAGAAGGTTTTGGAAACTGTACAAATACAGGTGCTTGCGAAGTTGAATGCCCTAAAAGTATTTCATTGGAAAATATTGCACGTATGAATCGCGAATATCTAAAAGCAAACATTATTTAAACGAAATAAATAATTTTGATATTTAAAAACCTGTTTCAGAAATGAAACAGGTTTTTTGTTGTAAAAGCAATTGGTATCAATACTAATTTTAGTAATTTTAAAAACAATTTAATAAAGAACACCATTTTAAACAATTAAATGTATGCCGATATATGGACTCTTTTCAATCTAAACTACCCGAAATACCAACTTCAATATTTTCAATAATGAGCACTTTGGCAACTCAACAAAATGCGCTTAATTTATCTCAGGGGTTCCCTGATTTTGAAAGTGATGC
The DNA here is from genome assembly GCA_002366675.1 of Flavobacteriaceae bacterium UBA3078. GTDB lineage: Bacteria > Bacteroidota > Bacteroidia > Flavobacteriales > Flavobacteriaceae > Xanthomarina. The sequence goes on from DFBO01000217.1 coordinate 2,591, forward strand.
AAAG
>DFBO01000217.1:2766-3005 GCA_002366675.1 Flavobacteriaceae bacterium UBA3078
TAATTGCAGCTACTATTAAAAAAGGTGATGAGGTACTAATTTTTAAGCCTGCTTATGATTGTTATGAACCTACAATTGAACTTTTTGGCGGAAAACCTATTGCAGTTCAGTTAAATCCCGAAGAATTTACAATTAATTGGGCAGCAATAAAAGAGTTGATTTCTGATAAAACTAGAATGATAATTGTGAATACGCCTCACAATCCTTCAGGTAGGGTTTTATCTAAAAATGATATGTTA
>DFBO01000195.1 GCA_002366675.1 Flavobacteriaceae bacterium UBA3078
AAAAACATCTCTTTTGGGTATTTAAAAAAAACTGTTCTTCAAAATATTAGTTTTCAGGCAAACCCTGGAGAACATGTTTCTATTATTGGTGAAAGTGGTTCTGGCAAAAGCACTTTATTAAAATTACTTTATGGAGAATTAGACGTAAATAAAGGGCAAGTTTTTTGGAAAGACTCCGAAATTCTTGGCCCAAAACATAATCTTGTAGTTGGTTATGATTTTATGAAATACGTGTCTCAAGAATTCGACTTAATGCCTTTTATTTCAGTTGCCGAAAACATTGGTAAATTCTTGTCTAATTTCTATCCTAAAGATAAACAAACACGCATAAAAGAACTCCTTGAGGTTGTAGAGCTTACTCAATTTGCTAACACCAAAGTAAAACTTTTAAGTGGTGGACAAAAACAACGTGTGGCATTGGCTAGAGCTTTGGCAAAAGAGCCTGAAATTTTATTACTTGATGAGCCTTTTAGTCATATTGATAACTTTAAAAAGCAAAGTCTAAGACGGAATCTGTTCAATTATCTAAAAGTAAATAACATTGCTTGTATTGTCGCCTCACATGATAAAGAAGATGTTTTGCCTTATTCTAATAGAATGATCGTTTTAAATGATGCAAAAATAGTTGCCAATAACACACCTGAATATTTATTCAATAATCCAGAAACACCATTAGTCGCTTCGTTTTTTTGTGAATTTAATGTGATAGATGGAAAGATTGTTTATGCACATCAACTTCAAGTGGTTGAAAAGTCAGATTTAAAAGCCACAGTAAAACAATGTTATTTTAAAGGACATTATTATTTGATTGAGGCTGAGTTTAATGGAACAACTATATTTGTCGAAAATATTAAAGCCATTGAAAAAAGTAAAGAATTAAGCTTTATTATAAAACAGCAACAACCTTAAATTCGTTTTCACTAAAAGTCATCACATCGCCAACCTCTTTACCTATTAACAATTTTCCAATAGCTGTGTTAGGTGAAATAGCAAAATATTTTTCATTTTCAACAACTATTTCTCCAGCGCTTATAGCAATAAAATAATTGGCTTGTGTTGTAAAAACGAGGCTTCCTAAAGAAGCCATTTTTGAGATTTTTGAGGCGTCTATTTTTGAAAGTAATTCTTGTAGTTTTTGTGTTTCAGCTAATTGATTGCCTGCCTTTTCTCGTTCTAACTGAAGCATAGCTCTTCCTGTTTCATGCTTATCGCCTGCAGAACTTTTAGTTTCTGATGTAAGGGATTCTTGAATTTCTTCAATAGAATTCCTTATTGTTTCAAGTCTATTATTACAAAACTGAACACATTGCATGTATAATTTTTGCTTGAGTTCCATTTTATTTTTTATTTACTTTATTATAATCTAACTTGCCAAAATAACCCATTTGTCTAACAATCCAACTTTTTCTGCCTTCAATATACTTTGAAGCTGGTTTGGCTCTATATTTTAACGGATTTGGTAAAATAGCCGCTATTGAAGCAGCTTCGTATTGCGATAATTTTAAAGCTGGCTTTTTATGCCAATAGTTGGCAGCTGCTTGGGCTCCATATATACCATGTCCCATTTCTATGCTATTTAAATAGACTTCCATGGTCCGTTCTTTAGTCCAAATAGTTTCTATTAAAAATGTAAAATATACTTCAAACCCTTTTCTTAACCAGCTTCGTTGTGGCCATAAAAAAACGTTTTTTGCAGTTTGCTGACTTATAGTGCTTGCGCCTTTTATACGTTTTCCTTTTTTATTTTCCTGATACGCTTTTTCAATTGCTTTAACATCAAATCCATTGTGATTTAAAAAATTCTGGTCTTCACTACAAATAACTGCTAGTTGTAGATTTTTTGAAATATGGTCGATAGACACCCAATCATGTTCCCAATTCATGGATTTATCTTCTTGAAAATTCTCAACAGACCTAATAAACATTAGTGGTGTTACAGGAACTGGAACCCATTTATACAAAAATACCATGGCTATAGAAAGGATAAATAATCCAAGAATAAGTTTAAATATAAATTTGAAGAATTTTTTAATCATTTTAGTCTATTAAATCAACTATTTCTTTTCCTACCAAACTGCCAATGGCAACTCCCATTCCTCCAAGTCTCACGCCACAATACACATGATTTGACACTTGTTTTACAATAGGTTCTTTTGTTGTACCAACTCCCATAATGCCAGACCAACTATAATCTATTTCAAATTCGGTTTCTGATAATATAACCGTTTTTAAAAGGTGTTTTAATTTGTTTTGGATAAGTTCCGTTTGTGCTAATTTGGTGGTTTCTTCAGCTTTAAAATCCAGATTTCTGCCTCCTCCAAACAAAATACGGTTATCAATATTTCTGAAATAATAATAGCCCTTATCTAAATGAAATGTGCCTTGAATATGAAGGTCTTTAATGGGTTTCGTAATAAGAACCTGAGCTCTTGCGGGTTTTACTTGTTCAGATATATGTTCTGAAGCAAATCCATTGGTAGTAAAAATGATATTCTTAGAATGAAACTCTGTTTGATTGGTCTTTATTTGCACACCTTTTGAAGAGTCCTCAAAATTTTCAACCAAGATGTTGTTCAATATTTTTATGCCCTTAGTTTGGACTTTTTGAAGTAAGGCTTCCATCATTTTTCCAGTATCTATTTGTCCTTCAAATGGATTGAAAATATATGTCTCCTGAATGTTTTTAAAGTTGAATCCATTTTCTTTTAGCTGAAAAACATCGTCTTTAAAAATAGGCTTTATCAAGTTGTTTATAGCTTCCCTCTTTTCCAAACAAGCTTCAAAAAATGGCGTGTCTTTTTTAGTAAATAATTCGTAGCCCCCTAATTGTCGATAACAAATAGCTTGATCTGTAAGCGTTTGTCTTAATAACGTTAAGCCATCCACTCTTTTTTTTATAAGATTAAAAATAGTTTCTTCTGAATGTGATTTTAAATCGTCCAGAATTTCGCTTAAGCTCCCAAAACATGCAAAGCCAGCATTTTTAGTGCTTGCTCCTTGTGGCAACATGCCTTTTTCTAAGATAAGAATTGTGGCTTTAGGAAATTTTTGTTTTAGTTGCAAAGCGCAATTAAGTCCAACAATGCCGCTTCCAACTATGGTATAGTCTATATTAGTTAGCCACGATTTTGTTTCCCAATACGAGAGATTCATATTAGTTTTGATTAGTTTCTAGTAAAAATAGTGATTTTGTGTTAAGGATTGAGCAATTGTTGAAGCTCTTTTTTGTTTCAAAAAAAGCGACTTGAGAAAGCCTGCCTTTTACTTGTTTTAAGTAAAAGAACACCCAAATAATAGAGCATAAAAAACTCCGAAATAATTTCGGAGTTTTAAATTTAATCTTCTGTTGGTTTTTGTATCACAAAATCTTCCATAAACTTCGTAGTATAGTTTCCAGCTAGATAATCTGGATGTTCCATAAGTTGTCTATGAAAAGGAATGGTTGTTTTAATCCCTTCTATTACGAATTCATCTAATGCACGTTTCATTTTATTAATAGCCTCCTCACGCGTTTGCGCAGTGGTTATTAATTTGGCTATCATAGAATCGTAATTTGGAGGAATAGTGTACCCAGCATAAACATGAGTGTCTAATCGTACACCATGACCTCCTGGTGCATGTAACGTGGTGATTTTTCCAGGCGAAGGACGAAAATCGTTAAACGGATCTTCGGCATTTATTCTACACTCTATAGAATGTAAATTTGGTGTATAATTTTTTCCTGAAATTGGCACACCTGCAGCCACAAGTATTTGTTCGCGTATTAAATCGAAATCTATTACTTGTTCAGTAATTGGATGTTCTACTTGAATACGTGTATTCATTTCCATGAAGTAAAAATTTCTGTGCTTATCTACAAGAAATTCTACTGTTCCTGCGCCTTCGTATTTTATATATTCTGCTGCTTTTACAGCTGCATCACCCATTTTTTTACGCAAAGCCGTTGTCATGAAGGGAGATGGTACTTCTTCTGTTAATTTTTGGTGTCTTCTTTGAACAGAACAATCTCTTTCTGAAAGGTGACATGCTCTTCCTGTAGAATCTCCTACAACTTGAATTTCGATATGTCTTGGCTCTTCAATAAGTTTTTCCATGTACATATCGTCGTTTCCAAAAGCTGCTCTAGATTCTTGTCTAGCAGATTCCCAGGCATCTTTTAAATCTTCGGCTTTCCAAACGGCTCGCATTCCTTTTCCACCACCACCAGCAGA
>DFBO01000055.1:0-2076 GCA_002366675.1 Flavobacteriaceae bacterium UBA3078
ATAGCAAAGTCTTGTAATTCGTATTTCGCTACGGTTTTCCGAAAAAACGTAGATATGTATCCAAATGCAAGTGAGTCCATGGATATTTGGAGTAATCATATAAAAAGTTTTGGTTTAGGAAAATATTTGGGCACAGATTTACCAATTGGGAAATCTGGACTTATTCCAGACGGAGCCTATTACAACAAATGGTATCCAGATTTTAAATGGGGAGCCACAACCATTATTTCAAATGCTATTGGCCAAGGTGAAATTCAGGTAACACCCATCCATTTAGCAAATATGACTGCTGCCATTGCAAATAGAGGATTTTATTACACACCTCATATCATAAAAAACATTGAAGAAAAAGAGCTCGATAAAGAGTTTACTGAAAAACACTACACAACAATTGACAAACAATATTTCGAACCTGTAATTCAAGGTCTATTCGACGTATATAACAATAATGGAACAGCTTGGTTCTTACAAGTTCCAGGAATTGAAATTTGTGGAAAAACAGGAACGGCAGAAAACTTTACAAAAATAGATGGCGTTAGAACACAGTTAACAGATCACTCAATTTTTATTGCTTTTGCTCCAAAAGACAACCCGAAAATAGCCATTGCAGTACTTGTTGAAAATGGTTATTATGGCGCACGTTGGGCAGGAAGAATTGCTAGTTTAATGATTGAAAAATACATCAATGGTGAAATCACTCTTAAACAAATGGAAAAACTTGTTTTAGAAAAAAGTCTTGAGGATGAATATATTAAACCATATTCAGGCAAACCCTTTACTATTAACAAATAATGTATAGAGAAACAAATAGACATTTTAAATTCGATTGGATTACCATTATCATATTCATTTTATTAATTGGATTTGGTTGGCTAAACATATTGTCTGCTTCTCATATTGGTGAGACTATTAATTATTTTGATTTTACGCAACCTTATGGAAAGCAACTTGTTTTTATTATTTTAACTTTCCTTTTAATTATTCTCATATTATCTATAGAATCCAAATTTTATGAACGGTTTTCTAGTCTAATTTACATATTCGCCATGCTCTCTTTGGTTGGTCTTTTTCTGTTTGGAAAAAATGTTAATGGAGCAACTTCTTGGTATGGCATTGGAGGCATGACTATTCAGCCTAGTGAATTTGCAAAAGCTGCTACAGCCTTGGCTGTTGCAAAATATGTTAGCGATTTACAAACAGATATTAAAAATTTCAAAGATCAAATACAGGTATTAATAATTATTATAATTCCAGCAATTTTAATATTGTTACAAAATGATGCAGGTAGTACTGTTGTATATGCTTCTTTCTTTTTTGTTTTGTATAGAGAAGGGCTACCAAAAGTGTATTTAAATATTGGACTCTTGCTTGTGTTAATTTCAATTTGTTCTTTAAAATTTGGAGCATTAATCACATCGATTATAGTTACAATAATCATTTTAGCTTATCACTTCACAAGAGCATCTAAACCACCTCTTTTAAAAACAGCTTCAATAATTATAGCTTGTTTAGTATTAAGTTTTGGTGTTAAATTCTTTTACCAAAGTATATTACAACCTCACCAACAAGACAGGATTAGTTTATGGCTTAGATTAGAAAATGACCCAGACAAAATCGCGAAAATGCGAAAAGACATTTTATATAATTTATATGAATCTGAAAAAGCTATTAGCTCAGGTGGATTTACTGGAAAAGGCTTTTTAGAAGGAACAAGAACCACTGGGAAATTTGTACCAGAACAACATACAGATTATATTTTTAGTACTGTAGGTGAAGAATGGGGATTTGCTGGAAGCGTCTTTGTAGTTATACTTTTTGTGCTTTTATTATTGCGTATTTTACATCTCTCCGAATTACAAAAGTCTCAATTTAGTAGAGTTTATGGATACAGTGTTGCTGCCATTTTATTTTTCCACTTTTTGATTAATATAGGTATGGTCATGGGATTAATTCCAACCATTGGAATACCTCTGCCCTTTTTTAGCTATGGTGGTTCTGGTCTTTGGGGCTTTACCATTTTACTTTTTATTTTTATTAAACTAGATTCTAATAGAATTAATGAGTGGTAATTTTCTT
>DFBO01000055.1:2225-2649 GCA_002366675.1 Flavobacteriaceae bacterium UBA3078
CACAATGAAAAATCTTCTCAAAAAACTCAGTCTTTTTCTTATTGTTATAATTACTAGCTATAGCTATTCACAAATCAATAGTGATTTCGATAAAAATACAGATTTCACAAAATACAAAACTGTAAGTTTTGGTGGTTGGGAAAAAGAAAGCGATAAAGTATTAAACGGCTTCGATAAAAAAAGGATTACAGATGCCTTAACAAATGAATTTAGCTCAAGAGGAATCAAGCTAGTTGAAACTAATGGAGATGCAACCATAACTCTCTACTTGGTTATACAGACAAAGACTAATATTACTGCTTATACAAATTTCAATGGCGGTTTAGGATATACTGGACGTTGGGGTTATGGAAGAGGTTGTGGCGGCATGGGAAGGGCTAATACTTCATATAGTGAAAATGATTATAAAGTAGGTACACTTGTT
>DFBO01000033.1:0-2101 GCA_002366675.1 Flavobacteriaceae bacterium UBA3078
CGTCTTTAAAAACCAAGAATGACCCATCTTCAAATCTATCCTGATGATATTCCATAAAATCACGATGACATAAAAAAGTGCCATTTTTCGAGTCTTTTAGAAAATCATTCCAAATCTTGTAATATTTAGAAGTGTATGTTACTACTTTAAAGTCTCTCATAAGTATTAAATAAGAATGTTTAAAATTAAAGCTCTTTTCATTCAAAAAAAATTAATGCCTATTTATTTTAAGAAAAACTTAAATAATAAAAAAACTATTTACTTAGAAAACTATTTATTCAATAAAGTGTTCTTGCATTTCGATTAAATAACTTTTCTTAACTTATTCCATATACCCTTTTCTTTTAAGAAAATTAAAAGCATAAAAACCATAATAAAATCAAATGGATAACTATATCTACTATTCGTTCCATAGGTAACCATGGCTTGAAGAATAGAAGGCACTATAACAAACGAAGCAATTATAAAACTTGTATCTATATGTCTTTTGTAGATTGCACGAATATATACAACGAAACTTATCAAAATAAAAACAACAACTATAGTATACAATATTATCTTTTGCACATCCCATATTTTGACAAATAAATTATATACAGAATTAAATCTAAATTTATCTTCATTCCAAGAGATACTGGGCTCCCAAAAATCTAACCAAGAACGTGTTACTACTTGTTTTGCATAATCTTTTGGATTTGAAATAATAGTCGCTTTAGCATACTCCCCAAACTCGTGAGATAGCTCCACAAAACTTAATCCATAACTATCAAAAGCTTTTCCTTCTCCATAAGCATTCCATATACTCATGGCAACATCTCTTTCTTCTAGAATAGTTTTATCTCTAAATTCCGCATAGGGTTGTCCAACCCATTGAAATTCATCCGGTGATTTTTCAGCAAAATACACACAGTTTTGAGCGAGATTTAATCCAAAAAAAGTCGTGGAAACAAAATAACCTGTATTTATTTTATTTACATAAGACCATCCAAAATATACCACTAAAGGAAAGATGAAAAGAATTAATTTTTTATTGATAAGATTTCTAAAATTAAACTTTTTTAATGTAAATAAACCATAAATTAAGAATGGTAAATAAGCAAAAAAAGGTTTAATTAACACTAAGTAACCTAATACAATACTGAGCAAGAGCTCTACCTTGTAATTTTTATTAATAGAATAATTAGGCTTTGTTATAATATAGATAACAATCGACATACAGAATAAAGCAAAACTTTCGATTAGAAATGCTGTTTCATAAAAAAAAACATTAATAAATAACTGTAAAAGTATGGTAATACAAAAGCTTTCTCTATTTGTAAATTTAAAATTGACGAGTGTTTTATACCAAAATAAAGAGCAAATAGTACCAAGTAAAAATTGGTATATTATTAATATTTTTACTTTTCCTATTGCAAATAATAGAAGTATGGGGTAACCTGGGCTCCTTTCTCCACTATAACCTTCTAAAGAAAAGGTAGACATTTTTTTTGCTAAGTGGAAATAACTTCCTGAATCAGGAAAAACACTAGCATCTGGATATAAACCAAAAAAGAGAGCTAATCTAATAATAAAACCAAAGAGCAATAAATTCAATAGATTTTTATCTTTAAAAATGTTATTAATTATGCTCATAATAAGGCTTTACTAACTTAATTTGAGTTAATAAAAGTCAAGGATATTTATATTCATTCTTTTATACAAACTTTTTTTCTTATAACAGAATTTGTCATATCGAAATTTTTGTAAATATAGTAAACTTAAGCTTTTTTCAATAGTGTATAATACATGTTGATACAGAAAATGGCAGTATTTGTTAAAACAATAGGCAAAGACAATGGATCTAACATAAAACCATAAACTACAAATAGTAAACATCCAAACGAATTAACAAGTCGTAACTTCCTTACATCCTTCATTAAAAAAGAAATAAGTACTGTTGCCATAGCAACATAACCTACCCATTCTGTAAATTCTATTCCAAATAATTCCATAATTTATAAATGTTTTTTTTAACTAAAAAAGAGGAACCTAAAAATAGAATTCCCCTTTGTAATATATTAATTATTTTGCTTAACCAAAATTTTAGAAAAAACTTTTTTTT